>DITR01000206.1:11344-13295 GCA_002422175.1 Alcaligenaceae bacterium UBA6179
CGATTCCGGGTTGCGCCTCCAAAAAAATAATTCAGATCGTTCAAACAAACCAATAGATTAAGCGTTTAGTCTTAAACGATTCTGGTGAAAAAAATGAGCCATGCAAAATAACGGTTAGTTATTTGCATCATGACTAGGCACCACTACGCCATCCAGCAAAAGCAGTACATAAACTGTTGAGTATTGGCTGATGGTGTGGTGGCGCCAACCTTTACACAACGCCTTGAGCAAGCATAGCATCGGCTACTTTAACAAACCCAGCAATGTTGGCCCCATCAACATAACTGACCGAACCATCAGCTCGCGAACCGTACTGTAGGCATGAGGTATGAATGGCATTCATGATTTGTTTGAGACGGGCATCAACTTCTTCTCTGGGCCATGAAAGCCTAATTGCATTTTGACTCATTTCAAGACCAGAGGTCGCCACGCCACCAGCATTGCTGGCTTTGCCAGGGGCGTAAAGTACACCCGCAAGTTCAAATGCTTTGACTGCGTTATTGGTAGAGGGCATATTTGCCCCTTCTGCAACACACACCAAGCCATTTTTGATTAAAGTTAATGCGTCATGCTCATTCAGTTCGTTTTGTGTTGCGCAAGGCATGGCAATATCTGTTGGTATATGCCAAGGGGTGGTACCTTCAATGTATTGAGCACCTACCTCTGCAGCATACTCACTGATACGGCCGTATTTTTTAAGTTTAAGGTCAATAAGCAACTGAAGTTTTTCAGGTGTAAAACCGGCTTCATCATAAACGGTACCGTTTGAATCAGAGGCAGTCAGTACTCTTGCACCCATGCTCATCGCTTTTTCAATTGCGTATTGCGCAACGTTGCCAGAACCCGATACCGAAACGCTCATACCCTCAAGCGATTTGCCAACATGGTTGAGCATTTCTTCTGCAAAATAAACTGTGCCATAACCCGTTGCCTCTGGGCGAATAAGTGAGCCGCCAAAAGACACGCCTTTACCCGTAAAAACACAGTCTGCTTTGTTGGATAGTTTTTTCATCATGCCGGCCATGTAGCCGACTTCACGCCCACCCACACCAATATCGCCTGCCGGTACATCAGTATCTGAGCCAATATGTCGATAAAGCTCGGTTATAAATGCTTGGCAAAAGCGCATGATCTCGTTGTTGCTACAACCTTTAGGGTTAAAGTCTGAACCGCCTTTGGCACCCCCCATAGGTAAGGTTGTGAGAGCATTTTTAAAGGTTTGCTCAAAAGCAAGAAATTTCAAAATTGATAAATTGACTGAAGGGTGAAATCTAAGGCCGCCTTTATATGGGCCGATGGCAGAGCTATGTTGAATACGATAACCGCGGTTGACACGAACGTGGCCCATATCATCAACCCAAGACACACGAAAAATAATGACGCGTTCAGGTTCAATTAACCTTTCAAGCAGACCAAATTCAGCGTACTTTTTATTGACAGCAATGAAAGACCATAAACTTTCAATCACTTCCTCAACGGCTTGAAAAAACTCGGGCTGTTCAGGATTTCGGTTTTTTACATAAGATTTGAATTGATCTAGGTCGTTAAGTTTCATCATGTCATCTAAAAAAACGGGTGGGGGCTAAAAAAAGAGTCAATTATGCACCAATTTAGCGCCTGAATAACATGTGAATTGTTGATGCCGGATGAAAACGGACCCGTTGGGGGGGGTGATTTTTCATCTGGCGCCAAAAAAAATAGTGATGAAGGTACGCCAACTCATCTGATTGAGCGAAACAATCAAGTTGGGAAGGTTTTAACCTTGCGCCGACCGATGAAAATATGTGCACCAACTGCGCCAGCTAGCAACACGGCGGCACCTAAGCCCCAGAGTATCCATATAAACACTGCTAAAAGCGTGCTGATGGTGTCGGTCGATGGCAAGATTTGGTTCAGCATGGCAATCATGGGTGTCAGCAAAGACCTCATTGCTTCGAGCCACTGAGTATCA
>DITR01000062.1 GCA_002422175.1 Alcaligenaceae bacterium UBA6179
GCTTCATCAAGCTGCGGCAAATCAGCTATATCAGTTATGTCAGGTGTGGGGTGTTGAGTCATCATTGGTCTTTCACTGTGGGGGCGCCTTAGGCAGCACCTAGGCCAATACTTATGCTAGCACTGGGAAGCAACACATCGGCCAGAACTTAGGGTTTAACTGTGGGGGCAACGGGTCGCCATTTATTGACGAGGGCAACAAGTGTCAGCATGACGGGTACTTCAACCAAAACCCCGACAACGGTAGCCAGTGCAGCCCCCGAGTTCAGACCAAATAGTGAGATCGCAACCGCGACGGCTAATTCAAAAAAATTAGAGGTGCCAATTAAGCACGCTGGACCAGCAATATTATGAGCCAACTTGAGTTTTTTAGCCCCCCACCACGCTATAAAAAAGATGCCGTAGGTTTGAAGTATTAAGGGAATCGCAATCAAACCAATAATGCCGGGTTTCTCAATAATGGTGTGTGCTTGAAACCCAAAAAGCAAAACCACTGTTGCAATTAAACCGATAACTGACCAGGGTTTGAGGCGTGCTACAAATTGACCAACCTGATGGTCACCCTTTTTAGCTAAGCGATGGCGGGTCAACATGCCGGCTAAAAGTGGCAACACAACATACAAAACTGTCGAGATGAATAAGGTTTCCCAAGGTACGGTAATGTTTGTCACGCCGAGTAAAAAAGCTGCAATAGGCGCAAAAGCGACCACCATAATTAGATCGTTCACAGAGACCTGAACGAGCGTATAGTTTGCATCGCCCTTTACCAGTTGGCTCCATACAAATACCATTGCGGTGCAGGGTGCGACGCCTAGCAAAATCATGCCGGCAATATATTCTTGCGCAGACTGGGGGTCGACCCATGGTGCAAAGACATAATGAAAGAAAAAAATACCTAAGGCGGCCATCGTGAAAGGTTTGATCAGCCANNATCGGGTAAATCATGACCCAGATCAAAACCGCAACCACGAGGTTAACGTGGGCATATTCAAACGCGGCGATTGACTGAAACACTTGTGGCATGGTCAGGCCTAATAACACGCCTGCCACCATTGCTAAGCCAACCCAAACCGATAAAAATTTTTCAAATAAGCCCATGCCTAAATCTTAGCCAATTTCTTAAGCTCGTGTTGAATGCTCAGCGCATCAAGTTTTTCAATTGGAAGAGCAGCCAGAAAATCAATACGTTTTTTGAGCCCTGTCATGATGTCTTTAAACACTTGGCGCTTTTCTTCATCAGACCCAGTGATTTCTGACGGGTCAGCAAAGCCCCAATGTGCGGTCGCGGGGTTGCCTGGCCATACGGGGCAGGTTTCGCCTGCTGCGTTGTCACAAACAGTAATAATGAAATCCATTTTGGGTGCATCGGGCTGTGCAAATTCGTCCCAACTTTTAGGGCGTAATGTATTGATTTCGTAACCTAAACCAAGCGCAATTTCCAATGCAAAAGGGTTTATCTCTTTGCTTGGTTTTGAGCCTGCTGAGTACCCTGCAAATCGGCCACTCAAATGGGTTGAGGCCAGAACCTCACCTAATATAGAGCGCGCTGAATTATGTGTACATAAAAAAAGAATGTTGTAGGGTTTCATTCGTTTTTAACCTTTTTAGGTAAGATTTTTGGTAAACATGATTTACCGCCGCAGCAGTTTTCCATCAAAAATTCGATTAGGGCATTGGCATGTAAAGCATTTGGGCGGTAGATGAGGTTACGACTTTGACGTTCTTGCGTAATGAGGCTGGCTTGCAACAATTCTTTTAAATGAAAACTCAATGTGGCATTGGGTATACCCAGCATTTCGTGAATCTGGGTGGGTGTTAGACCTGTATCGCCTTTTTGCACAATTAAGCGAAAAACGTTCAGCCTAGACTCTTGGCCTAGGGCAATAAATGCCGAAACAGCTTCTGTATTGTTCATATTTCCATAATAATAGAAATATGTGACAAATGTATGACAAGAAATCAGGAATCATTTATTCTCGTATGCTAATTTGTAATCATTTTCAAAGCGATTTAGCATGTCAGTTATCACTTCTCGCCTATATCAAACCCTACCTTTAACAACACCGCTTGTTTTAGCCCCTATGGCAGGGGCTGCAGGGGGTGCTTTAGCGGTGGCTTGTGCACGTGCCGGTGCGCTAGGCTTGATCGGTGGCGGGTATGGCGACCTTGAATGGGTCAAAGTTGAATACGCCAAAGCTTTTGCTCTGGCAACTGAAAGCATAGACACGGTTGCGGCTGTAAGCTCGCTCACCAACACAACTTCCCCAACTCGAACTCGTTTGGGCATCGGCTTCATTACCTGGCGTCTTGATACAGATGCCAGTGCACTAGATTGGGTGCTAGACCAGGCTCACAAACCTGCCGCGATGATGTTTTCATTCGGAAATCCGGCTCGTTACACGCAAAGAGTTCAACAACACCACATCCCCATCATCTGCCAAGCTCAGCGCGTTGACCAAGTTTCGCAATTAATAGACGCGGGTGCACAAATTATTGTTGCGCAGGGTGGCGAAGCGGGCGGGCATGGCATGCGCAGTGATCAAGCGCGTGGCACTTTCACACTTGTGCCTGAAATAGCTGACTGGTTGGCCAAGCATTCACCCAACACGCTTTTATTAGCAGCGGGTGGCATTGCCGACGGCCGCGGCCTGGCCGCTGCAATGATGTTGGGTGCTGATGGGGGCTTGGTCGGGTCAAGGCTGTGGGTTACCCAAGAGTGTTTGGCTCCTGTGGCGGCTTTGCAGCAAGCCGTGAATGCAAAAGGTGATGACACCGCACGCAGTAGCGTATTTGATGTTTTACGTCATTTAGAATGGCCCGAACCCTACGACTTTAGAGCGTTGCGCAATGATACCCACCGGCAGTGGGAACAGAAGATTCATCAGTTGCGTCAACACCCCGAGGCCGCCAGAAAAAATTATTTGGAAGGCGTTGCCCAACAAGACTTCACCCGGGCTCACGTCACGGTTGGAGAGGCCACAGGTCTAATACACGACATACCCTCAGCAACAGCTGTCATTGAGTCGATGACCCATCAAGCTAGAGCGTTACAGATCAGGGCTAAATAAGCCGTGTAGGGGCTGAGATTTTTGGGTTAGAGAAGCCCTCAAATTGCTGTGGGCATTAAGCATAAGCGCAATATGTTTAGAGTCGCTAAGCTAAGATACAACATGAACGATTATAAAAATTATTTTTTTATTCAAAAAAAGGCTAGTTTGGCCTTCTTATGTTGAAGCATATAACTATAAAAAAGATGGAACCCATGATGTCCGAGGAACGTTTTTCTTTAACCCGGTTCTGCCAATTATTGACATCCATTGGCAACACCTTAACAGTTTTGGGTTGTTTAGGAATAGTTTTAGGTGTGCTTCACGTTTTCGATTTAAACATCTTTTCTTATGGTCTTTCATCTGGAATTCGCATTATTGGTACCGTTGCTATAGCCGGTTGCTTACTTAGTGCAATAGGCTACGGCATTTCTGATTACATTAATAAATAATTCATCGCAGGAGAAAAAAATGTTTAAGCGTTCTGATTTTTTTATCATTACCGCGGTCATGCTGTCATTTGTTATTTCAGCCTACCTTTGGTTTGTTGTTAAAGACCAAGAGCAAGCCATCTTTACAGCCATCTGGATTCCTTCAATATTTACATTTGGCATCTACTTTAAGTTGTGTGCTTTGATGGGGCAACGCAAATGAATGATGATGTCTTATATTTACTTTACCCGGCGATTTTTGTTTTTTCGATGCTTTTTATCGGTTTGGTTTATACCGTTATTGAATTCAAAAAAATGGATAAAGATAAAGATAAAAGTACGTCAAAACCCGATGACAAATAGTTGATAGTTTCTATTTATATTAAAGTTCTTCGATGACATGTAGCAGGCGTTCGTTTGGAAGGCCTATCTAAATTTTCAATATCGAACGCTTGAAACCCCTAAAACAAGTCATTTAGCTGGCATCTAAAGCGTGTATGCTACGAAAATTCATACATGACAACGGGGCTATCATGTCAAAGGTACTAGCAGCAGTTCTGTCTTCTTTTGCACTATTAGCAGTGTTACCTGCAGCATCTCAGGCGGGCGAGCAGCTCGATCGAATCAAGCAAAAAGGTCAACTTGTTTGCATTGTTAACCCTAATTCACCTGGGTTTTCTGTGCCAGACAGCCAAGGTGTTTTTCAAGGTTTCAATGTTGATTTTTGCCGCATGGCAGCAGGTGCGATTTTTGGCGATGTGAGTAAAGTTGAGTTGCGTGGCGTTGGGTTTTCAGATTCATTGAAAACCATGATTGCCGGTGATGCTGATATGGCCTCACGTTCAATAACTGAAACAGCCACTCGCGCCACTGAGCCCAATTTAGCTTTCGTTGCCACGACGTTTTATGATGGTCAAGGCTTTATGGTGCCTAAATCACTTAAGGTCACAAGCGCCAAAGAATTAAAAGGCGCGACTATTTGTGCTGAAGATGGCACAACAACTCTACAAAGCTTAGCTGATTACTTCGGTCGCTTTAACATCAAATACACGGTTCAAAACATTGCTGACAAATCAGCACGTCTGCAGGCTTTTTTCTCGGGCAAATGTGATGCGTTGTCTAGCGATTTGAGTGCTTTGGCATCAGATCGCCGCTTGGCACCTAACCCTGATGACTTCGTGATTTTGCCTGAGGTCATTTCAAACGAGCCTCTCACACTGGTTAGCCGCCCCGACAAAGCGTTACAAGATGCCATTTTTTGGGGCTTTCAAGCAATGTTAACGGCCGAAGAGTTAGGTATCAATTCTAAAAATATTGATCAAATCATGAGCCAAATTGATACGGCATCGCCTAAAGTTAAACGATTACTCTCGCCTAATGAAGCCACAGGTGATGTAGCCAAGAAACTGGGTATTAGCCCCAACTGGAGCTATGTCATTATCAAAAATGTAGGGAACTACAGCGAGGTGTTTGAGCGCAACTTGGGTAAAGACTCTGCCCTAAAAATTGATCGTCAAACCAGCCCTAATCGCTTGGCCATTGATGGCGGTTTGCTGTATGCCTACCCAATCAGATAATGGTTGGATCGGTTCGTTTGCCGGCGCTTGATTTTGGGTTTTTTTTTCAGCCGGCAGGCTTTGACATTAGCTATGCGCCATTCGCCTTTACGGCGACCGACACCTTTGCGCGTGCGTTTGCAGTTGGTCTGACCAATACACTGATCATGTCAGGGGTGGCAGGCTTGGGCGCCTTGGTGCTCGGCATTTTGATCGGGGTTGGCACGGTAATCGGCAATTCCTTTGGCCGATTGGCACTCAATGGCTTTATCGGGCTGATGCGTAACTTGCCCAAACTACTCATTTTGTTGGCAATTTACATTGTTTTTATACAAAACATGCCTTTGCCACGTGAGCCTTGGAACCCGTTACCAGGTATCTATTTAACCAACCGTGGGCTCAGTTTTCCTGGTTTTGATTTCAGTTTAGGCACTTTTGATTGGCCCACCATGTCTCGCTTTGGGCTGAGTGGTGGCATGTTGGTGCCTACACAGTTCGTGGTTTTATGGCTGGCACTCGTGGTCTATCACGGCGCTCAAATAGGTGAAATTGTCAGGGGTGGTCTTCAATCAATTGGTCAAGGCCAATGGGACGGCGCCACCGCGCTGGGTTTAAATACGCGCTTAAAACTTAAGCTAGTCATATTGCCACAGGTCTTTCGGCAGATTCTTCCCTCTATGATTAGTCAGTTTATCAATCTTCTTAAAAATACATCTATTGGTTTGGCGGTGGGTTTTGCTGACTTGATGGGCGTGGCCAGTACCACGATAAATCAAGCGTTTAAGCCAATCGAAGTGATGACAGTGGTCATGCTGCTTTATTTAAGCATTGGTTTATTGCTTTCAGTTTCTTTGAATATGTTGAATCAACGCCTTCGTCGGGGGCTTACTTGAAGCCACCTCGTCAATCGTTGCGTGTGTTGTGGTGTGCTGTATTTGGTCAGACGTATGCGGCCCGATTCATTAACCTCGTGGTGCTGGTTGTGACGCTTGTTCTGGCGGGAAAGGCGTTGTCATGGGGCTTGCTGTTTGCAGTGGCCCCTTGGCAAGACCCATCGTTATGTACTCAGGCTCTTGGGGCCTGTTGGCCATTTTTAACTGAAAAGTTACCGCTGATTTTGTTTGGCACCTTCCCCTTTGATGAACGATGGCGGGCACTGATTGTCAGCCTCAGTCTTTTACTGATGAGTTCGGCTACGCTGTTTCAGTGGTTTTCTTGGCGATGGCAGGCGCTAGGCTGGCTAGCCTGTGTCTGTCTGTTTCCGGTGTTGATGGGCGGTGGTCTGGCTGGCCTCAAGCCCGTTGCATCAGCACAATGGAACGGTCTGCCCGTATTGCTTTTCTTGGGCACCACAAGTTTGGCAGCAGCTTTACCAGTGGGTTTATTCCTGGGTTTAGCCCGACATGCTAAGTCACCGATATGGTGTTGGCCCTCGACAATTTTTATTGAGACCTTACGTGGCATTCCGATGGTCGCCGTGCTTTTCTTTGGGGTGTTTGTATTGCCGCTTTTAGTGGGTTCTTACAAATTATCTGCGATTTATGCTGCGCTTATTGTTTTGGTGTTTTTCCATGGGGCGTATGTAGCGGAAGATCTTCGGTCTGGCTTGCAATCAATCACAAAGGGGCAGTGGGAAGCAAGCCAGTCTATTGGCCTCAGTCATGTGCAAACATTACGCCTCGTCATTTTGCCGCAAGCGCTCAAGTCTGCCATGCCCGCACTGACTAATACGGCGATTGGTGGCTTTAAAGATACATCACTGATCGTCTTGGTTGGGTTGCATGACATGCTCTCTACGGCAAGAATGGCTTTTTCAGATGTGAATTGGCAGTCTCAAGCGCTAGAGGCTTATGTCTTTGTGGGTCTTATATTCTTTGTGCTCAATGGCTTGATTGCCGTAGCAGGTCGACGCCTTGAAAAAGCGCTTTGAACAACCCTCGCCAGTGTTTATGATTAGCCCCTACTACTTTCAAAATAACAAACAACTGTGACGACTCATGAATCAAGAAAGTAAGGGCATGTTGATTGGTTTTGTAGGCATTCTTATTTTTAGTTTGACTTTGCCCATTACTAAAATTGCTGTACAAAGTTTTAACCCCTATTTCATTGCTTTTGGAAGGGCCGCGCTTGCAGGTATCGCTGCCGCGAGTTACCTTTTTATGACAAAGGCCTCGCTGCCTTCTCAATCAGAGTTCATTAAACTCATCATCATCGCCTTAGGGGTTGTGTTTGGGTTTCCGATTTTTACGACAGTAGCGATGACCCATGGGGCTTCATCGCATGGTGCCGTTATTTTAGGTTTGCTTCCATTAGCAATTACGGTGATTGGCGTCATTCGGTTTGGTGAACGGCCATCGCTTGGGTTCTGGGTCGTTTCGTTAATTGGTGCCGTCATTGTCATGTCTTATGCCTTGATACAGGGCTCAGGCCGGTTTTCATACTTTGATGGGTTGGTTGCAATGGGTGGGTTATGCGCT
Organism: Alcaligenaceae bacterium UBA6179; assembly: GCA_002422175.1. Lineage (GTDB taxonomy): Bacteria > Pseudomonadota > Gammaproteobacteria > Burkholderiales > Burkholderiaceae_B > Algicoccus. The sequence goes on from DITR01000062.1 coordinate 7,511, forward strand.
TGTATGGGCTACGTTGAAGGGGGTCAATTATCTAAAAAAATGAACCCGGTAGCGGTTATTTCTTGGGCATTGGTCATTGCATTACCGATTAATCTTATTGCGTCGGGCTACTTTTTTATGGATGAGTATCTTGACGCAAGCAAAACCGCTTGGGTGAGCTTTTTATATTTGAGCTTTTTTTCTATGTATGCAGGGTTTTTCTTTTGGTACAAAGGCTTAGCTATGGGGGGTAATGCAAGAGTGAGTCAAATGCTCTTNNTGGCCTCGAGCATTCTTTTGACTGATCCGCTTACGGCTACAAACCTTTTTTTTGCAGCGCTTGTCGTACTGATTGTAATGATCGGAAAAAAGATGGTAATTCGTTGATGTTAAGTCTTGAATGTATCAAGTTAAAAAGCATCACCGTGAATATAAACGCGTTAAGTTAACTTGATCAGACGTGCCAGTAATCGGTCGAGCTGGTTTGCAAAGGCTTGTACGTCCTTATTAGTAAAAACATTAGGGCCGCCGGTCTGAACACCTGACTCGCGCAGTGATTCCATAAAATTTCTCATGGTTAAGCGCGCCTCAATAGAACTTTGATCGATCAACACCCCGCGGGGGTCAATAACCCAAGCTTGCTTGGCAACAATCAAGGCCGATAATGGAATGTCGGCCGTGACAACGATGTCGCCTGATTTGACTTCTTCAGCAATACGCTGATCTGCTACATCGAAACCTGATGGAACTTGCAGGGCTTTAATGTAGGGTGATGGGGGTACCCGCAGCATTTGATTAGCAATGAGTGTGACGGGTATTTTTGTTCGGTTGGCCACACGATACAACACTTCTTTTATGCTTAACGGGCAAGCATCAGCATCGATCCAGATATTCATTGCGCGGGCTCATTCACGTCACATTTCTTTAATAAGATCATTTTTATCATCGGTAAGGTTGAGTCGCAGGGCGGGCGATTTTTAGGCTGAGGTAGTACGAGACATCACGACCTCAGATTCAATTTTAGCTGCCAATGTGGGTGGCTGGGTTAACGATGACCCCACTTGATCTCATGGCAGTGATTGCCTCGTTTAATGAATTGTTGATATCAATGCCTCTGCATAGGTTTAGATCAACTGTGACGTTAAAACCAAGCTTTTTTGCGTCAAGGGCACTGTACTGCACACAAAAATCAGTCGCCAAGCCAACGATTGTCAGGTGTTCAATTTTTCGAGTGTGTAAATAACCTTCTAACCCCGTTGGTGTGGTGCGGTCGTTTTCAAAGAAGGCAGAGTAACTGTCGATATGTCTTCTAAACCCTTTACGAATAATCAGGTCGGCGTGGTCTACGAGCAATTCATTATGAAAAGCTGCGCCATGAGTACCCATGACACAATGATCAGACCACAGTACTTGAGAGCCATAAGGCATTTCAATGATTTGAAAGGGGTCATGTTGCGCATGCTGACTGGCAAAGCTTGAATGGTCTGCTGGGTGCCAATCTTGCGTCAAGATGATGCAGTTTGATTTAAGAATGCGTTGATTAATCGAGTCAACGATTTGGTGAGCCCCTTGAACAGCTAGGCTTCCACCAGGACAAAAATCATTTTGAAGGTCAATTACTATTAATGCATGGTGAGTATCTGACATGTTTTATTTTCAAATTTAATCGAGTGTCGGGCAGTTATCTGAATTTGATCATACCGCCCCTTTGCGCCTTAAAGCAAAGACAATTTAAAACCCTCGTGCGTTGCATGAAAACCGAGCGACTCATAAAAGCGTAAAGCATCTGTTCTGCTTTTATCTGACGTCAGTTGCACCAGGTAGCAATGACGTTTTTTTGCAAGTTCAATGGCGTGAAGAACAAGTGCGCGTCCGATGCCTATTGACCTTTGTTCAGAATTGACGCGCACCCCTTCAATTTGCGCTCGCCAACGCCCCTGATAGGTTAGGTTGGGAATGTACGTTATTTGAAAAAAACCTAAGAGCGTAAAATCAGAGTGTTCGGCAACAATTATTTCGTTGTTCGGATCTATCTGAATACTTTTAAATGCCTGTTCGTATGCCTTCAAAACAGGCACAGAAAACAGTTCACGTTTGGCACCGAGCGGATCATTGGCAAGCATGCGAACAATTTCGTTTAAATCAGATTGTTGAGCGTGCCTAAAGACAAGTTCCATGTGTGTGCCTAGGTCAAGTAGTTGAATTAAAGTATCGACGTTCGAACATTATAAGTAGACCCAAATTGCAACCAAACAAACCTATGTCCAACCCGCACACTGGCGACCGCAATCCATGGTCTGTTTTCCTTATCTTTCTGCGCCTTGGGTTGACCTCTTTCGGTGGCCCCATTGCACATTTGGGTTACTTTCGCGATGAGTTTGTGACGCGGCGGCGTTGGTTGTCCGACCGCAGCTATGCCGATTTGGTGGCGCTTTGCCAATTCCTGCCGGGGCCCGCGAGCAGTCAAGTGGGTATCGCATTGGGCTTGTCCCGCTCAGGCTACGCTGGGGCGCTCGCCGCCTGGGTCGGCTTCTCACTGCCCTCAGCTGTTGCTTTGATTTTGTTCGCGCTGAGCATTTCTAACTACGGCAATGACATATCGCCAGGAGCGCTACACGGTTTAAAAGTGGTGGCAGTCGCGGTCGTCGCTCAAGCGGTATGGGGTATGGCACGTAACCTCTGCACTGACGTGCCACGCGTCACCATCATGGCGATTGCTACCTGTGTCGTTCTGCTGGTACCGTCCTCGTGGGGGCAGATCGGTGTGATTATTGCTGCTGCCATCACCGGACTGTTGCTATTTAAGCCGACGCAGGACGGGGAACACGATCCACTTCCAATCACGATCAGCCACCGCGCCGGCGTGATTTGGTTGACACTATTTTTTGCGCTGCTGTTTGGTCTGCCGGTTTTGGCTCAACTGATGCCGAGTCAAAGCATGCTCATGGTAGATGCCTTCTTTCGAGCCGGCTCACTTGTTTTTGGTGGCGGGCACGTCGTGCTGCCACTTTTGCAAGCAGAGGTCGTACCAACCGGTTGGGTCAGCAATGATGCCTTTCTGGCTGGGTACGGCGCTGCCCAGGCTATGCCCGGCCCCTTGTTTACGTTCGCCGCATTCCTTGGGGCATCGATGAGCACAACGCCTTCTGGCTGGATCGGCGGCCTGATCTGTTTGCTGGCGATCTTCGCACCGTCGTTTCTGTTAGTTGTTGGTGTACTACCGTTTTGGGAGCGTTTACGGCACAGCTTGCGAACTCGAGCGGCGCTGGCTGGGGTCAATGCTGCCGTGGTCGGCCTCTTGTTGGCCGCGCTCTATCAGCCGGTATGGACAAGTGCCATTTTGACACCGCAAGATTTTGGATTGGCCTTGGTCGCCCTTGTTGCGTTGATGTTCTGGAAGCTCCCGCCCTGGTTGGTGGTTATTGGGAGTGGCCTGGCGGGCTGGTTTGGGTCAATGATCTTGGCGTATTAATGTCTTATATCTAATAAAAGCACGCTTTATCGTTAGAAATATTTACGCTCACTCTTAAATGTAAAATTAAAATGCATGTGAACGCTTACGTATTTCATTACAAATAGTGATGTAAGAAAAAAACAATGAGTCTTTAAGTCTATCTACGAAAAAATTATGCGCAATCGAAAATATGACACGTTTCCATATCACTTAAAAATATCAACCCGTTGGAAAGATAATGATGTTTATGGTCACATTAATAATGTGAACTATTACAGTTTTTTTGATACGGCGGTAAATCAGTTTTTGATTGAAAAAAATGTTTTAGATATCAATAAAACAAGTGTTGTTGGCTTAGTTGTTGAAACACAATGTCAATATTTTAGTTCTCTTGCTTTTCCTGATTTAATTGAGGTTGGTATATGTGTCACTAAATTAGGTCGTAGCAGTGTGCGTTATGAAGTGGCGATCTATAAAGAGGGGGCAGAGTTACCTGCTGCGGCGGGGCATTTTGTTCACGTGTATGTTGATCGATCTACAGGGTTGTCGGTGCCTATTCCAGAGATAACCCGTCAAACCTTGACCTCGTTGCTTGTTACCTCATAAAGTTAGAATATATTACTTTGAGGTGTTGCGATTTTTGCATCACAATAGCCCAACATATTAAAGTTATATATCAAGTCTATGCATCAAAGCCATGCATCAACATGAATAAGCCCATTTGCCAAAAAACGCTGTATTTAAAGGAAATCTCATGTCTGAAAATCTACTTAAAGAATTAATCGATAACAACGCTCAGTATGCCAAGGGTGAGGCGGTTCATCGGTCTGCTTATCCAGGCAAGCAACCCATTCGCCCGGCCAAACGTACGGCAGTCGTCGCGTGTATGGATGCCCGAATGGATGTCGAAGACATGTTGGGTTTACAGACTGGCGACGCACACATTATTCGTAATGCAGGGGGTGTCGTCACTGAAGATGCACTGCGTTGCTTAATTATTTCTCATCATCTTTTAGATACCAAAGATTTTTTGGTGGTTCATCATACCCGTTGCGGCATGCTGGCTTTTTCTGATGAATTATTACGTATGGGTCTTGAAGGTGATGCAAAATCGGTTGAAGTGCTTAGAGGCGCAACCAAACGTCAGTTTGAACCCTGCGGTTGCAGCAGTGTTTCGCCCAGCGTATTTCACGCCTTTAGAGGTGACCTAGAGCCTTTGGATGGCGAAGCAACCCCATCGCAAATTGAGCGACTTGAGTGGGATGTTCGTCGAAGCTTGTCTAGAATTTTGAATCACCCTTGGTTGCCTACTGAGGGCTCAGACAAAATCACAGCTCGTGGCTTCATCTATGACGTTGATACGGGAAAGTTACAAGAAGTCAGTTACCCAGGGCCGATGGGCGGTCTTTAATTGTTCACAACGAACCGCCTTAGGGCGGTTTTTTAATAGTTAGCGCTAATTTTCTGATCTATTGTGTGTATTTTTTTATCTTTAGGGGCAGGGTTAAAGTTGACATTCCCGTATTATTTGGTAGTATTATTTAATACTTATATTAAATAAAAACCAAAATAATGAACTCATAACGATGAACTCACAGATACGCACACATGAATTAGTCGATCGGCGAAATAGCAGTGTTACAGAGTTGCTCAACATAATATCTGCACCTGAAGCCGAGGCCTCTCGTATATTGACAATTTGCAACTCATGTCGATATTGTGAGGGGTTTTGTGCCGTGTTTCCGGCAATGACTCGGCGCATTGAATTCAATAAAGCCGACATTCACTATTTGGCAAATCTTTGCCACAACTGCGGCGCTTGCCTGCACGCATGTCAATATGGTGCACCGCATGAATTTAATGTAAATGTACCGCGCACTTTAGCGCAGGTAAGAAAAACAACCTATAAAGATTTTGCATGGCCACGTCAGCTTGGTGTGCTTTACGATAAAAATGGTTTGATGCTTTCACTCGCGCTCGGTGTATGTCTAGCATTATTTTTACTGCTTGCTATCGTCTTAAATGGCCCATTGCTACATGAGCCCTTGGCCGGTAATTTCTATGCCATCTTCCCTCATAACTTGATGGTCGTCATTTTTGGAAGCACATTTCTGCTTGCTATCGCCGCGCTAGGTGTTGGTTTGGTTCGATTTTGGCGGGCGACAGATCCGCCCGTGCAAATGTCAATGAACCCTAAAGGTGCTGTTAATGAAGCGCTTCACAATGCACTCACATTGAAATACCTTGATGGGGGTCATGGTGAAGGTTGTAACGAAAGTGATAGCCGTTTCACACTCTGGCGACGCCGCTTTCATCATTTGACTTTTTATGGTTTTTTTCTATGCTTGGCCTCAACTTCAGTAGCAACTATCTACCATTATGCCCTGGGTTTGCAAGCACCTTATGGCTTCACGAGTCTGCCAGTTATTCTAGGCACCATCGGCGGTATTGGTTTATTAATTGGCCCTGCAGGCTTATTTTATCTAAACATCAAAAGACATAGTGATCATGGTGACCAAACCCAAAAAACGATGGATCGTGGGTTTATTGCATTACTCTTTTTTATCAGTCTGACAGGTTTGTTGCTGCTTGTGCTTCGCGATACGAGCTTAATGGGAAGCCTACTAGCGATACATCTTGGTTTTGTGCTCGCATTTTTTATAACGATGCCTTATAGCAAGTTTGCGCATGGTGTCTATCGAAGCGCTGCGCTATTGAAAAATGCAATTGAAAAACGAACACCGAATAAACTCAATCTTGGCTCAGATTAATTCGTCACACAACGACTCGGTAGGTTAATGGCAAAGTTCATACCAAATCACAAAAAAAGGAATCAAAGTGATTGACGTTTTAGTAATTGGTGGTGGGAATGCAGCACTCTGTGCGGCGCTTACTGCACGTGAGGCGGGTGCTCGCGTTCTGATGCTTGAAGCGGCACCTTTTGAATGGCGTGGTGGCAACTCGCAACACACACGAAATTTACGCTGCATGCATGATGAACCACAAGACGTTCTAACGGGTTCTTACTCAGAAGAAGAGTATTGGCAAGATTTACTAAAAGTTACTGGCGGCTTAACAAACGAATATTTGGCAAAACTTGTCATTCGTGGCTCAGGTCATTGCCGAGATTGGATGCGTAAACATGGCGTAAGATTTCAGGCCTCGTTATCAGGCACCCTTCACTTATCACGCACCAATGCATTTTTTTTGGGTGGTGGAAAGGCGCTTATTAATGCTTACTACAACAGTGCTGAACAACTCGGTGTCGAGATACGATACAACAGTCGTGCGGTTGCTATCGAGCGAGAGGGTGCTCGGTTCAAAGCAGCCTTACTTGAAGATGGCACGCGCATTGAGGCAAATAGTTGCGTTCTAGCGGCGGGTGGCTTTGAGTCAAATTTAGAATGGCTTGATGAAGCTTGGGGTGAAAATAGTTGGGGCGAGCGTCCAGCAAAAGAATTTATCATTCGAGGAACTCGATTCAATACAGGCGTTCTTTTACGTCACCTTTTAGATACGGGTGCAGATTCCCTGGGCGATCCGACACAAGCGCATATGGTTGCAATTGATGCGAGATCCCCGCTCTATGATGGAGGTATTTGCACTCGGGTAGACTGCGTACCGTTGGGTATTGTTGTCAACCGCGAAGGAAATCGTTTTTACGATGAGGGCGAAGACTTTTGGCCCAAGCGTTACGCCATTTGGGGCCGATTGGTCGCTCAACAACGAGGTCAAATTGCATGGTCAATTATTGATCAAAATAGCATGGGACGTTTCATGCCAACCGTATTTCCAACAACAGAAGCAAACACAATTGAAGAGCTGGCGATAAACCTAGGTTTGCCACCAGAAGCTGTTAAGCAAACAGTTGAAAACTACAATGCTTCATGCGTGAAAGGCACGTTTGATCACACAGTGTTAGATAACTGTCACACAATAGATCTTACCCCCCCTAAAACCCACTGGGCATCGCCAATTGTAAAGCCACCTTTTTACGGCTATCCGCTTAAACCTGGCATTACTTTTACATACCTCAGCCTAAAAACCGATGAAACAGCAGCGGTTCGTTTTGATGATGAACCAAGCCCTAATTTGTTTGTAGCAGGCGAAATGATGGCTGGTAATATTTTGGGCAAGGGCTACACAGGCGGAATAGGCATGGCAATAGGGACAATATTTGGTCGCATTGCAGGCACTCAGGCCGCTCAAATTGCTCTGGGTGTAGAGTATTCAAGCTAATCGGTTTGTGTAACGATTAGATAAATATCAGGTCGGTTCTTCAATTTTTTTAAGTAAAGATTTGAGAGACTTTACTTGAGAAGCGGGTAAATATTTTTGTCTGAGCTTAATTAAAGCGGGGCCGAATTTCTCATGAATTGAATCACCCAATTCTTTGAATATTTCTGCAAAATATATTTCATGACGAATAAGTGAATCAGCCATGTTTACGATGGGCCGATTTTTGGTATAAGACCCATAAGAACTTGTTCCGATTTCGGCCACTAAAGCTTCTTCGAAGTCTCGTGTAATCGTAATGAGCGTAGGTGCTATACCGACAGGTATACCATTGCCCTCGTGCAGATAAACCTTAGCATTCTTCCCAAAATCATAACGCTTCACGTCATTGCCAAACAAGATAATTAAAACTTCAACACCTCGTTTAGCTGCTTTTTGCAATGCATCGCAGTGTGGCTCTAACGTAGTGTCTGCTGCCTTGATCCAAAGATGATTTGTTGCTGAATCAATCATCTTTCTAATTTGAATTTGTACAGAGTCACGATCATTTAATGACCAAACGAGGTCTTCTTGTGGCAGCGTTCCCACATGGGTAAGACTTTCTTGTAACTTCTCACAACGCATCTGGGTAACGACGACCATTTGCTTAAAATATTTTTGCGGATCAATGGCAACATATTTTATTGGGTTTTCGGATACAGCTTGCACCGCACCCTTCTTGCGTAAATTCTCAAGAACGGTGTAGCAATTGGCTTTGGGTATGGTGGCGGCTTTACTTACTTCGTAAGCTGTTGCGTTGGGGTTAAGCAGCAATGCAAGATAAGTTTTTGCCTCATAGTCACTGAAACCAACATTTCGAAGATCTTTTAGAATCTCTTCGTGAAATGCCCTAGGGTTACTGGCTGCCATTGTGCCTCACACTTTTTATGTTGTAGATAATATTGAATAATTCACGGCACGCCCAATGCCATATCTAAAGCCTTGTAGTCGAAGTACTTGATCTGCACTGATATTAGCAAGATTAACATTTCTTCCGAACTTTTCTAATAAGGCAACGTGACCTTTTGGAAATGTGTAAGGGTCAGCTTCGATAAATACTTGATTAAACCAACTGCTATTAAGAATCTGCTCAAGAATAGCAGGGTCATGGGCAGTTGCAAAATCAATTTCAGATTGCTCAATAATTGTGTGTTCAACACCAATATTATTGTTGCTTAAGATAATTAATTCAAGAGCATCAACGCTAATGGGTTCAACAGGGTTTTTGCGTCCAAACTCGTAAATAACGCCAAAACCTGCATTTTTAAGTTTATCAATATATTTCTGGCGCTGATCATCAGTGAGTTCAAGGTAATTTTCTGATACTTCTAATTGCGGCATACCAATTTTTTTTAAATGTCGAATGTAACCATCAACCTCATTTTTCAGACAAGCATACTCAAAAAGAATTCCTCCGGCGTAGGGAATAATGTTTGCGTCTTTATAGGTTTGAATAATACGTGTGACAGCTGCCTCAGGTAACAATAATGCATTCATCGCATAAATTTTTGCAAAATCAATGTATTCAGAAGTGCACGTTAAATAATCTGCCAACGCGTTTGGTGAAGTCCACCCAAATGTATCGGGCCCAAAATCTATGACTGAAGTCATGCCTGTTTCACGGGGTTTTGTTGGGCGAAGGCCATCTTCGAAGCTTAGCTTTCCAGTGTAATTTTTACCTGAAGACGCATAGTTTTCTTTAGTCATATCGATTCCATTGACAAATAGTTTTAACGTGGTAGCATTTTAAACTACTTCCAACAAAAAGAGGATGCTATGTCATCAATGCATCTCAAGGAGACAAACGTGAATAAACCCGGCCTAGACAGCTTTATTACACCCTTATCTCAACAGTTATTGCCCTTGGTTATTACTGAAGACTCACAGCAAATCGCTATACCCTGTTTGTTTATGCGTGGTGGATCAAGCCGAGGTGGTTTTTTTCTCGCTTCTGATCTTCCAAGCGACCCAGTCGAGCGTGATGCAGTCTTGCTTGCAGCCTATGGCTCACCAGATGTTCGACAAATTGATGGCATCGGTGGTGCAGACCCTCTAACCAGCAAAGCAGCCATCGTCTCTCGCTCTGAACGAGAGGATGCAGATTTAGAGTACACATTTTGTCAAATCGATCTCGCCCGTGCAAAAGTCTCTACGGGGGGCAATTGCGGCAACATGCTAGCTGCAGTGGGTCCATTCGGTGTTTTGCGTGGCCTGATTAAATCTGTAGATGGGCAAAACTGTGTTCGCATTTTTACGACCAACACTGGGCAAATCGTTCAAGCGTGTTTCGAGGTTAAGGGGGGCGCACCCTGCGTAGATGGCTCAACGGTGGTGCCTGGTGTGCCGGGCAGTGGCGCCATGATTGCAATTGATTTTGGCGATTGCGCCGGATCTGTCTCTGGAAAGCTTCTTCCAACCGGAAATGCAACTGATACCATTACTGTTGATGGTAGAGAGGTAAACGTTTCACTTATTGATGCCGCAACACCCTTTGTGTTTGTGAATGCTCAAGACATAGATGGCGATGCAAGTGCAAGCCCAGAGTCTATCGAAGCTGACAAAATATTGATGAATCGTTTAGAACACATTCGTGGGTGGGCAGCAACGGTTCTGGGAATTGTTGATAGGCCAGAAGATGCCGTTACCGTGAGCCCGAATATGCCTCGGGTGATCATGATTTCTAAACCGATGAGTTACTCAAGCAACATGATAAGCACAGATGCTGCTGAGATGGATCTCACCGTCAGACAGATTGCTATGCAAAAACCGCACAAAGCGCTAGCTGTCACAGGTGCTGTTTGTACAGCGGTGGCCTGTCAAACACCCGGATCAATTGTCGCTCAGCAACTTGGCGTCATTTCTGACGGTATCATCCGTCTAGGCCATCCATCAGGTGTATTGTCTGTTAGTTCGCATGTTGAAACCGTCAACGGTGAATTAAAGATTCATAGAGCGGCTGTAAACCGAACAGCACGTTTAATTATGGCAGGAATAATATTTGTTACTCGCTCTAAGTTGCTTAGCATAAAAAAATTGCTTTCAACATCAACGCAATAAAAGTTAGGGAAATCCCGTGGTAGTAGGAATCTGTGTTATTTGGTAGCATTAACTGAAACCTCCAAATCAAAAGACTAAAAAGTCTTCCGATAAATTTTTTAATGAGACAAAAAAAATGAAAAAAATTGCCAGTAAATTATTGGGCATCATTGCAACGACAGCATGCATGGTGATTTCTAGCCCTGCTTTGGCCGAAGATACAATTAGGCTCGGCCTTCAATCGGTTCCTACAGATGTGCTTTACAGCGCCAAAGACTGGGGAAAGCCTTTTGGACTAAAAACTGAAATTTCAAATTTTAGTTCTGCTGGCGATTCACTTAAAGCTTTTCTAGCCGGTCGTGTAGATGTTGTGTCAGGGGGGGCAGCGCGACTAGTAACCATGGCAGCGATGCAGCCAGAGCAATTTTTTATCGTTGCCGCTAACCAATATGGCGGTGATCGTTACGGTTTGATGGTGGCCCCTAATGCAACTTACGTCACCATTGAAGATTTAAAAGGTAAAAAAATTGGCGTTGTCACGGGCTCTGGTGCTCATGGCACATTGATGCTTTATCTATCAAATAAGAAGATTGACCCGAACGAATTTCAATTCGTAAACATGAAAGTTTCAGATATCGCTGCAGCTGTTAATCGTGGTGTGATTGACGCAGGCCTTGCCTGGGAACCACAGGTGGCCATTTCTGAAGTGGGTGGAACAACTAAACGAATTCTTTCCATGAAAGGCGTTAGCGAAAGTCCAAACTTCATTTTGGTAAGCCGAGAGTATGCAAAATCAAACCCTGAAGGGCTTATCAAGTACATCGCTTCGCTCATGGCAATGTCTGATTTTATCGCTAAAGAACCTGCTGAAGCAGGCATGCTAATTGCGAGTGAAATCAACAAGTCAGGTATTGAAATGAACCCTAAAGCGATGGCACTTGCTGTGTCGCGGGTAATAGTTGATCCGAAAATTGAAGATCGTCTCATTAGTGAATTACCACCCATCGCTGAACCGATGATTGCAACGGGCAGAATTAAATCTATGCCAGACTTTAAGGCTTTGGTTAATACATCGTTTTATGACAAGGCCGCTTTACTATATAAATCTAAAGCACAGTAGGGAGCCTTTAGATGAAATCATTGGATATAACGGTAGCCCTAGAGGGGCCAGAGATTAAAGTTAAAAAGAAAACTGGTCCTTCTACTCGATCCGGTATGGCTGCTGTGCGTTTCTTTATCCCGATCATTAGCTTTCTTGTGATATGGGAACTTGCTGTTAAAGCGGGTTTTATTGAGTCGAGTATTTTTCCTTCGCCTTCAATGATTGCCTCACGCGCAGTTGAGCTGTTGTTTTCAACCGGCCCTAGCAAAGGTATGCTTGCCAACAATATCATGACTAGTCTTTATCGTGCGCTGATTGCATTTGTGTTGAGTTTAATTATTGCGATACCTCTCGGTTTTGCACTAGGCATTAGCCCCAAAAGCTATAAGTGGCTGAGTCCGATTCTGAGTGTGATGCTTCCATTGCCCGCAGTAGCTTGGACACCCATCCTGTTGGTGGTTTTTGGGCAAGGCGACAAAACTATTATCATTGTTTGCTTCTTAGGCGCTTTCTTTCCGGTGCTTTATGCCACGATTCAAGGTGTACGCTCTGTAAATAAGCAGTCTGTATGGGTTCTTCGAAGTATGGGTGGTCAACACAGTCAGGTATTTTTTAAAGTCTTATTGCCAGCATCATTACCTATTTTGATTTCGGGGCTTAAGCTCGGTATGGCCCATTCTTGGCGCACACTTGTCGCCGCTGAAATGTTAGCCGCTCTAGGAGCAGGGTTAGGCTACATGATTTTTGCCGCGCGAAGTTACATGGACGTTACAACCATGTTTGTCGGTATTGCATTTTTAGCGATTATAGGAATGGCAATAGAGTACGGACTTTTCGGAACACTTGAAAAAATGACGATACGTAAGTGGCATGGCAGATCTAAAATGGGTGCAGGTCAATGAGTAACGCAATCGCACAAGAATTAAAGTCATCGACTACCTCAAATTCTTTTTTTGACCGATTCATGGTTCCTCTGATAGCGCTTGGTCTTCCTCTTTTGATGTGGGAAGTGCTCTCTCGTGGTGGGTTTATCAGTACCTTTCTATTTCCAGCACCGACTGAAATTATCGGTACCCTATGGAGCCAGAGAGGTTGGGATGATTCGCACAAATCTCTTTATGGCCACGTGTATTCAAGTTTAATGAGGCTCTTAATTGGTTTGGGTTTGGCGACTGTTTTAGGAACTATTATTGGAATACTTATAGGTCTGACTCATTGGGGTCGCTTTATATTTCAACCTATTATCAGTCTGTTTATGCCGGTACCAACCCTTGCCTGGACACCCATTCTTTTGCTGTTAATTGGAATTGATAATAAAACAACCATTCTTATTGTTTTTATTGCTGCTAGCTTTGAAGTGATTCTTACCGTTGTTGCGGGTATTGAGAACATGAATGTCAAGCAATTCTGGGTAGCTCGCTCAATGGGTGCGAGCAAATTTCAGATTTTTTATAAAGTAATTATTCCAGGCATTTTTCCCTACTTAATAACAGGTGTGAAACTTGGTAGTGGTTATGCCTGGCGAGCGCTGATTGCAGCAGAAATGCTTGCTGCGAGTTCTTTTGGTCTAGGGTTCATGATTTTTGAGGCATCTGAATACATGGATATGAAAACGATTTATGGTGGTTTGTTTCTTATCGCCATTCTTGGTTACTTCATTGAGAATGTTCTATTAGGACGCCTTGAAAAAAATACCGTTGGTAAATGGGGCGTTCAAGTAGAGCGCTAATAAATTCGGAGACTATAAAAAAATGAGTAACCCTGTAGCAAAAATCGTTTCGAAGAATGTACGTATGCAATTCAATGATGTGTTGGCGATTGAAAATGCAACGTGCACCATAAATGAGCGTGAATTCGTCGCCATCATCGGCCCTAGTGGGTGCGGAAAATCGACATTTTTATATATGATCGCTGGTTTTGAAAAAGCGACTGATGGTTTAATTACGATTGATGGAAAACCGATTGATGGACCAGGTCCCAACCGCGGCATAGTGTTCCAAGATTTTGTGCTTTTCCCTTGGCGTACTGTCATGGAGAACATTACGCTTGGTCTTGAGATACAAAATGTTCCTAAAGACGAAGCTAAAAAGCGTGCCCAGAAATGGATCAGATTGACTGGTCTTTCAGGCTTCGAAAACGCTTACCCCGCAACATTGTCCGGTGGTATGAAGCAACGTGTTGCCATTGCACGTGCTCTAACATATGACCCAGAAATTATTTTGCTTGATGAGCCATTCGGTGCGCTTGATGTTCAAACAAAAAATTATATGATCAAAGATTTACAGAACCTTTGGGCTGAAGCCAATAAGACCATCATCATGGTGACACATAGCGTGATGGAAGCTGTTCTTTTGGCTGACCGTGTGTTGATTTTTGGTGCGAGACCTTCCTCTATTATTGCCAATATAAAAATTGATGTTCCTCATCCACGCACACTGTCGAATCCAAATTTGAAAGAATACGAACATGAGGTCACAAGAATTCTGTCAGCCGAAGTCGATAAGTCAATGAGTCTAGAGCGAAACGTATTAGCCTAATTTTTTGACAGGTTATTTAAATTTCACTATGAAATTTGCCAAAAAAAATGACACAAGCCAAAGCTTGTGTCATTTTAAGGTTAGCTCTTTTCTTAACGGGCTAACTAATCAAAGCACTTTTAATGCAGGTGTTGCATTTTTGGCTTTTAGTTCACTAATAATATTGGCCACAGAGGCTTGATGCTCAAGATTCATCAGTGTTTCAGAGAGCTCTGAACCCAAGCCTGGTTTGGTATCTACCATTTCTACAAGACCAATGAATTTTGATTCCATTTCTTCTGCAGTTAAAGGATTGGTGGGTTCACCTTTAGGTTCAGGTTGCTCATGTGTCAAAACGCGTCCATCTTTTAGTTTGAGTTCAATCGCTGCTTGCCGCCCTGTTACACCATAAGCAGGTTCACAAATCAGGTTTGTACGTTCGGCGGCTGCTTTATGCACTGTTTGATCATTAAAACCGTCCCAATACTCTCGCAGACCATTAAGCCCTGTTTGCAAAGCAAGTGCAACACCAAACTGAGTGCTACCCATAGCTGCATTTAAATTAGGTGACTTTGGTTTGGATGCTTGGCGTATAGACAGCTCACACATTCGAACATTAATCTGATCAACATCATCTAAACGAATGCCTTGATTGTAAAAGTATTGTGCTAAATCAATTGGACCGTGAGCGAAACGACATGCTGCATGTGGTTTAAAACCGACTTCCATAATCACAAACTTTGTACCCAATCCATCAAGCAGATCTGACACGCGAATATCTTCGCAATAGGCATTGAAAAAACCTTCATTGCACTCTAGGGCTTTCTTTGGGCCAGTGAAGCCACGGCTAGCCATCACTGCAGCCATCGTACCGTTAAAGGCTGATTTACCAGGGCTAAATGGTTTGGCCATGCAAGGGTCATCAAGGTAAGACTGAATGCCAGCAGATTGCATGGCTGCAAGACCAATTGCTGATGCTATACCGTTGACATCACAACCTAGCAATTTGGCGCCAGCTGCTGCAGCCCCAATTAACGAAACAGTGCCGGTGGTATGAAAGCCTCTTTGACGATGGCCTGGGTTAATTGCTTTGGCAATACGGACTGCAACTTCATAACCTGCAACAACAGCTGTAATCACTTCTTTACCGCTTTTGTTATGGGCTTCGGCGAGTGCCATCACCGCAGGAATCATGACAGAGCCAGCTTTGATAAGACCCGAACCATGGGCGTCGTCTAACTCGACACCGTGCCCCATCATGCTATTGCACATGGCTGCGAGTGGAGCGGGTGCTTTGAAGCCGTAGCCAATAACTGTTGACTCGGGTTTACCACCCCAATCTTTAATGATTTCAATCACTCGTCTAGCGGGCTCACTTATTGCAGAAGCTGCAATTTGGTTACCCAAGCCGTCACGAATAATCAATTTGGCTTTTAGTAATACATCAGCGGGCAAGTCATCAAACTTTAGCTCATACACCAGTTTTGCAAATCGTTCGGTTAACCCCTCAAGCGCTTTGCTGGTCTCATTGTTCATTTTTGTCTCTCACTTATTAATTAATTGATAGAGCTCCTTTTGTGGAGTAGCTTATAATACTACTATGTGATTGATTTGGTCAAATAATTGCTAAAAATTAGGTTTGAAGGTTGATGTTCAACTTTCGTACCTAGCGAGGTATCTCGCTAGATCATGATGACAGCTGGAAACCTTGCCCAGAACATATGACGGCTCATCTTTATGGGGTAGGTCAACGACTTCACTTAAGCGTTTTTTTAGCTTCTTGTTATTGTGATTTATCTAGAACCCATGGATCTATCAATGAAAAAATATAGAAATGGGGTAAACATATTCTTTTATTGAAGATGATATTTTGAGTTGTAAAGGGTCATGTTTATATACATATCAAAGTCATGATGAGAAATCTGTTTAGCCAAGATTAAGCGTCATTACTTATATCAATGCGACCATATATATATAGTTTTATATTATTTTTAAATATATAGAAACGTCGTCACAATAGCTTCTATGTATAAATATGACCATATTGACCAAACGCTAGTCGATCAAAGAGTGATCCAATTTCGCGATCAAGTTGCCAGACGTATGAATGGCACCTTGGCTGAAGACGAGTTCAAGCCTTTAAGGTTACAAAATGGCCTGTATCTTCAACGGCACGCCTATATGTTGCGCGTAGCGATACCCTATGGCTTGCTCAGTGCTAAGCAACTTCGCGTATTAGCCGAGATTTCTGAAAAATATGATCGCGGCTATGGGCACTTTACGACACGACAAAATATTCAATTTAATTGGGTCACGTTAGAGAACACACCTGAAATTTTGGCTGAGCTAGCCAAGGTCGAGATGCATGCTATTCAAACATCTGGCAACTGTATTCGAAACATCACTAGCGATGCTTTTGCTGGCGTTGCGAAAGATGAGTATGTCGACACACGCCCAATTTGTGAGTTGCTGCGTCAATGGTCAACAAATCACCCAGAGTTTGCTCACTTACCGCGTAAATTTAAATTTGCTATCAATGGTGCAAAAGAAGATCGTACTGTTTTGCTTTGCCATGATGTGGGCGTTGAGCTCAAGAAAAACGATGCAGGCGAACTTATTGCGAACCTATATGCTGGGGGTGGAATGGGTCGTACACCCATACTCGGCTCTTTAATTAAGCAAGACTTACCGTGGCAATTTATACCCAGTTACCTCACCGCGCTGCTGAGGGTTTACAACCGCTTTGGTCGTCGTGACAACATATATAAAGCCCGAATCAAAATCTTAGTTAAAGCGTTGGGCCCAGAAGAGTTTGCCCGCCAAGTTGAAGAGGAATGGAGCCACATAAAAAATGGTGATGATAACTTTACCCAATATGAGTGGAATCGCGTCGCACAGCACTTTACACGGCCCGCGTATAAAACTTTACCGCAACTCAGTGGTGAACAATTAATGGCAAGTGCGTCAGATGAAGACAAGAAAGCGTACTCGCGTTGGCTTGAGCGCAACGTCAAACCGCATCAAGTGCCAGGCTATAACAGTGTCATATTATCTTTGAAGCCTCACGGTACCGTTGCACC
Organism: Alcaligenaceae bacterium UBA6179; assembly: GCA_002422175.1. Lineage (GTDB taxonomy): Bacteria > Pseudomonadota > Gammaproteobacteria > Burkholderiales > Burkholderiaceae_B > Algicoccus. The sequence goes on from DITR01000062.1 coordinate 24,953, forward strand.
AGGTGATGCAACGGCTGCACAGATGATGGCTATTGCAGACTTAGCCGACCAATATAGTTTTGGCGAATTACGTGTCACACACGAACAAAATCTAGTGCTGGCTGATGTTGAACAAAATCAACTGTTTGAATTATGGCAAGCAGCAAAGAGACATTTTGTGGCACTGCCTAATATTGGTTTACTCACTGACATCATTGCTTGCCCAGGGGGTGATTTTTGCTCTCTTGCAAATGCTAAGTCTTTACCTATTGCTAAAGCCGTTCAAGAGCATTTTGATAATCTAGATTATCTATTTGATTTGGGTGATATTTCACTCAATATCTCAGGCTGTATTAACTCGTGTGGCCATCACCATGTGGGCAATATCGGTGTGTTGGGCGTCGATAAAGATGGTGAAGAGTGGTATCAAATAACATTGGGTGGCGAGCAGGGTAGTCAGGCTGCGATTGGCAAAGTAATTGGCCCATCGTTTTATGCTGAGCAAATTCCTGATGTGATCACCCACATCATTAATACTTATGTCGCAAATCGACACGAGGGGGAATCTTTTATTCATTCCTATCGCCGCATCGGAATGCTACCTTTCAAAGAAGCTGCTTATAAAAATGTAACTAAAAAGTTTCAAGCTGAAATGGCGATGACTGAAGAGAATACCTGATGAGCATTGAAAAGAAAACGCTCATATTCCCAAAAGATGGTGTACCGACTTTGGTTTCTAACGATTGGCACATTTGGTCTGGGGAGCAAGAACAGGCTGATATGCCAACCCTAAAACTGGGTTCGCCAAAGGTATTGCTGCCATTTAGTATGTGGCGCACACAGGTTGATACGCAGCACTCAGACTCTGCGCTGATGCTTCAGGTTAAACAAGGTCGTGTTGGTGTGTGGTTCGCAGCCGATGATGATATTTTGAAACATGCTCAATGGATTGAGGCCGGTAAGGCGCTTTGGCCTGTCGTTGCCGCACACTTCCCCATTTTTAAAGATGGTAGAAGCTTTAGCACCGCTGCGCTTTTGCGTAATCGTTTTGGTTGGCAGAGGCAGGTGCGGGCGATTGGTGACGTTTTGATTGACCAACTCTTGCAAGGTGCGCGTGTTGGCTTTGATGCTTTTGACCTGCGCTCAGATCAAAATCTTGACATCGCGCTGGGGCAGTTTGACCTCTTTTCAGTGGCCACCCAAAATAATTGGCGCGAAAAGCGCACACAATTAGCGGCCTAAATTCATGTCAAAAGAATATATGTTGACACGTCAATATAGCGACCCATCAGCTTTGGGAAAAGTCTATTTAGTTGGGGCGGGACCGGGTGCAGCTGACTTGATTACAGTGCGCGGTGCTAAACGCTTAGAAAAAGCAGACATCGTATTTTATGATGCTTTGGTTGAGCCTGAAATGTTAGCGCTTTGCCCTCAGGCGAAATTAGTTCCGGTCGGCAAACGCTGTGGCAAACTGTCTTCAGCCCAACAGTTCATTAACAAACAATTGGTTGATGCAGCACATCAGTACCGGGTCGTGGTGCGATTAAAGGGCGGCGATCCGATGCTTTTTGGTAGGGCTGACGAAGAGCTAAACGCTTTACGTCATGCAGGTATTGAAGTCGAGGTGGTGCCTGGTATTACCGCGGCACTTGCTGGAGCCGCTGCTATAGGTCAGTCGCTAAGCTTGCGTGGTGTGAGCAGAAGCGTGGCGTTTGTGACTTTGGCTCAGGGTGACGAGATAGCTATCAAGGGTCAGCCGATGAGTCACCCAAATGCCGACACACTCGTCTATTACATGGGGCGTCGAGATGCGGTCAAAATTGCCACTCAATTAATTGATCAAGCCACACACCATACCCCCAATACAACCGTTCACATTTTAGAAGCAGTTAGCACGCCCAGAGAGCGACGTTGGTCCGGTACGCTGGGTACGCTAGCACAGGGTCATGCAGCTGATTGGTTTGATAACAGTTCGCCAGTTTTGATTATGATTGGAAATGCTTTAAAAAATACAGATAACAAACGTGAGCAATCAAATATGTTTGACACCAAAGTCAACGATAGCTTGCAAGACGGCGTCATCTTCACCCACAGCAGGCGTTGTGCTTAGTGTGACGTGAGGATACTTTTTTTGGCAGGCATCTAGTAAAACAGGAAAGTCATTGCGTAAATGACCACCTTGACCAAAAAAAACGGGTATGACTGTTATGGAATCTACCCCTTTGGCGCACAATGTCGCGATGGCTTCTTCAAGCGAGGGATGCATCAACTCTAAAAAAGCCAGTTCTACAGGTGTTGACGCATTTTGCGCAGCCCAAAGTGACGCCAGACGATCAAAAGGCTCTCGCCAACGTATATCTCGTGCGCCATGCCCAAATAAAATGATTGCTTTCATAAGTTGTTCGGTTCTCTTAACTGACATAATGTATAAAAAATAATCATGTTACCTGTGAGGCAAAGTAATAGGCTGTAAAAACAATGTAATAGGTGAGGTAAATTTAAACGAATGAAGCGTCATCATCCCTTAAAACCAACTCAATAAAAACTAAAATGATTACAAAACAGGCAAAAGTCACCCCACCCACTGAACTTGATCTGGCCTATAACAACTCGATCGCGGTGAGTAATAGTGCTGAAATCACACAATCTTGGGTAGAGGCGAGTCAAGTCATAGGTGAGCGTTTAAAGGCCAATGTAAAAGAAAATCTAAACGTCGCTTTAAATGTTGCTTATGGCCCGGGTGCTAGGCAATGCTTTGATTTCTTTTCTGCCGGCAACAATACACCTATTGTGGTGTTTGTACACGGCGGTTTCTGGCAAATGCGGTGCAAAGAAGACTTTATGTTTATTGTTCCAACCCTTTTAAAGCATGGCATCAGTGTTGCTATGTTGGGCTACACGTTGGCACCTGAGGCCAAAATGGGCAGCATGATTAAAGACATTCGTATGGGTTTAGATGCCATCGAAAAAAAGGTACGAAACGATCGTCAAGCAGCGTGGGCAGATGAGCTTGAAGCCTTCCCCGGGTTCTGTTTGTTAGGTTGGTCAGCGGGCGCCCATTTGGTCGCTGCCACCATAGATCAGCCTAATGTGCGGGCGGGGGTCTGTATCAGTGGCATTTACGACCTAGAGCCGATGCGACATTGTTATGTGAATGAAAAACTACAGTTAGATGCTGACGATGCTTTGCAATTTTCACCTATCAAGCAAACCAATCACTTTGGTAAACCACTAGAATTTTTCGTTGGTGGTGCAGAGCTACCTGCAATGCAAAGGCAAACGAATGATTTTTATATGTATCGGCAAGCTCAAGCGCAACTGGGCGACTACACCTTACTCAGTGGTCTAAATCATTACACTATATTTGATGAACTGGTAAATGAAGACGGTGCAGTGTTGAAGGCCATACAAAAAATATTTAGTTAAATGAGTAGTCTGCCACCATTCACTTCACATGCCCCTCGCACCTAAACTGAAATTTCGTTTTTTTTATACTTAAAAATGACTATTAAATCTTACATTCGTACCGTTCCAAATTACCCGAAGCACGGCATCATGTTTCGTGACATCACAACACTGTTGAAAGACCCTGTCGGTCTGCGTCTCACGATTGATGGGTTGGCTAATCGGTACAAAAGCACAAAGATTGATAAAGTGGTTGGCATAGAGTCGCGTGGTTTCATTCTTGGGGCACCCCTAGCGTATGCATTAGGTGTGGGTTTTATACCTATTCGCAAAAAAGGCAAATTACCAGCAGACATAATTGGCCACGACTATGAGCTTGAGTATGGTGTTGATCGTATCGAAATGCATGTTGATGCCATCAGTGAAGGCGAAAATATTCTGCTCGTTGATGACTTAATTGCAACCGGTGGCACAGCGCAAGCCGCGGTCATTCTCATTGAAAAAATGGGTGGCAACATTGTTGAATGCTGTTTTGCAATTGACTTGCCAGATATTGGTGGTAGTCAACGACTGTTAGAGATGGGTCACAAAGTGTTTTCTCTTTGTGAGTTTGAGGGTGATTAATAGTCATGCGCATCTAAGTGCTTGGCCAAGTTATTGCCTAGCCTGATTCAACATGTCGTTGAAGGGGTTCTTTCGCTTGAAAGGGGCATTTAACAAAAATTAAACTTTTCACATTATATTGAATCAGAACAAGACAAAAATTAACTAAAGGGTTTGCCAATGAATGTATTATTTTCATGGGTGGGTGCATTAAGCCTTGTGTTGTTTACAGGTTTAAGCAGCATGGTGACTGTTGCCCGAGCCTCAACAAACCCCACAGTCAACCCCGTCGTTCTGGCCTCGGGTTTAACCAACCCCTGGGCATTGGCCTTTATAGGGAACGGCAACATGCTCGTTACCGAGCGGCCGGGTCGTATGCGGGTTATCAGTCAAACGGGCGTTGTGAGTGCACCGCTGAGCGGCTTGCCTAAAATTCAAGCCCAAGGTCAAGGTGGCTTGCTTGATGTCATCGTTGATCGTAACTTTGAAACCAATCAAACGATTTATTTTTGTTATACCGAACCAGATCTTCAAAACCCAAGCAGTGATCGTAACTCGACAGCTTTAGCTAAAGCAGAGTTGTCTACCGACCGCACAAAACTACTAAACGTTAAAGTCATTTTTCAGCAAGCACCTAAATTTGCAAGCGGCTTTCACTTTGGTTGCAGAATTGTGCAAGCGCCTGACAACACCTTATATTTAGGTTTAGGTGATCGTTTTAGTCTGATGCAACAAGCGCAATCGCTTGAAAATCATATCGGTAAAGTGATACGCATCAACCCTGATGGTTCGGTGCCAGCCGACAACCCCTTTGTAAATGTTGCAGAAGCCAAACCCGAGATTTGGTCTTACGGTCATCGAAACATTCAAGGCGCCGTGCTGGCGCCAGATGGCACCCTATGGATGCATGAACACGGCCCTCAGGGTGGTGACGAACTAAACATAATTAAACCCGGCACAAATTATGGCTGGCCTGTTATTACCTATGGTGAAAACTATGGTGGCGGGAAGATCGGCGCAGGCATTACTGCTCAAACGGGCATGGCACAACCGATTAAGTATTGGACACCCTCTATTGCACCGTCAGGTCTGGCATTGTTAACGAATAACCTTTACGGTCAAGCATGGCAAGATAGTTTAATTATTGGTTCGTTAAAGTTTCGATACCTAGTGCGTGTTTCTTTACAAAATGGCCAAGCAGGCGACCCAGAAATTATTTTGCCTGAACTGGGCCAACGTGTGCGTGATGTGCGTATTGGCCCCGATGGTTTAATTTACTTATTAACCGATCAAGCGAACGGGGAATTGATACGGCTTGACCCATAATTTGGCTTCAAATGTATAGTGTGGTGTTTTTTGTATCGCGCTAATTATTAAGTAATCTGCGCTAAACAGAGCGAGTATGATAGAAATGCTGCTTTGACAACCTGTGTTCGTCAGCATTTCATGGCAAAGGGAATGGAACCGCTTAAGAAAATATTGGTTGTTGACGATGACCCAGAGTTGCGACAGCTACTCTCAACTTATCTCAATAAGCATGGGTACAACACTACCATGGCGGCCAATGCGGTTGATTTAGAAGCGCAAATTATGCGGTTTAGCCCTGATTTAGTTGTACTTGACCGAATGATGCCCGGCCGAGAGGGTATGGCGGCCTGTCGTGCATTGCGCGAGCAAGGGGAAGACGTGCCCGTTATATTGCTCACCGCGAAAGATGAGGCTGTTGACAGAATTATGGGTCTTGAGTCTGGCGCAGATGATTATCTCGGCAAACCTTTTGACCCTCGTGAATTACTTGCACGGATCGAGGCGGTGCTCAGACGCAAGGCAGGGCCTTCAGCACTAAAACCACAAGGCCCTTATCATTTTGGGCCTTTTGTGTTTGATGCCGATGCACGTCAATTAAGTCGTGAAGGTGAGTTAATAAAGTTAACGGGTGGCGAAATAGATTTGCTGGGCGTTTTAATTCATCATGCGGGCAAGCCCTTGTCTAGAGAACGTCTTTTAATGCTCACGCGTGATGATGTCGGTGACCGCACTGACCGCACAATTGATATTGCGGTGTCGCGTTTACGTCGCCTAATTGAAGACGACCTTAAATCCCCCCGTTGGGTTCAAACTGTTTGGGGTGTGGGGTACCGTTTCGTTCCATGAAAAAAATACCGTTTTTACCCTTATCATTGCGCGCCCGCATTCTTTGGCTGGTTTTAATCTCAGTGATTGCTGCCCAAGCTTTAACGCTTTACGCCATTTTTTGGTATCAGCGTACCCAAGTGCAATCAGCTGCTGTCAGTATGTTGGTAACCAGTATTCGAACGTTACAGTCGGCCATGCAGTTCGTACCAATTGAGCAACGCGAAGCATTTGTTCAGTTGACCTCTAAAGGTGAATGGCGCTTAAGGCTTAATCATTTGCCACGAGAAGCCCGGTTTCAATCATTCAAGGGCCTAGAGCCCGCCCCTGCGGGGGCACAGCAGATGCGCCAAAGCCTGCGTCGGCTTTCGAAAGATATTAATCGTGCCTTGGGTGAAAAGAGTCAAGTTGCTATTGTTGCAAGTGGTCAACCAATTCTTTACGTATCAATTGGAGACAAGCAATGGCTTGAAATACCACTTGATCGCATTGATCCACCCATTACACACAACATGTTGTTGGGTTGGTTGGTCAGCTTGGTCGGTTTGCTTTTTATTGCCATGGGGTTCTCTTGGCGCATTTCTGCACCCATTGCGCGCTTAGTCAAAGCAACTAAACAATTAGAGCTGGGTCATCCACAACCGGTAAAACCCGCGGGCCCCAAAGAAGTGCGTGAACTTGGCGAGGGCTTCAATGCTATGTTGCATGCCTTGCAACAAACGCAACAAACTCAACGTACTTTATTAGCCGGTCTGCCGCATGACTTGAAAGGTCCGTTAGCTCGCATGGCATTGCGTATTGAAATGACCGAAGACGAGGTGCTTAAGCAGGGTTTAAAACGTGATTTGGCTGATATGCAGCGTATGGTTGAGCAGTTTCTTGACTTCATTCGTGGCCAAGATGCCGAACGCTTAAATCGCAAACCAATAGAGATTAAAGATACTGCGCGTCTTACCTTATTCGGTGCTTCAATCGACACACCCACAGATGCATCAAGCGATGTATTCACTCAAACAACACATGCTATACCTTCTTTAATGCCGGTAACCGTATTGGCTGACAC
>DITR01000045.1:0-5486 GCA_002422175.1 Alcaligenaceae bacterium UBA6179
ACACGGTTTTCAATACACAAACAGCTGACTTTGGCCTGGCAGAATTCCTTGACGTTACTGAAAAATCCGAGTGTAACCGTAAATATTGATTGATATGCTGTTCAAAATTCTTTGATGCATGAACCCGTATGTAGTGCCCTCTGTCAAGCGGTCATTTCAAAAGTAGAACTTTCTGCCTGTTGCCGGTAGTTTTTAGGTGATAACCTGAGCACCCCCCAATAAATAGACAGTTATAAATTAGAAATGTCTGCTTGCCAGGGGTTACTACACAATCATGTGCTGTTGATAATTACAAAAAATAATGACGCTTAATGAACGACTTAAATATTTTAAATAATAATTTTCAAATACTATTTTGAATTTTTGCTTTTAATTGATTAATCGCTTTTTCAGCAATTTCTTCTAATTCAGGCAATAAGACTAGAGATTCAGACTGATTGGGATCGGTTCTGGCAACAATTCCAATCGCAGTTTCAGTGCCCAAATTAATTGGTAAGTGTGGAATATTGGCAGGTATAAACAGCATGTCGCCTGCGCACGTCTTTTCTACAAATTGAAGTTGATTCCCGAAAAAAGTGTAGGCCTCTCCAGAAATTACATAAATTGCAGTTTCGTGACTTGTGTGTTTATGCACTTTAGGGCGAGAGCCTGGCGGTATATGAATCATGTGCATGCATATTTGCCTAGAATTAGTCGTCTCAGATGAAATGCCATGAAAATAGCTAGTTCCTTGCTGAGCTTGGAGTGAGTCAGTTAATTTAACTGCTTTACAAGCCAAAGAAAGATCTTCAAACATGTGTTTTTTATTAAATGGTAGATTCAAGTACGAAGTACAACGCGTTTTAAAGACTCGTGAAACACTTGGTACGGGGTTTTAATTCCTAGTCTTTATCTAGGGCGATTATTTAATATTTTGAATCATTTTAAGATTCTCGTCAGTAAAAGTTAATAACTTTCTTTTCTTAAGAATATATTGACGAAATATACCGTTGTAGTTTTCATTTGAACCCCTTTACCAACTGGCATAGGGTTGAGCCATTATCAAAAGCTATCGTTTTGACAAGACATAACAGGGGTTCAAGCTTATTGATTATTGCCTGCCTTACTAGTTCAGCTTTTTTCCAGTCTACTTTAGCAATCACTGCATACTCGCTTTTGCGTTCAACTAAAGTCACAATCGCATGTTTATGAGCCGCACCAATCTCACAAAACAAATCACTCTAATTTGAGTAATATTTCGTTCATCGCCTCGTAATATTTGTTGTAGCCGGAGCACCTGCAAATATGATCCCCCATATTTTCTTTTATAAAAAGATGCATGTCAGATTTCTTGATAGGATTTCGCTTTAGGTGATCGATCATAAGCGTAATCCCCATTAAAAATCCGGGTGCACAATATCCACACTGAAAAGAAAAGTTTTTCAATACTGTCAGTTGTTGAGGTGAGAGCGTATTCCCCGACGCTAGTCCCTCAATGGTAATAATTCTGTATCCTTGTAACGCTGACACAGGCATGATGCATGCCTGAACTCGTTCAAGCCCTCTTGCACCAGGCGCAGTCACGGCAACAGTACAAGCTTTGCATATGCCGATCCCACAAGACACCTTAGTTCCTGTTAAACCTAGTTTTTCATGCAGAAAGTCAGCCAAGCTCATTTCAGTCAGAATGTGAGTCTCTACCGCCTTATCATTTACATAGAAATGGATCTTAGTTGAATTCATCTTGATAACACTTTCTTAATATCCGCAGGTTTAATCGGTAGACTAGTAAACCGATGTTGAGTCGCATCTGCTAGGGCATTCACGATTGCTGCAGGGATGGAATTAAAAACAACCTCAGACATTCCCCTTGGATCATCGCCCGCGGTAGGCTCAAGAATATGAAACTTGACCCGATCAACCGCACAGTCGGCGGCCTTAGGCAAATGATAAAGATTAAGATTCCAATCGCCTTGCCCTACCGATAGCCCATCATGATGCAAGTCTTCCATGAACGTTTGTCCGATGCCCATTGCAAAAGCCCCTTGCATCTGACCCTCTACGATTTCTCTCTTGATCACGGGTCCACAATCAAGAAAATTTTCCGCATCGACTATACTCACCTCTCCCGAAGATCGATTAACTGCCACTGAAATGATAGAGGCATACGTGGATATCTGATTAGCATCGCCATTTAACGAGCGAAGCGGCGAATAGCTGACACGTGTACGAGGGATCGCTAAATATCGATCTGAACCCGTTCGCACGGATAAAGCATCAATCTTTCCTTGGTAAATCAGATCATTAAGAGTAAAGTCCGATTGGGCCCAGTATTCTCTGTAATAAGCGTGAACAAGTGCGCCAGAAACAAAACCATTTTTATAGACTACGGCAGAAAGCGATTCAAAAGAAACGTGGCGTCCATCTTTATAGCGCAAACCTTCTTCATCGAACGAGTAATCCTGACGAGTAAGTCGGGCATCCTCTGGACGAAGTTCAAGTAGTGCAACCGCAGCCGGTAATAATCCTAACTCCACAATTACTCTCGCAGCTTCAAGTACGGCATGTCTTAAATGATAGGCTGACGTACTTGCAGCTGTAGAAATAACAATCGATGGCGTCCAAAATGGATTGGCAGACAATGCAGCCTGACTCTCTTGACTTGTGGCTAGGGAAGTGACTAGTTTAAGCGAATCGAAATAATGTGTTACGCCGATTTCAACTTCATCTGCTGGTCGTCCAAACATATCAGCCAGAGAAAGCGAAAGTGTTGTCGCCGATCCATTTCCCATGTCGACACCAGATGTATAAAGCTTAATGACTCCATGTTGGGTGATTTCGACTCCTCCAAAACAGCCATTTTCATTTTTTCCAAATGTTTTGAACGCTGCAGCAAAACCCGTACCGTAAACAAAATCGCTATTAAAGTTATCTTTTTTATTAGCAAGCCTATCTTTCCAGATTTTCGATTGCTTAGCCGCTGTTAATACCTTGTGTGCATGCGTTGGAATTGCTAACTTTACTCCGGTTTGAGTCACACCATATTCTGGTATGTAATTTTTTAATCTCAATTCGATAGGATCGAGCTGAAGAGCATGAGCGGCTTGATCGATTAGACACTCTAGCGCGAAAGAGGACTGAAATGATCCAAAACCTCTCATCGAACCAGCCGGAACGGAGTTTGAAGCATATGCGACTGAATCAATCAACGAACGGGTAAAGTGATAACCGCCAGCTGCATTTCGCGCGCTAACACTCTGCACAGCAAAGCTATAGTTATTTTGTCCGCCCCCATCCAAGCGGATATTTGAATGCAAGTATTGAAATTTTCCATTCTTGTCCACAGCGATGGAAATCTCAGTTTTAGATGCGTGCCTTTTTAATCCGCTTTGAAACTGCTCGGGACGACTATGAATAATACGATGCGCGACATCTGGTTCACCCATCGCAGCAATCGCAAGGTGTAAAGGAAAATCTGAACTATCCTTCCCCCCAAAACCACCACCAAGAAAACAGCAGTTAACGATGATCTTCTTGATCGGTGGAGTCTTGGCACCTGAAAAAAATTCTTCGATCGCGACGGCATCTTCATGGGGTGATTGAGNNCGTTTTCAGGCTCCATGAACATCGGATCAACGGATTGTGTCGAATAGCCTGATCGAAATATTTGCCAATCAGAATGCTTTAGCTCCTGTTGGATTTTATTTTTATATGCGTCGGACAATATGCGATATCTTTGTGCGTTAATCGGATCGGTAGCAGCCTCCTGTTCAGGAACATCCTTCATATATGAAAACTCTGGATCCCGGTTTGGACCTTGATAAAAGACAAATTCGCTCGTTCCATAATCTGGCATTTGCACCACGCGTGCCTGCCCCCCATATCGAATATAGTTCTTTAAACTCGGAATCTTAGTTTTGATCGCCAAATAATCGTCTACTGATTTGAAAGACAGCATAGCAAGCGGCTGACCAAAATATGAAGGCGCTTGACCAGGCGTCACGTAGAAATCAGGGCTTAGAAATGGAGCAGCGCCTCGGCAGCCCCACTTATTTAAATCATCGCCTGTCAAAATGCTGAAATTTAAATATTGCTGTTGCAACTTTTCTAAATCAATTCCTGCGTAAACAAGATCAACCCGAGGCGCTCGTAATATGACGTTTCGCCTCTCGATCGTTGGCCAGCCAACCATATCTTTAGCACGAAAATCGATGGCATAGATCTTCCCACCTGTTGCCTTGGTGATCCCCTCGTAAAGTTCTTTGCCAGCTCGACCAGAACTCCCTGCAGTGACATAACCCTGAGAACGTGCTGCAAAAGCATTTTCAGGACTGATATAACGAACGAGTATTGCAGCTATGGTAGTGCAACCAGATGTTTTGAGGAATTGTCTTCTGTCCATGTCAAGCTCAGAAAAATTTCGTACCAAGTTATTTGTAAGTTTTAGCCTGATTTGTCGCCTGAGTCCATTTAGTCCTAAATTCCTCAGGACTCACAGCCGCCTCATAATGTCCACCCGGACCACCATGCTTTTTAAATATTTCCGGGTAAATTATATACAGTGCAGCAGACTGATCCCATAACAAAGTTTTGCCCCCATAGATCTTGTTGTCATGGCGCTTTATATCTTCAATAATAGAAAGCGCATGAGGGAGAAAATCCTTCCATGCGCCGTCTGGTAGTTCACGCTTAATCAATTTGCTCATCGATTAAGCCCAGGCCGATCTTGGTGAATGCATTTCTTGCGCCCACCGATATATGTTCTTCCAGATTAACTTCGGTGCGACGTGATTTTCAATTGCCGCCTCTTCCACTGCAGACAAAATAATTTCCAATGGCGCTTCATCAAGCAATGTCGCTACATGCGGATAAATAGCATCTGGCAATTCTCCGCATGCCAACGAGTAAGACAAGTCGCTACTTTGAAGCTTGGTCTTGTAGCTAACACTTGCAGTTTTACTGGCCATATCTAAACCAAGGTTTTTTTTACTGTGCTCTTGAGTAATAACATCGAGCCCCAATAACGATAGCAACGCTAGCAGCTTGGCTGCACCCAAATCATTCAAAGTACCCTTCTCTAAATGGTGAATGGTCGATCTTGAAAGGCCGCAAAGCTTTGCCAATCGATCCTGAGATAGGCCCAGATCAGTGCGGCGCTGCCCTACTTTAAGACCAATTTCACGTAAGTTCATGGGATGACTATTTCATAATTTGTGTAATATATTATACATTAAAATGCTAAATTGACGAAAAATCCCAAATTTAAGACGTCAGACCAGAAGGTATATTGGGGATGTGATTGGTAGATGTGTAAACCATGTGGTCGGTACGTACCTTTGCTTTTATGGTGGGCCCACCAGGACTTGAACCAGGGACCAAAGGATTCCGGTTTGTGTTGCTTTCACAACTCCCTGGACTATGCCTTCATCATATCGATTGCTCGACTTATATGGCACAACTTTCGCTATGAGTCCTCTGCTCTAACCAACTGAGCTATGGGCCCTAAA
>DITR01000045.1:5581-10968 GCA_002422175.1 Alcaligenaceae bacterium UBA6179
TTATGAGTCCGCTGCTCTAACCAAGCATGAGCTAGGGGCCCTAATCACTACACTTGAATTTTACTGCCCTTCAAGGAAGCTTCGTAGTTTATCAGCTCTGCTGGGATGGCGCAGCTTACGCAACGCTTTTGCTTCAATTTGACGTATACGCTCACGTGTGACGTCAAACTGCTTACCCACTTCTTCTAACGTTTGGTCGCTACTCATTTCAACACCAAAGCGCATCCGCAAAACTTTTGCCTCGCGCGGGGTGAGTGAATCAAGCACTTCTTTCACAACATCACGCATTGAGCCATACAACGCTGCCTCAGCAGGTGACAGGGTAGCATTGTCTTCGATGAAATCACCTAAATGTGAATCGTCATCGTCACCGATAGGCGTTTCCATTGAAATAGGCTCTTTAGCAATCTTTAAGATTTTACGAATCTTATCTTCCGGCATGTCCATCTTGGCAGCCAGCGTAGCGGGATCTGGCTCACTACCGGTTTCTTGCAAGATTTGACGGCTAATACGATTCATCTTATTGATGGTTTCGATCATGTGCACCGGNNATCGCCTGACGAATCCACCAAGTGGCATAAGTTGAAAACTTATATCCACGACGATATTCAAATTTATCAACTGCTTTCATCAAACCGATATTGCCTTCTTGAATCAGGTCAAGAAACTGAAGGCCACGATTGGTGTATTTTTTAGCAATTGAGATGACAAGGCGTAAGTTGGCTTCGGTCATTTCGCGTTTAGCCTTGCGGGCCTTGGCTTCACCGGTTGCCATGCGCTTATTAACCTCTTTAAGATCTTTAAGGGGCAACACAACACGAATTTGCAAATCAATCATTTTTTGTTGCAACTCTTGCACATCGGGAATGTGACGTTCAAGAATGGTTGAATAGGTATGGCCAGCATTGACCTCTTGTATAACCCAATCAAGATTGGTTTCATTGCCAGGAAAGGTCTTAATAAAATGGCTACGTGGCATACCCGCACGCTCAACACACGTGTGCAAGATGGCACGTTCAAGTTGACGCACCTCTTCAACCTGTGCACGCAAGGTGTCAGCCAAACGCTCAACCATTTTGGCAGTAAAGCGAATGCCCATCATTTCAGTCATGATGATTTCTTGCGCAGCTAAATAAGGCTCTGAGCGATAACCTGACTTTTCATATGCAGCCCGCATTCTTTCAAAGTGGGTGTTAATAATTTCGAACTTGGCTAAGCCTTTGACGCGTAAGTCTTCAAGCTGTTTGCTGCTCATACCGCCCGCAGGACCGTCTTCTTCGGCTTCATCAGCGACGCCAGCACCCGCGTATTCTTCGCCATCTTCAGGGTCAACTAAACCATCGATGATTTCATCGATCTGAGCTGTACCCGCCTTGACTTTTTGAACATGCAACAAAATTTCATTGATGGTGGTTGGGCAAGCTGAAATAGCCATCACCATGTGTTTTAAGCCATCTTCAATGCGTTTGGCGATTTCAATTTCGCCTTCACGTGTCAACAATTCAACCGTACCCATTTCACGCATATACATACGAACAGGGTCAGTGGTGCGACCAAAGTCTGAGTCAACTGTGGTTAACGCGGCTTCTGCTTCATCTTCAACGTCGTCGTCGCTGGAGGCAACGGGAACATTTTCATTGAGCAACAAGGTTTCAGCATCAGGCGCTTGATCGTATACGGCAATGCCCATGTCACCGAAGGTGCTGATGATGCCATCAATGGCTTCAGCATCAACGAGGTCATCAGGCAGATGATCGTTAATTTCACCGTAGGTGAGGTAGCCCCGATCTTTACCCAGCTTGATTAAAAGCTTGAGACGATTACGACGGGCTTCATATTCTTCAGGCGTCAAAGGGCCACGGGTAGCGATTTCACCACGGCCACCCCCTTTTTTGCTGCCACGCTTAGGAATAGGCTTTAGGTCTGGTATGACTTCAGGCTCAACACCATCGCCATTTTCATCAAAATCTTGGTCGTTATTACCTGGGTTTTTTGGTGGACGGCCAGGCTTTCTGCCCGTTGGCTTCGAGGCACGCGCTTTTTTAGCGCTACCCTCAGCCTCGTCACCGCTTGAATCAGCCGTTTTGTCAGCTGATTGGGCTACACGTTTTACTTTAGCTTCTTTAATTTCTTTAGCTGCTTCAGTAGGCGCTTTAACTGCTTTAGATGCAGCCTTAGCCGCTACTTTGCTAATCACCTTGGTCGCTTCTTTGTTCGCTACTTTCTTTGTTGCTTGGGTCGTTTCTTTAGGTGCTGCTTTAGGTGTTGCATTAACAACTGGTTTAGTTTTTTCGGAAGCAGATTGAGTGCTTACTTTTGCCTTTGATGCCGGCTTGTTCATGTGTTCCTTTGCAGCGTGTGATGCTTGTTTAACTTTAGGCGTTGCCGCCTGCTTAGATTGGATATTATTTGAGACACGGGTTTTAGCATTGTCAACGGGCTTTGCTTTTACCGATGGCTTTAAATTGACGTCTGCTTTAGCTTTTACAGCTGCTTTTACAGCTGCTTTTGCGTTCACAGTTGGTTTCGCTTTTATCGCTTGAGTACCTTTAACTGCTTGCCGTGCCATGACAGGTGATTTGGTTTTAGCCCCAGGCGTTGCATGAGCAACAGGCTTGGCATTAACCACTGATTTAGCTTTAACAGCTGACTTAGCTTTTACAGCAGAATGAGGCACTTTTTTCTGATTAACGGCTACCGACTTCGTTGCCTTAGAGCCCTGAGCCTGCCCTTTAGAGGTGGCAACTTTAGCTACAACGACTGGTTTCTTAGCAACTGTTTTGCTAGTTTTGGCCGCTTTAGAGGCAGTTGCTGCCATCGTACGAGGAAGCTTTTGCGACAGGCTGCTATTTTTTGGAGTAATCATAAGGTGGGCTCTACTTGTTCTTAAGGCTTAAGTGATGAATAAAGGCGACAAGAGACTAAACTTAGATGCAACATGACGCACCCCTTGACGGGCGCAGCGTTATGACGATAAAAACCTTCTAGTTTACCTTGATTTGAATAGCTTTTCTAATCAAGATGAGTGTCGTTAGTTTTTTTTGAAGAACTAATTAGACTCATGATGCGTTGAGAAAGTTCCTGATAATTTTCATTATCTTTAGGTTGACTCAAACCGCGTGCAATAAGCACCTGTTGTTCACGTTTGAGATTTTCCAATTCAATACGAGTCATGGCGTCTTGCCACTCGATATGAGGGTTGGGTAAGTCAGCTTGCGAGATGACCTCGCTTGCTAAACGCGAAAGCACCTGGTGCAAATCGCTTTCTATGTCTGCTGCCTCAATCAGCGCACCAAGATGGCGCCCTTTACTCGCTTTAACCAAGACAATAAATTCAATCACTAGATCTAAATGCTCACCCGCTTGCAGTACCTCAAGTTGGTGATCACCCATATGATCGATCAAATCAGGGTGGGTGATGAGCAACATAAAGAGCCTTTTCGCTAAAGGGGCAACAACTCCCCTGCCCGCTCTAGAGGAGCCCGGGCGGCGCGTTAAACCATAGCCCGGCTCTTCATTACCCTCGTTTGAAATAGGGTATCCGTCATATTGAGTACTTTGAAAACTTTGGGTGCTTTTAAGGCTTGGCGATCTTGAAGGGCTCGATGAAGCGTGACTTCGAGGTGATGCCTTTGCAACAGTAAGCGCGTTTTTCCCAGCTTGTGTAAAAAGCGTATTGAGTTCTTCTGGTGTAAGCCTTACACGTTGCGCGAATTCATTGAGCAACTGTAATTTAAGGGTGTTTTCTGGCACTAAAGCCAATAGCGGCTTAGCCTCGTGCACGCAGGCAGAGCGACCTTCAACTTCATTTAAATTGTGGCGTGACGCCAGCTCACTTAATAAAAAACCCGACAACGGCTCAGACTCGTTAAGGCACGCCCTAAAAGCCGCCTCACCAAAAGCTCTGACATAACTATCAGGGTCGTGTTCAGCTGGCAAAAATAAGAAACGTATGGAAATATCATCACGTAGCAAGGGCAAACAAACCTGCAAGGCACGCCACGCCGCTTTGCGCCCAGCCGAATCACCGTCAAAACTGAACACCACCTGATCAGCTACCCGCATCAGTTTTTGAATATGCATGGGCGTAGTAGCCGTACCCAGTGTGGCAACAGCATGGGCAATATTCAATTGCGCCAAGCCGACAACATCCATATAGCCTTCAACAACAATAACCTGCCCTTCAGAACGTATCGCTTTGCGTCCTTCCCACAAGCCATAAAGCTCGTTGCCCTTAACAAATAACGGCGTTTCTGGGGAATTTAAATACTTGGGTTCACCCTTGCCAATAATACGACCGCCAAAACCTATCATTTGGCCCTTGCCATTACGTATGGGAAACATCACCCGCTCGCGAAACCGGTCATAACGTCGACCGTCTTCAGACTGAATAACAAGACCTGCTTCGACCAAGACATCATCTTCATAGCGTTGAAATACCGCCGATAGCCCTTGACGATCGGCCGGCGCCCACCCTAAACCAAAGTGCTTAGCCATTTCACCTGTTAAGCCGCGACTTTTTAGGTAGCGAATGGCTTCAGGGTTAGATTTAAGTTGCTTGACGTAATAGGCTTGAGCCGTTTCAAGCACATTCTCATGAGTAGATTGAATAATTTTGCGCTCTTGCGCTTGTTGTCGCGCCACAGGCGACTGCACAGACTGCGGCACTGACATACCCGCCTTAGAAGCTAACCCTTGCACGGCATCAGGAAATGTGGCCCCAGTATGTGCCATGATGAAACCAATGGCGCTACCATGCGCACCGCAGCCAAAGCAGTGATAGAACTGTTTAGAGGGGCTTACTGTAAACGAAGGTGATTTTTCAGAATGAAAAGGGCATAAACCCAGCAGGTTTACGCCACCTTTTTTTAGTTGAACGTACTGGCCAACAACATCAACAATGTCGACTCGGGCAAGCAGTTCTTGTACGAATGAATCGGGGATCAAGGCATAAGCGACAAATACGCCCGCTTGGACCCGCGATTAATACAAACGCGGGGGCAGTTGCTGGCTACGAATACGCTTGTAATGGCGCTTAACAGCAGCAGCAGCTTTGCGCTTGCGCTCAGCAGTGGGCTTTTCGTAAAACTCGCGAGCACGAAGCTCAGTGAGCAAACCTGTTTTTTCAATAGTGCGCTTAAAACGGCGCAGTGCAGATTCAAAAGGTTCGTTTTCTTTTAGGCGTACATTTGGCATAGAGATCGCTTATATGGTGCTGTAAGTGAATAAGTTAGCCCATCATCTTAGCATAAATATGCAAAAATTTTGGGAAATTAACGTGATGAGGGGTCTAAAGGTAAATCATCTGGGCCCATATCGTCGTAAATTTCAAACGGTTGATGGATCCAGGGGTTATTTTCAAAGTATTGAGCATGGTAATCAGGCTC
>DITR01000045.1:11033-11185 GCA_002422175.1 Alcaligenaceae bacterium UBA6179
GCTGGGCTACCGTATGCCATCGAAATATACTGTGCAATATCAAGCTGGCCTTGAATGCGGCCGGCATTTTCACGATAGCTACTAGCAGACAAAATTGCCAGAGGAACCTTATAGACCCTTGAAAGCATATCGCCTACACGCATTCCACCCCG
>DITR01000051.1 GCA_002422175.1 Alcaligenaceae bacterium UBA6179
TACTTAGAGCGTGAGTTAGCCGCTAGGGGGTATCTTTGACTTTGAAGAAAAACATAATCGCCTTGATGTTGTCAACGCCGAATTAGAAAACCCCAATGTTTGGAATGACCCCAAACATGCTCAAGACTTAGGGCGTGAAAAAAAATCACTAGAAGATGTTGTGCTGACGCTTGATGCTTTACAGCGATCAATTCAAGATGCGAAAGAACTTTTTGATTTAGCCGCCTCTGATGATGACGATGAAACGTTACTCGCTATTGATGATGATGCGAACGCATTTGAACAAACCCTTGAAAAAATTGAATTTCGTCGCATGTTTTCGAACCCAGCCGACCCACTCAATTGCTTTGTCGATATTCAGTCGGGTGCGGGTGGCACAGAGGCGCAAGACTGGGCCTCAATTTTATTGCGCCAATATTTACGCTATGCAGAACGTAAAGGGTTTAAGGCTGAAATACTTGAAGAGTCTTCAGGTGAAGTCGCGGGTATTAAATCTGCCACCATTAAAATTGAAGGTGATTATGCGTTCGGGCATTTACGCACGGAAACAGGCGTACATCGACTGGTTCGCAAAAGCCCATTTGATTCTGCGGGCGGTCGGCACACTTCTTTTGCCAGCGTTTTTGTTTACCCACAAGTCGATGAATCAATTGAAATTGACATCAACCCCGCTGATTTACGCGTAGATACCTACCGCGCCAGTGGTGCGGGTGGTCAGCACATTAACAAAACCGACTCAGCGGTTCGTTTGACCCACCTGCCCTCTGGCATTGTGGTTCAATGCCAAAATGATCGTTCACAGCATCGTAATCGTGCTGAAGCAATGGAAATGTTGCGATCAAAGCTGTACGAGCTTGAAATGCGAAACCGTATGGCAGAGCAACAAAAAATGGAAGATGCCAAAACCGATGTCGGTTGGGGTCATCAAATTCGTTCCTATGTGCTTGATCAAAGTCGCATTAAAGATTTGCGTACCTCAGTTGAAATTTCCAATACTCAAAAAGTGCTTGATGGTGATCTTGACCCCTTTATTCAAGCGAGTTTAAAGCAAGGGTTTTAATTTACGATGAATATAAAGTCTGCAAACCCTTCGCCTGTTGATCGTCTCTTGATTCTCACCGGTGCGACCCGAGGCTTAGGCCGCGCATTAGCAGAGTACTGTTTGACTCAAAGGGTCGCCTTAGTCACTTTGTCTCGTCAGCATGTTGCAGAGCTCGATCAACTGGCCAGCACCCATCAAGTGCCCTTGACGCAAATTTTGGTTGATTTCAACGATCGCGCGGCGGTTGAGCAGGCAGCCAAAAGAATGCACGAATTCGTCAGCCTCGCCAAGCGACCACGTTTAATTCAAAACGCAGGTGTGGTCACACCCGTCACGGTAGCAGACCACCCAGCATCATTTTTAGAGATAGAACAGGCCTACCTCACTAACATTGTGACGCCTACTTTCTTGACTAATCATTTTCTAGCATCAACTTCGCATTCAAAAGACAGACGCATTATGTTGATTTCTTCGGGTGCTGGGCGTCAAGCTATACCAGGCTGGGGGGTTTACTGCGCAAGCAAGGCGGCACTTGACCGTTATGCTGAAGTCGTCAGCTTAGAGCAAGGCGACCGCGTGCGTATTGCTTCTGTCGCACCTGGCATGATCAATACCCCCATGCAAGCAACGATTCGCAATGTAGACGCCAAAGTTTTTCCTGTCCTTGAAAAATTTATACAGATTCACGAACAAGGTGCATTGGCAAAACCTGCCCACGTTGCACAACAACTTTTAACCTTCATCGAACACGATTCGTTTGGTCAAAAAACCATCGATGACATTCGGCAACACGAGTTTTAATGATGAATTCCCCAGACAATACTTCTTTGAATGCCCGTCTAGACGCAACCACTGATAGCGCGCCAAATGAAAATCACCTCATAGCTGAACGTCGTGTCAAGCTGGCTCAGTTACGCACACAAGGGGTTGCCTTTCCCAATAGCTTTGTACCCTCGCACCGTGCTGCTCCCTTACATACTGAGTATGGTGAAACGGAACAATCGGTTTTGGCTGAAGCCAAACACCCAGTCACGGTAGCAGGCAGAATGATGCTCAAACGGGTGATGGGCAAAGCCAGTTTTGTGACGTTACAAGATGCCACAGGGCGTATTCAAATTTATCTTGACCGTGGCGCGCTGGGTGAAGACCTCTACGAATCATTCAAGCAATGGGATCTTGGTGACATCATTGCAATAGAAGGCACCATTTTTAAAACGAATAAAGGTGAATTGTCTGTTCATGCAGTGCATGCGCAAATGCTCGCAAAGTCTTTGAGACCACTACCTGACAAGTTTCATGGTATTGCTGATCAAGAACTGCGTTACCGTCAACGCTATGTTGATCTCATCGTTACTGAGCAAACACGCCACACTTTTTTGACCCGATCACAAGCCATTGCAGCCATTCGATCAACCATGACAGATGCGGGTTTTCTAGAAGTTGAGACCCCCATGCTGCAGGCTATACCAGGCGGTGCGGCAGCCAAACCTTTTGAAACCCATCACAACGCGCTTGACATGCAAATGTTTTTGCGCATTGCGCCTGAGCTTTATTTGAAGCGTTTGTTGGTGGGTGGTTTTGAACGCGTCTTTGAAATTAATCGTAACTTCAGAAACGAAGGGGTCAGCCCACGTCACAACCCTGAATTCACAATGCTTGAGTTTTACGCGGCCTACACCGACTACCAATGGATGATGAACTTCACTGAAACCTTGATTCGTCAAGCAGCTGAACGCGCAACCGGAAGTGCCGTGGTGACATATCAAGGTCGAACCCTAGATTTAAGCCAGCCTTTTGCTCGTATGACCATTGTGCAAGCCATTCAAGCGCATGCGCCTCAGTTCACAGATGACATACTCAACGATGCCGAAGCCATTAAAAAGGCATTGCGTGCTTTTGGTGTTGATGCGAACAGCCCACCCCTTACTCACGCCGGTTTAGGTGCTTTGCAATTGGCTTTGTTTGAAGAAACGGCTGAGGCCAAGTTATGGGAACCTACCTACATCATTGATTACCCCATTGAAGTTTCGCCCTTGGCACGCGCTTCTGACCTTTACGAAGGTGTAACTGAGCGCTTTGAATTATTTATGACGGGCCGAGAAATCGCGAATGGCTTTTCTGAATTAAACGACCCAGAAGATCAAGCGGCTCGTTTTCAAGCGCAAATGTTAGCCAAAGATGCCGGTGATGAAGAAGCCATGTACTACGATGCTGACTATATTCGTGCACTTGAGTACGGTATGCCACCCGCTGGCGGTTGTGGCATTGGCATTGATCGTTTAGTCATGTTATTAACCGACAGCCCTAGCATTCGCGATGTGATTTTATTTCCACATCTTCGTCGAGAAGATTAAGGAATTGTGATAAAAGCAAATGTTAATGCGTTTCTTTGGCGTGATTGATGGTGTAACGGGGTATTTCAATCGTTAGGTCTTCATGAGCCACCAAAGCTTGACACGATAACCGTGAGTGAGGGGTGAGCCCCCAAGCGCGGTCTAATAAGTCTTCTTCAGAATCAGTAGCGGTTTCAAGCGAATCAAAACCAGACTTCACCACAATGTGGCAAGTTGTACAGGCACACGATAACTCGCATGCGTGCTCAATTTCGATGTCATGATCTAACAGCACACGACAAATAGACACGCCTTTGGGCGCATCGTCAATGACCGCGCCTTTAGGGCAAATATCAGGATGTGGCAAAACAGTAATTTTTGGCATAAAAATGAAACGATTATTTAAAGTTGATCGAGGGTTTTACCCGTTAGGGCAGCGCGAATGCTACGGTCCATACGGCGGGCGGCAAATGAGTCAGTGACTTGGCTGAGTTGAACCGTCTCTTCTTTGAGACGGTCAACATTGTCAGACTTGAGTGCAAGCTGAGTTTGTGTTAAGTGGTGATCAATGCGCTCGCGTTCTGAGGTAGATAGTAAATCGTGATCTTTTGAAAGTGCTGCTAATACTGATTCGATCAGTGCGGTTGAGTCAACTTGTTGCTCACGTAACATACGCATAGTGGAATCATGTTGCGCCTCAGACATACTGTCAGTCAACATCTTTGAAATTTCATCATCAGTTAAACCATGTGAGGGTTTAACCGTTACGCTGGCTTCAACACCACTAACCTCTTCGCGTGCACTCACACTCAATAAACCATCAGCATCGACTTGAAAGGTGACTTTAAGGCGTGCCGCACCAGCCACCATGGGCGTGATACCGCGCAACTCAAATTTAGCCAAAGAGCGACAATCTTGCGCTAAATCACGCTCACCCTGTAAAACATGCAAGGCAATAGCCGTTTGACCATCTTTGAAGGTTGTAAACTCTTGAGCTCGCGCAACTGGAATGGTGCTGTTACGCGCAATAATGGTTTCAACTAACCCACCCATCGTTTCAATGCCGAGTGACAAAGGGGTTACATCGAGCAAGAGCCAGTCTTCTCCTGGTGCACGGTTTCCTACTAAAAGGTTTGCTTGAAGTGCGGCACCGATCGCAACCACTTCATCAGGGTTTATCGAACAGCGTGGCGTGCGTTCAAAAAACTTTGCGACGACGCTTTGAATTAAAGGCATGCGTGTTGCACCACCCACCAGCACCACATCTTGAATGGCCTGAGGTTCAAGGTTGGCATCGTCAAGCGCATGCAACGCGCAATTTAACGTCCGTTGCACCAAAGGCTGAGCCATACGATCAAACTCAGTGCGTGTTAAAGACAGATGTGCGAATGGACCAGGCAAATCTGTTTTAATCGTAGCCTGTTCAACATCAGTCAGGTTTTCACGCAAGCTTTTTGTGGCTGAAAGTAAATGACGATAATTTTCTTCGCTCAAAGAGGTGTCAGGCGACTGGTCGAGGTAATGCTGTGCAATCAGAGCATCAAAGTCATCACCCCCAAGAGCTGTATCACCCCCGGTTGAAACCACTTCAAACAAGCCTTTTGACAATTTCAACACTGAAAAGTCAAACGTACCGCCCCCTAAGTCATAGACCGCAAATAAACCTTCTTGCGCTTGATCAAGCCCATAAGCCACCGCTGCTGCTGTCGGTTCGTTTAACAAACGTAAGACATTTAAACCTGCCAATCGAGCTGCATCACGAGTGGCTTGACGTTGCGCGTCGTCAAAATAAGCAGGCACAGTAATGACTGCACCCACTAACGTATCGCCAAGCGTTGCCTCTGCACGCGTGCGCAAGGTACGTAAAATTTGTGCAGAGACCTCAACTGGGGTAACCGTAGCATGTTCAGTCACAATTGAAACGCTCTGGCCCAACTGATCAAGATGGTATGGAATTCGGGTCTCTTGAGCATCTGCTAGAGATTTACCCATTAATCTTTTGATTGATACTAAAGTATCGAGGGGGAATTTTTTTTGCTGGTCTAAGACGTCATAACCCACTTGTGCGTCTTGTGCCGACAGATATCGCACGGCAGATGGCAATAAGAAGCGGCCTTGTGCATCAGGCAAAACCTCAGGCACGCTATGACGAACGGTTGCAACGAGTGAATGTGTAGTACCAAGATCAATACCCACCGCCAGTTTGCGCTGATGCGGTGTGGGTGAAGCGTCTGGTTCAGAAATTTGTAACAGTGCCATGCTGACCTAATGAATAAACGATTGAAATAATAATTTAAGCCGTGATTGAACCACGGTAAAGCATAAGGTGGCTTTTAAGTTTGACTCTCACGGTTGCGGTCATGATCTCGCGTCGCACGCATCGCTTGGGTGACTTCTTGCGAAAACTTTTGAATGAACATCCATTCGCGTAGACGATCACCTGCAGTTTGCCATTGGTGCTGATCAAGTAAATCACCCACTAAGCATTCGTATGTGTTTGAGGCTTCAAGCACTGAAGTCTGTAAAGCTTTTAAATCATCTGTATGCTGGTTCAAACGGGCGAGTTCAAGCGCTTCTCGCCAAGCCATTTGGTTTTCTAAAAACTCAATGTTCATGGCCGATTGATTGCGTTCATCGTGCACAAAACCAGCTAGCGCACAAAGATATTCAGCCCGTTTAACAGGGTCTTTTAAAACACGGTAGGCTTCGTTGACCCGCGCACTCCATTCAACTGCTACGCGTTTTTCAGCTGCAGAGCCCGCAGCGAAACGATCAGGGTGAACTTGAGCAGAAATAGTTTTCCATTTATGCTCAAGTGCAACCAAATCAATTTTGTAAAGCCGTGGCAGACCAAATAAATCGAATGAATCGGTAGAAGTCAACGCTGTTATACCGTAAATGACTCACCGCAACCGCAAGTTGCCTTTTCGTTTGGGTTAAGAAACTTAAAACCCTCATTTAGACCCTCGCGGGCATAGTCTAGCTCGGTGCCTTGAAGGTAAACCAAGCTTTTAGGGTCAATAAACACTTTAACCCCGAAACTTTCAAAGACTTGGTCTTCTTTGGCTAGCTCGTCAACGTATTCGAGCTTGTACGCCATGCCTGAACAGCCTGTTGTTCGCACACCTAAGCGTAAACCAATACCTTTACCGCGCTTTTGTAGGTACTTATCAATATGGTCTGCTGCTTGTGCAGTTAATGTCACACCCATGACCGCATCTCCGAAAAATCAATGATTGTGTTTTTCTTTATAGTCTTTTACAGCCGCTTTTATAGCGTCTTCAGCCAAAATTGAACAGTGAATTTTGACAGGAGGTAAAGCGAGTTCTTGTGCAATATGTGTATTTTTAATATCAAGTGCTTGGTCTAGTGTCTTGCCTTTAACCCACTCTGTAACCAAAGAGCTAGATGCAATGGCAGAACCACAGCCATAAGTCTTAAAACGTGCATCTTCAATAATACCTTGATCGTTCACACGAATCTGTAATTTCATGACGTCGCCACAAGCCG
>DITR01000179.1 GCA_002422175.1 Alcaligenaceae bacterium UBA6179
AAAGTTTAAAAAGTGAGCCCAACGGAGGAGCAAGAAAATGAAACGGTACGCCATATTAGGTACTTTTATATTTGCATTGAGTGCTGTTGCAGCGCCACAAGTTTGGGCGCAAACGGCAGGTGATCAGCTCAAAGCATACCGTGACGCTTTGGCCGATGGCAACCCTGCAGAGCTTTACGAGATGGAAGGCGAAGAGCTCTGGAAAAAACCCATGGGACCCAAGAATGCCACGTTACAAAAATGTAACCTCGGTTTAGGCGACGGTGTTGTAAAGGGCGCTTCAGCTCAGTTGCCCCGTTACTTTAAAGATACCAATAGGGTTCAAGATCTTGAGTCGCGTTTAATGACCTGTATGGAAACATTGCAAGGCATTCCCCAGGCAGAAACCATTGATGCGCCCTGGGGTAAGGGTCAGAAAAAAGTCATGGACGCCATCGTGGCTTATGTTGTGACGCAATCAAAAGGTATGGCAGTTAATGTGCCAGCCAGCTTGCCAGAAGAAAAGAAAATGCTTGCTTTGGGCGAAAAACTGTTTTATCAACAGGGCGGCCCAATGGATTTTTCATGTGCATCGTGTCACTCAGTTGATAACCAGCGTATTCGTATGCAAGACTTGCCTAATTTAACTAAACCAGTCGGTGCGCAAGCAGGTTGGGGTAGTTGGCCCGCTTACCGCGTTTCAAATGGCCAGTTCTGGACTATGCAGCACCGTTTAAATGATTGTTATCGCCAGCAACGCATGCCGTTTCCAATTTATGGTTCAGATGCAACGATTGCCCTGTCACTTTATATGGCAAATCAAGCAAATGGTGGTGAAATCATTACCCCCGGTATCAAGCGTTAATCGCCCCGTTCATTGGAGACTCAATATATGAAAAAGCAATTTAATTTAATGAACTGTTTAATGGCACTGGGCATCGTTTCTTTGGCCACACTTAACGTTTCGTATGCTCAAACAACTGACCCACAAGTGACTGAAACTTTAAATAACAGTTTTGTTTCGAGAGGTATTGCTAAAAAAGAGCGTGTTATTCCTGATGATATTCAGATTTTATGCTCAGACAAAGTCTTTTTAGAAAGCCCTGCAGGTCAAAAAAGAGCGGTTGAGTTGCAAGCTATTGCCCTCAAAGAAATTAAGCCGCCTTCAGACGGTAAATATCTCGGTGACTGGAAAGAGGGTGAAAAAGTAGCTCAAAGTGGTCGAGGCGCAACCTGGTCTGATAATGAAAAAACAGTCAACGGCGGTAGTTGCTACAACTGTCATCAGGTTACCAAAGCTGAAGTCTCGCATGGCACCATTGGCCCTTCACTTTTAGGCTATGGCAAATTGCGTGGCAACAGCGAAGAAATAACCGTTTATACCTGGAATCGTTTAAACAATTCAAAGGCTTACAACGCTTGCAGTAACATGCCACGCTTTGCTCACTTCGATTTACTCAGCGAAAAGCAAATTCAAGATGTCATGGCATTGTTGCTAGACCCGCAATCGCCGGTCAATCAATAACAGTTCAATTTCTTTCAAGTGGTGTTCCCTACAAACCCGCCATTTTTATAATTGGCGGGTTTGTATCTTATGTTGTGTAAGTTTAAATTTTAGGTGTCAAGTATGAGCATGAATCGTCGCGAATTCGTTCAACTGTTAAGCATAGCTTCTGCCGCAGGCATGGTGCTGAAACCGGGTTTTGTACAAGCCCAAACGGCTGCCAGTGCCATGTACGATCTGCCTAAATTTGGTAACGTACATTTCATGCATTTTACTGACTGTCATGCTCAGCTTAACCCCATCTACTTTCGTGAACCCAGCGTTAACTTGGGCTTTGGCACCATGAAAGGTCAACCCCCACATTTAGTGGGTGAGTATTTGCTTAAGTTTTACGGCATTCAACCTAATACGCGTGAAGCGCACGCGATGACTTATCTTGATTTTGATAAAGCGGCACAAACCTATGGCAAGGTGGGTGGTTTTGCGCATTTATCTACATTAGTTAAGCAAGTGCGTGCATCACGCCCTGGCGCTTTATTGCTTGACGGTGGTGATACATGGCAGGGTTCAGGTACCGCGTTATGGACTAACGGCCAAGACATGGTTGACGCCTGTTTAGAATTAGGTGTTGACATCATGACTGCTCACTGGGAAATGACGCTAGGTGAAGACCGTGTTAAAGAAATTGTTGAGAAAGACTTTAAAGGTAAAGTCACTTTTGTTGCTCAAAATATTAAAACAGCAGATTTTGGTGACCCGGTATTTGAAGCCTACACCATGCGTGAAATGAATGGCATAAAAGTTGCAGTCATTGGTCAAGCCTTTCCATACACCCCGATTGCTAACCCGCGTTACCTCGTACCCAACTGGACATTTGGCATTGACGATGAAAACATGCAAGTCACAGTCGATGCAGCGCGTGCAGCAGGCGCAAAAGTCGTTGTTGTGTTGTCACACAACGGTATGGATGTTGACTTAAAAATGGCAACGCGCGTCACGGGTATTGATGCCATTATGGGTGGTCATACCCATGATGGCGTCCCTGCACCTGTTAAGGTTAAAAATGCGGGTGGCATCACTTTGGTCACTAATGCGGGTTCAAATAGTAAGTTTTTAGCTGTGCTCGATTTTGATGTAAAAGAGGGCAAAGTGTCTGATTTCCGCTATAAGCTTTTACCTATTTTTTCAGACTTGATCAAAGCGGATGCGGGAATGGCAGCCTTAGTCACCAAAATACGTGCCCCTTATGAAGCTAAGTTAGCTGAAAAGTTAGCCACCACAGAAGGTACCTTATATCGTCGTGGTAACTTCAATGGCACCTTCGACCAAGTCATTGTTGATGGTTTGATGAAAATGAAAAATGCTGAAATAGCTTTTTCACCGGGTTTTCGTTGGGGCACCTCATTACTGCCAGGTCAGGCCATCACGATGGAGCACTTGCTCGATCAAACCGCCATTACTTACCCCTACACCACGGTTACCCCAATGACCGGTGAGACGATTAAAGTGGTGCTTGAAGATGTGGCCGATAACCTTTTTAACCCTGATCCTTACTACCAACAGGGGGGCGATATGGTTCGTGTCGGTGGCATGCAATATACGATTGACCCGACTGCATCGGCAGGTAACCGCATATCAAATATGATGCTCGACGGTAAGCAAATTGAAGCAGGAAAAACGTATAAAGTAGCTGGTTGGGCGCCTGTTTCAGAGCAAGCTAAAGAGGCGGGTGGTGAACCCATTTGGGATGTCATGGCTGCTTACTTACGCGAGGTTAAAACCATACCAGCAAAGGCACCCAATATGCCTGTGATTAAGGGCGCAGAAGGTAACCCTGGTTATCAATAGGCCACAGTCGTGCGCCACATCCTTATATTGATTATGTTTGGGTATGGGTTTGGACTTGCTCAGGCTGCTGAATCGGGGATGAAACTGATTCAAGTGGCGCCTCAGTCTTATTATGTTGAGGGCGCATCAGCGCTGGGCTCGAAAGAAAATAAAAACTTTATATCAAATGCAGGTGTAGTGATTGCACCTGAGGGCGTGGTGGTGATTGATGCCTTAGGTTCGCCTGCCTTAGCTGAAATGTTAGTGGCTGAAATTAAAAAGATCACATCTAAACCGATTCAACACGTGATTGTGACGCATTATCATGCTGATCATATTTACGGCTTGCAAGTCTTTGCTGACTTAGGGGCGAAGATCATTGCACAAGAGAATGGTCGTGAATACTTAAATTCTGATACGGCCACATTACGTTTACGCGTATCAAAAGAAGAACTCGCACCTTGGGTGAATGATAAAACGCGTTTGGTTCCTGCTACGCTTTGGGTTAATCAAAATGAAACCCTTCAGCTCAGTGGTATGGCCTTTCAATTACTGATGATGGGCCCCGCCCATACACCTGACGATTTAGCTGTGTTTGTACCCGAACAAAATGTGCTTTATGCGGGTGACTTGGTCTTTAGAGGACGCATACCGTTTGTGGGAACAGCTGATAGTGTTGGGTGGATCAAATCCTTAGATAGTTTGCTCCAAGTAAACGCCAAAACCATTGTGCCAGGTCATGGCCCGTATTCGACTGAAGCACAACAAGATTTGATTTTTACACGTGATTACTTGGTCTTTTTAAGAGAGTCATTACGTCAAGGCGCACGTGACCTAGAACCATTTGACGAGGTTTATGCGGCTATCGATTGGTCTAAATATAAATCAGTACCTTTGTTTGATGCAGCTAACCGTATGAATGCGTTTAACGTTTATTTATCTATTCAAAATGAGTAACAAGGCGTTTTAACGCTTCGCATAAGCAGCTAAATCAAACACATCTAAATCAATCATTTCACCATAATCTTTTTGTACGATCTTACCTTTCGGGTCGATCACGTATAACTCAGGTATGCCTCGCCGCTTACCAATCGCTTTTGATAATTCAGGGGTCATCATCGCGTTGGGAAAATTGATTTTATTTTTCTCAACGTACGCCACGACATCTTCTTGTTTCTTATCAATCGATATACCTATGACTTGAAGTGGCATGCCTTTTGTCATGTCAACCAGCTTTACCAAGTGTTGATTTTGTCGATGGCAAAACGGGCACCACGTGGCCCACACTTCAATGATGACGTGCTTGTCTTTTAAATCTTGTGCCGTGATCACGCGACCGTCAATTGTGGTGATTTGATCAATTATTAAGGTGTCACCCACCTCAATAGCTTTGACTGACATGGAGCCCAAAGCTATAGCGATAACAAGCCAACATTTCGCCCAAAATTGAATGCTTGCATGAGCCCCGAAGTATGCGGTTTTCATATTGTCTCAACCTACTCAATTATTATTTTTTATTGTATAGCGACTATGACGTGTGGTTCGTTAAAAATACACCCGTAATCACGATGACGCCACCCAGCAACATAGATGGCAAAATGGGTTCTGACAAAATCAGTGCGCCAAATACAACGCCAAATACCGGTACCAAATTAGTAAACACGACGGTGCGAGCAGCGCCAATTGTTTTAACGCCTTCGCTGTACCAAATGAAGGCCACCGCTGTACCAAAAACTCCCAGATAAAGAATAGCCCCAATATTGGTTGGGCTGAACATCGCCTGAGTGAGTTGCGGTATTTCAAATAACGCCCCAATCGAAAGAAAAATAGCGCCAAAGAATGTTGCGTAGGTGGTGGCAGCGATTGCGCTTAACCCTTTTAAGGCAAATCGACTCGTGATGGTATAAGCTACCCAGCTGCAAACGGCTAAAAGCATAAACCCTTCGCCTAATTCAAAAGCATGGGTAATGGCTTGCCAACCGTTTAATAACTGCCCTTGCGTAACAATAATACTGACCCCTACTAATGCCATCATGATGCCTAACCAGCGTTTTGTGCCCAGTTTTTCACGCAAAATAAAAGCAACAATTAAGGCTGTCAAAATCGGACTTAAAGAAACGATTAAGGCTGTTTTGCCAGCAGGAATGCGTTCAAGTGCAGCTAAGAAAAAAATGTTGTATGCAAAAACCCCTGTTAAACCAAGTGCTAAAGTAGCAAAAAACTGGCTTCGGTTGAGTTTGGGTAACCCCCCTTCAAAGCGCCATGCAACCACCCATAAAATGGCAAGTGCGATAATAAAACGAAGTGCCGAAATGGTGAGGTGTGGCATGGCTTGAGCCAACACCCGACCCGATATGAAAGTACCCCCCCAAAAGGCGGCCACGCCCACTAACTTTATTTGTGGTAAAGCACGAAAAAATAGGGTTTTAGAGCCTGTTTGTGGTGCAGAATTAGCTGACAACATGAACCGGTTGCCCTTGATAAAAAGCGTCTAAATTGACACGAACACCGTGCGCCAAGTTGGCCAAACCTGATTGAGCGGCCCAGGCAATATGAGGGGTTATTAATAGATTGGGGTGGTCAAGCTTAAGCAAAGCGTGGTCAGCAGCTGGAGGCTCTTCGGTCAAGACATCAAGCGCAGCCCCGCCTAAATGGCCTGTTTGCAAACCATCAAGTAGGGCCGTTTCATTAATCAGTGGGCCACGTGCTGAGTTAATAATGAACGCACCAGGCTTCATATTTGCGACTTCTGCTTGGCTGATCATGTGACGGGTCGTTTCATTTAAGGGGCAGTGCAGGGTGATCACATCACTTTGTGCAATCACGGTTTCAAACCGTGTATAGCCTTCTCTAACTGTGGGGCGGTTGCGGTGCTCAGCAAATAAAATCTGCATACCCATTGCGGTGGCGCGCTGCGCAACGGCTTGACCAATAGCACCATTACCAAAAACACCCAATGTGGCACCCTGAACATTCAGAATAGGCCGACTGTGTACACAAAAATGTTTTGATTCAGACCAGTCGGTACGACCGAGTTTTGCATATAGTGGCAATGACCTTGCTAAGGCGAACAAGCAGGCCATGACGTGCTCTGCTACGCTCTGCGCTGAATAGCCGGGTACGTTTGACACGGTTACGCCATGTTCACGTGCGGCACGTAAATCAATGCAGTCATACCCGGTAGCGGCGACACAAATAAACTTGAGCTTTGGGCATTGCGCCAAAATGGCAGGGGTTATTTTGATTTTGTTTGTAATGCAAATTTCAGCGTCTTGTAACGCCTCGACCACTTCTTCAGTGTTTTGTTCAGTAGCGGGTCGTTGTACCCATTGCGTGACCCATAATGGGTGTTCGATCGGGTAGGGTAGTGTGTCACTATCTAGAAAAACGAGTTTCATGTGGTTTGAACCTATCTTTTAAAATTTGTGTATAAACATCTACATATTATGTGCGCTGATTCGTTGCTCGTATTAAATCATGTGACAACCCTGTTTAGTGAGGTACTTCATGCTTAGCTCAGCTTTACTGGCCATAAAGGCCATCAGGGCTTTTTTTACTTTTTTAATTCGATATATTTTGGGCATTCGGTTTGCTCTGAATTGGGTTAGAGCTGTGTCAATTTGCATCATAACTTTGGGCTTAAGTCTAAGCCCAACCATAACCGTTTTGGCTCAACCCAAGACTCAATCTACCTATACCCTCACCGGTAAAGTGATTCAGGTGTCTGATGGTGACACCCTGACTATTAGAGGTGTTGAAAACCAAAAAATAAGGCTCGCTAGTATTGATGCGCCTGAGAAAAAAAGTGGGTCCAATCGCCCAGCACAACCCTACAGTGAACCTTCGCGGGAATATCTTGCCAAACTGGTTGCAGGTCAGACGATAACAGTACTCTGTTTTGAAAAAGACCGATATGATCGACATATTTGTGACATTCCCGTGAATCAAACGACAGCTAACCGCCTGTTGGTCGAAGCGGGTTTGGCCTGGGCAAATCAGCAAGCAGGTGGCAAGTATTTACGTGACAATGATTTGTTGAGTTTAGAGCGACAAGCACGGGCAGCAAAACGTGGTTTATGGGTAGAGCCCAATCCCGTTGCGCCATGGGTTTGGCGGTATAGGTGTTGGCAACAGGGGCAATGTTAATGATGTTTTTTCAGCGGGGTCTAGTATTCATTTTGAAGTTGCGTTTAACTGTTGCCTTCATGCTCGGCATCATGGTGTTATCGCTCTCGACAGTAATGGTCAACGCGACCCCTATAAATAGCCCGCATGCAGAGGGTGCTGAAGAAACGAACACTTTGTTTACCGCATTTACCCAACGTTCGCCTAAGTATCTTGACCCCGCTCGTTCCTATTCAACCGACGAAACGCCTTTTACCTACAACGTATACGAACCGTTATATGGTTACCACTANNTGGCCATTGGCTCCGGGTTTTTTGCAAGATAAATACTCGCTTACTGATTTTAAGCAAACCGGTACACGTGAATTAACTGCACACGATTATGTATACGCCTTTCGCCGCTTAGCCAGCCCCAAAGTGGCCTCGCCCATTTATTCCACCTTAGCGCAGCACGTGGTTGATTTTTCTGACTATGGCACGCGCTTACGCGAGGCTTTGACACAAAAGGCTCAATCGCAAGAAAATCAAACGGGTCAGCGCGTCACAAATGAAGAATGGCTTGATTTAAGGGAAAGCAGTTTTGAAGGGGTCACTGCACTTGACGACTTCACTTTACGTATTCGCGTTAAAGGACCTTACCCACAGTTTCAATACTGGTTAGCGATGACTTTCACGGCGCCTATCGCATGGGAAGTTGACCGTTTTTATGCTCAACCTGATATGGCCAAACATAATCTCTCGATCAATACATGGCCTGCCGGTACTGGCCCATACATGATGGTTGAGTCAATACAGAACCGACGTCATGTTTTGGGTAAAAACCCAAACTTTAGGGGCGAGCCTTATCCCTGCGAGGGTGAGCCTGAAGATCAAGCGAACGGTTTACTCGCTGATTGTGGCCAGATCACGCCATTTATTGACCGTATTGTTTTTGACCTTGAAAAAGAGACCATTCCCTTACAGGGTAAATTTATGCAGGGCTATTATGATATGCCTCAAGTTGATCGGGGAGATTATGGTGTCGCAATGATCGTGGCAGCCGGTGACTCGAAAGAAAAGGCTGCCTTGTATGCACAACGCGGTATTCAATTGCCTTCAACCGTTGAGGCGCAAATGCAATACTTGGGCTTTAACTGGTTAGACCCCATCGTGGGGCATGGCGATACCACCGAGCAACAGCTAAAAAATCGAAAATTAAGACAAGCATTAAGTATTGCTTTTAATTGGGAAGCCTACGTTTCTATTTTTCAAAATGATCAGGCACAAGTTGCTTATGGACCTGTTCCGCCGGGTATTTTAGGTTATCAACCTTCGCCTGAAGGCATTAATCGGGTAGTGTATGACGTGGTTGATAACAAACCTGTTCGTAAGTCACTTGATGTTGCTCGGCAATTACTGGCTGAGGCGGGTTACCCCAATGGTCGACATGCCCAAACCGGAGCGCCTTTGGTTTTATATTTTGACTCGGCTTCAGGTGGGGGTACTAACCCCACGCTAGAGTGGATGCGTCGTCAATTTGCCCAAATTGGTGTGCAACTTGATATTCGAGCGACTGACTACAACCGTTTTCAAGAAAAAATGTCACGCGGTGTAGCTCAAATGTTTATGTGGGGTTGGGTGGCTGATTACCCCGATGCTGAAAACTTTTTGTTTTTACTTTATGGTCAACAAGCCAAAGCTAAAAAGGGAGGAGAAAATGCCTCAAACTATCAAAATGATGAATATGACAAACTTTTTGTTAGTATGCGTGACTTGCCCGATGGTCCAGAAAAGGCTGCCATCATCGCTAGCATGATTGAAATCGTGCAAACAGATGCACCCTGGATGTTTGGTATATTTCCCAAATCTGCTGGTGCTTATCAACAGTGGGTCGGTAATGCAAAGCCAACACAAATGGTGCGTAACACTTTGCAGTATCTCTCAATTGATACGACGTTGCGACATCAAAAAATTAGTTCCTGGAATCAACCCATCTGGT
This sequence comes from Alcaligenaceae bacterium UBA6179, assembly GCA_002422175.1. Classification (GTDB taxonomy): domain Bacteria; phylum Pseudomonadota; class Gammaproteobacteria; order Burkholderiales; family Burkholderiaceae_B; genus Algicoccus. The sequence continues at coordinate 9,414 of DITR01000179.1, forward strand.
GGCCCGTGATCGCACTATTTGCGTTCATCTGTTTGTTAGTTTGGCCCGCCTGGCGAATGCTTAGGCAACAGCAATTTCGAACGGCCTTGGGTAACGCAGCGTCTATGCACACTTCAGTGTCTGCCTCTCAATCAACCCAGGGTAAGGCCATCACCGATTCAAGCCTCTCTAAAAAAGTGCGAGGTCAATAGACATGGCTCGTTATGTTTTGCGTCGATTAATGTATGGTTTTTTTATATTGGTCGGGGTCAATTTGTTGACCTTCATTTTATTTTTTGCAGTCAACACGCCTGATGATATGGCGCGCTTAGCAATTGGCGGCCAAAGGGTGAGTGTGGACGCTATTGAGAAATGGAAAGTTGAACGCGGTTACAACAAGCCTTTGTTTTTTAATGAGCAGGCGCAGGGTATAGGGCAACTGACCGACACTATTTTTTATCAACGATCTATACCTTTATTGCGTTTTGATTTTGGCGAGTCTGATGGGGGTCGCCAAATCGGTTGGGAAATTAAAAACCGTATGGGACCGAGTTTAGCCTTAGCAATTCCCAGCTTCATTTTGGGTCTGATGGCCAGTGTTGCTTTTGCTTTAGTTTTAGTATTTTTTAGAACGACACCGCTTGATTTTTGGGGAGTGGTGTTGTGCGTGTTGCTGCTGTCTATTTCAGGTTTGTTCTACATTATTGCAGGCCAGTGGTTATTCGCTAAAGTATTACGTTGGGTGCCGTATTCAGGCTTTGCGGGTGGGCTTGACTTGATTAAATTTATGGCCTTGCCAGTCTTTGTAGCAGTGATCTCACGGGTGGGGCCCGAGGCACGTTTTTATCGTAGTTTGTTTCTCGAGGAAATGGGTAAAGATTACGTGCGAACAGCACGCGCGAAAGGGTTGACTGAGCGCATTGTCTTGTTTAGGCACGTATTGCGTAATGCCATGCTACCGATTTTGACAGGTACAGTTTCAGCATTGCCCCTACTGTTTATGGGTAGCCTAATTGCCGAGTCTTTTTTCGGTATTCCTGGTTTGGGCAGTTACACCATCGATGCGATTAATGCGCAAGACTTTGCTGTGGTGCGTGCAATGGTTTTTCTCGGTTCAGCACTTTATATTGTGGGGCTTATTTTGGCTGATTTATCTTATACATGGGCTGACCCTCGTGTACGCTTTGAGTGATCATGATGCCTAAATTTATATTGCTCTGGACCGATGCCGCACTCTTTGCTTTAGTAGCGACGTGTCTGTTTTACGCATGGCATGTGAATCGCACTCCCACATCACGTGCGACATGGTCGCGTGTGGCCAAGCATACCCCTGCTATGTGTTCAGCTGTTGTGCTCAGCTTGTTTGTGGTGATTGGCTTACTTGACTCAGTTCATTTTCAGCCGCGACTACCCCCAGCAGCGGGTGCACCTAACAACGCACAAGTGGTCTATGCTCCCAAGGTTGTATCGTTGCTTGATGTGTTGTTAGCCGATACGGCTTTGGTTTCAACCGAAAAAACCTATTCAGCCCCACTTGCTTGGAAGCAGTTCACCAAAGAGTCGATCTTGCAAGAGGGCGGTGAACCGATACGTGATTTTCCACGTTTACGTTTTGGCGGAAAGCATTTAGAAAACCCAGAGGTTCAGTGGTTGTCAGATGTGACCTATCGAGCCACTATGGGCGGTATTTCAGGTTTGCTTCTCACTGCGCTCATTTGGGTTATCGCTTTAAGCGTGTTAAGTAGATCAAGGCGCAAAGCGCACTTGAACAAAACCACTCCTCAAGAACGGGTCACGTTAGAAAACCACTCTGCTTTGACACCAGATACGTATGACCCTATTGCATCTCCAAACTTGTCTCATTCCAGCGGGTCTGGTGTGCCCTGGCGCGCCATGTTGATCACTTTTGGCATCATGAGTGTGTTGTTGGGTGTCACCATTGGTTTAGCCTCGGGTTATCACGTTTTAGGTACGGACCGAACCGGTAACGATGTGTTGTGGCAAGCGTTGAAAAGTATTCGTACCGCTTGGGTCATTGGCACCTTAACCACCGTAGCCATGTTGCCACCTGCCATCATCTTTGGCTTGACGGCAGGTTACTTCAAAGGTTGGGTAGATGATGTCATTCAATACATCTACACCACACTGACCTCAGTGCCTGGTGTTCTGCTCATTGCAGCGTGTGTGTTAATGATGCAGGTTTATATCGATACTCACCCTGACTTATTTCCCACATCGGCGCAACGTGCTGATATTCGCTTATTTTTATTATGTTTGATTTTGGGTTTAACGGGGTGGGCCGGTTTATGCCGACTCTTAAGGGCTGAAGTTTTAAAGCTGAGAGAACTTGAATATGTGCAGGCTGCCCGGGCATTTGGTTTGCGACCCTGGGCTATTTTGTATCGTCATGTATTACCCAACGTTATGCATATTATTTTNNGTATTGTCGTATTTAGGTATTGGGGTTGACCCAAGCATGAATTCGTTTGGCACCATGATTGATGCCTCACGGCTTGATATGTCACGTGACCCAATGGTGTGGTGGACGCTACTTGCAGCGTTTATGTTTATGTTGGCGTTGGTGTTACCCGCGAATCTTTTTGCCGATGGTGTGCGCGATGCTTTTGACCCACGTGGTGGCTTAATGAATGTTCCAAAGCGCCGGGCTGCTTGGGCACAACGCTTGAAAGGGGGCGCTTAATGATTGCGCCAGCCATAACGGTTCAAGGGCTAGAAGTGGTGATTGATCGTGGCGATCAATGGGCTCATGCGGTCAAGTCATTAGCGCTGACGGTTCAGCGAGGCGAAACCTTTGCTTTAGTGGGCGAGTCAGGTTCAGGTAAAAGCATGACCGCTTTCGCTTTAATGCGTTTATTACCCGATGCGCTACACGTGGCCTCAGGTTCAATTGATTTTGAAGGTTGCGATATCAATCAGTTACCTGAAAAAGCCATGCAGTCAATCAGAGGCCGACGTATTGGCATGATTTTTCAGGAACCGAGCACCAGTCTTAACCCAGTCATGCGCATCAGTGATCAATTGCTTGAGGTGATTGTGGGGCATACGTCATTACGTGGCCAAGCTGCCCTTGATCGGGCAATTAATTGGTTAGACCGTGTTGGCCTGCCAGACCCCGCAAAACGTGTATACGATTACCCCTTTCAGTTTTCAGGGGGGCAAAAGCAACGCATCATGATTGCAATTGCTTTAGCGGCTGAGCCTGCACTTCTTATTGCCGATGAACCGACGACGGCGCTTGATGTTACGGTACAAGCGCAAATTCTTGACTTGCTGGCCGATATTCAAAAACAGTTGGGTATGGCTGTTTTACTCATCACCCATGATTTAGCTGTGGTGCGAAGGGTGGCTGACACCGTGGCATTGATGCGCTACGGAGAAATCGTGGAATTGGCCTCAGCCGATAATTTTTTCAATCAGCCTAAACACCCTTATGCGCGTGAGTTGTTTGATGCCATACCTACTTTTGCCAAACGTGGTCGTCGTTTATCAGGGTTACCTTCGGGTGAGTACTTGACTCAGCAAGATAGCAATGTTTCAAAAAAGACTGAGTTTGATATCAATCAATCTGTTCTTTCGGTGAAAGATTTGCACGTTACCTATCGTGGTCAAGGGGGTCTATTTCAACGTAAAAAAATGGGTACCCCGGTGGTTAAGGGGGTTAATTTTGAATTGTATGCAGGTCAAACCCTTGCGCTGTTGGGTGGTTCGGGTTGCGGCAAAACCACCATTGCAAAAAGCATTATGCGTTTAATTGACGACGTCACCCAAGTTTCAGGTCAAATTGATTTGTTGGGCCAACCTTTATTAGGCGCCTCTGGCAACGTTTTACGTACATTACGGCAGCATGTTCAAATTGTGTTTCAAGATCCGTTTGCGTCGCTTGATCCACGTATGCGGGTGGGTGATATTTTGAAAGAAGGTGTGGCTGCGCTACTACCTCAGCAATCACCCCAAGAGCGTGAAGACCGTGTCATGCGCCTGATGCAACAGGTTGGTTTGCCCAATGATGCCGCCACCCGTTACCCTCACGAATTCTCAGGGGGGCAGCGCCAACGTATTGCCATTGCTCGTGCATTAGCTGTTTCGCCACGTATGTTGATACTTGATGAGCCGACGTCAGCGCTAGATGTGTCTGTGCAGGCACAAATTTTAGATTTATTGGCAGATGTCCAGCGAGAGACAGGTTTAGCCTATCTTTTTATCACTCATAATTTTAGTGTGGTTGAATTCTTTGCAGACCGAGTGGCTGTCATGCATGAGGGTAGAATAGTAGAGATGGATACTGCCGAGGCGGTGCTCATGAACCCTACCCACGAGGTTACGCGTAGCTTGCTGAATGCCGTGCCTAGACTTGAAATTTAATTATTCGCCCATATATTACTTAAGCTATGAGTTTAAAAGTATTCGACTTGCAGTGCGATCAAGGCCATCTGTTTGAAGGCTGGTTCAGCTCGCATGACGATTATGATAAACAGCAAGCGCAGGGGTTATTAACGTGTCCAGTTTGTCACAGTGTACACATACAAAAGATGTTGTCAGCTCCACACTTAAACCTGACACACTCGATGGGTTCTGGTCGTGCACTCGTGCCACACGATGGGCTTCAGCAGCCGATGCATCATGAGGCGCACAACCTAAAGCACTCACAAGATACATCGAGCAGTCATTTAGCCAATCAGACTGCCATGACCACAGCCGAAATGATCAAAATTCAGGCAAAAATGATGATGCGCATGCGTGAAATGGTGCAAGCCACTGAAAATGTCGGCGTTCGTTTTGCTGAAGAAGCGCGCGCTATTCATGAAGGTGAGTCACCCGAAAGAGCCATACGTGGTTTGACAACGCCTAGCGAACGTCAGGCGTTAGCCGAAGAGGGCATTATGGT
>DITR01000189.1 GCA_002422175.1 Alcaligenaceae bacterium UBA6179
GGGGCGTTCATATCTAGATGCTTATAGAAATAGGCTCTTAAACGGCAATTTTAGGTCAAAGCACACCTGCTATGGTAATACCCCTATTGGGTTATCTTGATCGGTCACGGGGTAGACCAGACCAAAAACACCCAAGCGAGGGTGGCATAACGACCAAATTTGCCGATTGCCATAAAAAACAAACACGGTATCAACCTCAAACGCAATGAACCTGCGGCTAAACAAAGCGGGTCGCCCACAATAGGTACCCAAGACAAGAGCAAAGCGACTGGACCAAAGCGATTCAGCCAATACAGGGTTCGACCTGATGGCTTTGGGGTGGTCGTAGCAGAGGAAATGGGAGATGAGTTGGGGTTTTGCCCCCCAATGCGCTGACGCCAACGCTGCCAAACCACCCTTAAACCCCGCCCCATGGCGTAAGTCACCATACCGCCAAAGGTATTACCAAAACCGGCTACTAAAACAGAAAGCCAAATTGAAGGGTTACTTTGTGATGCCCAATAAGCCAACAGAACAGGCTCTGATCCAATGGGCAATATTGTTGCAGCCAAGAAGGCGGATAAAAATATCAACACCATACCGCTGAACATACTCTCACCTTAATCTGTTTAGGCCACTAAAAAATAAAACTGTGACAACAAAAAAGTGGCATTTTGTCACGCCTTAACACCCGGGTTTACTAACAAAAGCCCCCTATTTTTTAAGGCATGAAATAATAACGTTTCATTTTGTTACGCTTAAAGAGCCATATTTTCATGTCAATAGATTACCTTAAGCGCATTTTGTCTGCGAAAGTGTATGACGTCGCGGTTAAAACGCCCCTAGAAAAAGCTGAGTTGTTATCTGAACGTATTGGCAATACCGTACTCATTAAACGCGAAGATACGCAACCCGTTTACAGCTTTAAGTTGCGTGGCGCCTACAACAAAATGGCTAACCTGAGCCCTACGGCTCTCGCTAAAGGCGTTATTGCTGCATCGGCAGGCAATCATGCTCAAGGTGTGGCGTTATCGGCGCAACGCTTGGGTTGTCGTGCCATTATTGTGATGCCTACCACCACGCCCCCCGTCAAAATTGATGCCGTGCGTCGCTTGGGCGCTGAAATTGTATTGCATGGCGAAAGCTATTCTGACGCTTTTGACAAAGCACAAGACATTCAAGCTAAGCGTCATTTAACATTTGTGCACCCCTTTGATGACCCTGATGTCATCGCCGGACAAGGCACTATTGCGATGGAAATTTTGCAACAGCACACAGGTTCGATTGATGCCATTTTTGTGGCCATTGGCGGTGGCGGTCTGATTGCTGGGGTAGCAAGCTATATCAAAGCATTGCGACCTGAAATCAAAGTGATTGGTGTACAAGCGGCTGATTCAGACGCCATGGTACGAAGCATTCAGGCAGGCAAACGCATACGCTTAAATGATGTNNCTTGCCAAAGAGTTTGTCGATGACTATGTTGTCGTCAACACCGACGAGATTTGTGCGGCTATTAAAGATGTGTTTCAAGATTCACGTCGAGTTTTAGAGCCTGCTGGCGCCTTAGCTATTGCAGGCGCCAAAAAGTATGTGGCGCAGCACCAAATTAAAAAACAAACGTTGGTGGCGATTGCCTGTGGCGCCAATATGAATTTTAATCGCTTAGGTTTTGTGTCTGAACGCGCCGAAGTAGGCGAAGCCCGCGAAGCTTTATTTGCTGTCACCTTACCCGAAGAACGTGGAAGCTTTAGGGCGCTATGTAAGCAACTCGGGCCCCGCCACATCACTGAGTTTAATTACCGGGTATCTGACACAAATACTGCCCATGTGTTTGTGGGTGTTCAAGTTCAAGGCGCTCTCGAAATCACCAAATTAGCGACCAATTTAAAGAAGAACGGTTTCCCCACGGTTGATTTGAGCCAAGACGAGTTTGCGAAAACGCACTTACGTCATATGGTGGGTGGGCGCTCAAGTTTAGCAAAAGATGAGCTGCTGTACCGTTTTGAATTCCCGGAAAGACCCGGTGCCTTATCGCGCTTTTTAGATACGATGCACCCTGAGTGGAATATCAGTTTGTTTCATTACCGCAACCATGGTGCTGATTATGGTCACATTTTAGTGGGCATTCAAATACCGTCAGGCCATAAGAAAGGTTTTAAAACCTTTCTTGACGAATTGGGCTACCCCTACTGGAATGAATCACAAAACCCCGCCTACTCACTTTTTCTTTAAACCTTTTTGGTAAGCCCTTAGTACCACGAACCTCGCTTTTGCTGACCTAATGTTTGCTTGGTCAATCGCTAAACGCTTTACGTTGACCAGCAGAAACTTTGACGCAAGCGGCCGCTTTTTTTGCTTTTATGCGCGCCGCTTCAACGCTATGATCTGTGGCCACACATACCCCAAGTCTGCGTTTGACAAATGACTCGGGCTTACCAAACAATCGTATATCGGTGCCAGGTTCTTGCAGCGCCTGTGCGACCCCCTCAAACACCACATCTTGTGCATCGATGCCACCGTAAATCACGGCACTGGCTGAAGGTGCGCGTAACGCCACGTTAACAGGCAAGCCCAGCAGAGCACGTGCATGCAATTCAAACTCACTTTGCACTTGTGAAATCAGTGTCACTAAACCCGTATCGTGTGGCCGTGGGCTAACCTCAGAAAACCAAACCTCGTCACCCTTCACGAACAGTTCAACCCCGAAAATGCCCAAACCCCCTAAATTTTCGGTCACATCACAGGCAATACGTTGTGCCCGCTCTAGCGCTAAATTTTGCATCACTTGCGGCTGCCAACTCTCAACGTAATCGCCATCGACTTGATGGTGCCCAATGGGCTCGCAGATATGGGTTTTTACTGACCCATCAGCACCTAAAGCGCGAACGGTTAGCAGGGTAATTTCATACTCAAAATCAATAAAGCCCTCAACTATGACGCGTCCGGCACCGACTCGACCACCGGCTTGCGCATAACCCCAACACTTAGCTATATCTGCCGCTGAGCGCGCAACAGACTGCCCCTTACCCGATGAAGACATGACCGGTTTTATGACACAGGGGAAGCCAACCTCAGCCGCCCCTTGAACCAGCGCGTCTTGCGTATCAGCAAAACGATAAGGGGAAGTGGGTAAGCCTAGAGTTTCAGCCGCCAAGCGACGTATGCCCTCGCGATTCATCGTGAGCTGAGCAGCGCGGGCTGTTGGCGTGACGCGCAAACCATTGCGCCCTTCTATTTCCACCAACAAATCTGTGGCAATAGCCTCTATTTCAGGCACGATGACATGGGGTTCATACTGGTCAATCACACTAAGAAGTGCTTGACGATCAGCCATATTCACCACAACAGCATGATGTGCCACCTGATGTCCTGGGGCATCAGCATATCGATCGACAGCAATGACTTCAACACCCAGCCTTTGCAGCGCAATAATGACTTCTTTGCCCAATTCGCCCGAACCCAATAACATCACTCTAAAGCCACTTGGCGACAGGGGTGTGCCAAACTTAACGGGAATGCTTGCGGTCTGCGACATGGTGACGTCCATATAATGAGTGCCTGATGATAGTTTCAATTATCTCTCAAAAATTTCGCATCTAAATTCTAAGTTGTTGCATAAGCTTGACTATTACAAACTACCAAACATATGTTCAGACACGACTACAATCAGAAAATGGCAATCAAACCTATTACCCCTCAAACGATTTTAACTAGTGGGCAACAAACCCTTGATACCGAAGCGCAAGCACTCGTTGCGCTTCGGGCGCGTCTGGGTCAAGACTTTATTCAAGCCGTTCAATTCATACTGAGCTGCCCAGGTCGTGTGGTGGTGTGCGGTCTAGGCAAAACGGGCCTCGTGGCCCGTAAAATAGCTGCCACACTGGCTTCGACGGGCACGCCTGCCTTTTTTATGCACGCCAGCGAGGCATTGCATGGCGATATCGGCATGATCAGCACAGGCGACTTATTGTTAGCACTATCTCACTCAGGTTCAGGTGAAGAAATTCTGACAGTCGTGCAAAGTGCACATCGTTTGGGTAACCAAGTGATTGCCTTAACAGGTCACCCTGATTCAGAGTTGGCAAAATTAGCCGATATTCATATTGATGTAAGCGTTGGTCTGGAAGCTTGTCCACTGAATCTCGCCCCGACCTCAAGCACCACGGCCGCTATGGCGATGGGCGATGCGCTAGCCGTAGCCTGTTTACAGGCACGGGGTTTTAGTGCTGATGATTTCGCGCGATCTCACCCCGGTGGCCAGCTCGGTCGTCGCTTATTGACCCGAGTACGTGATGTCATGCGTCATGGCACAGCAATACCCATGGTTAAAGCCAGCACCAGCATGGCTCAAACGCTAGAAGAAATGTCACGCAAAGGCATGGGTATGACCGTTATTGTTGACGATCATGAGGTTCCAATTGGCATTTTTACAGATGGTGATTTACGACGCCTACTTGAGCAGCGCGGCGATATTAGGCACTTGTGCGCCCGCGATGGTATGAGCCCCTCACCTCAATTCATCGATGCCGATATGCTGGCAATTGATGCTGCCAACACAATGGATCATCGCAAAATCACGCAAATGCTTGTCTGCTCAACTGAAGGGCAATTGATTGGTGCGTTACACATGCATGACCTCATGGCTGCAAAAGTCATTTAAACCCTTCACTCAATATGAAAAAAATACCCCACCCAGCCGAAGCACTTGTCTTAACGCGCACACCAGAGCACCTGCTTGAACGATTGGTACGCATCAAACTCATGGTGTTTGACATCGATGGCGTACTCACTGACGGTAGCCTTTGGTATGGTGATCAAGGTGAAGTCTTTAAACGATTTCATGTGCATGATGGCCATGGTTTAAAAATGATGTTGAATAGCGGCATTCGTGTAGCACTCATTACTGGCCGTACAAGCAAAATTGTGAGCTTGCGTGCGGCTGAATTAGGTGTGGCTGATGTGATGCAAGATGTTCGTGATAAGGGTCAAGCCTTAAGTGAACTCGTTAGTCGTCATTTTTTGAGTTTTCAAGATGTTGGTTTTATGGGTGACGATTTAATTGATATACCCGCAATGCAAAAAGTGGGTTTTGCGGCTAGCGTGCCTGACGCCCCAATTTATATCGCTCAAGCAGCCCATTGGGTATCTAGCAAGGCCGGGGGGCAAGGCGCTGTGCGTGAATGCTGCGACCTGATTTTGGCATCGCAGGGCAAACTCAGCCCATTTTTTCAACCCGGCTTACTGGGGTCAGGGGTGATACAGTGAAGTATTTACTGACATGTCATTCGATTAAGGCGTGCACATTGCGCCTAAGATCGACACAGGTGCAAATTTGAAAGATCGTTTCTCGACAGGTATTACCACACTTATTTTGACAGCATTAGTCGCGGGCACGTGGTGGGCGTCTGACTATGCACAGCGAGCTGTTCCGATAGACCCGCCCTCCAAAAATACACATGAACCTGATACGTGGGCCAAAAATATTGTGTTGCTGCGTAGCAATGAATTAGGTGTGGCCGTTAGCCGCCTAGAAGGCGACTATATTGAACACTTTCCTGATAACGAATCATATGAAATACAAGTGCCGCGTGCCTTCAATGTCAAATCAGATAGCCCCATGACATTAGCCACGTCTAAAACGGCTGTGCTGCTCGACGACGGNNTGGTTGATCAAGACCTGGCATTCACCGATTTGCCTGCCGTGGCGATTAATGGTCGCTCAAGGCTCTCAGGTGTTGGCATGAGCTATAACAACAAAACTCGCCAGCTAAACGTGATGCGATCTACCGATGTAGACATTGCCCCTCGTACAAAAGACAATCAAGATATATCTAATCAGGCGGGTTCAATCCCGCCGCAAATATTAAAGACATCACCATGAAACACTTCATCATGCCTTTATTTTGTGTGGTCATGACAAGTATCACTTTGATACCCAATGTTTTTGCCCAATCAATGGGTCTTAAAAGCATGATGACAAACGAAACGCCTGAAGAAGCGCCTTTCACCCAAATTTTGTCTAACTCATTAAGTTACGACGATTTAGAGAAGCAAAGTACCTTTACAGGCCAAGTCGTCATGACCCGAGGCTTGTTAAATATGCACGCCGATATTTTAAAATTAAAAGAAGATAGTGAAGGTTTTCAACATGGCACGGCATTCGCCGATGAAGGCAAGCGCGTCTATATTCGCCAAGAAAAGCCTGAAACCTTTGAAATCATGCAGGGCTTAGGTGAGCGCGCTGAATATGATGGTAAAGCGCAGACATTTGAACTGATTGGTCGAGCTATTTTGACGCGTTA
>DITR01000013.1:0-1620 GCA_002422175.1 Alcaligenaceae bacterium UBA6179
ATTAACGACGACGGCCCTGGCATTCGGTCACAAGACATTGCTCGCGTCTTGCGGCCTTTTTCTCGTGGAATAAGCGCCCGGACAGGCAGCGGGGGCGCCGGTTTAGGGTTGGCAATTGTGAATCGCTTAATCACCAATGCAGGCGGCACGCTTGAATTATTGCCTAGCCAACAAGGCGGCCTGCTTGCTCGCTTAAGCTTACCGCTTGTAGATTAACGCCACCACCGTTACCGCAATACCTTCTTCTCGGCCTAAATAGCCCAAGCCCTCATTCGTCTTGCCTTTAATATTGATACAGTTTGGCGACACATTTAAATCATCGCTGATATTTTTTATCATGCTAGGGGCATGCGGTGTGATGCGTGGCACTTGAGCGTGAATGGTGGCGTCAATATTGACAATAGACCAGCCTAAATTCTGAACCATTTGATAGGCCGCTTTGAGTAAAACCCGGCTGTCTGCATTTTTATATTGCGGGTCTTGATCAGAAAAGTGTCGCCCAATATCGCCCAACCCTGACGCACCCANNCAACGCATCGGTTATGGCATGCAATAAAGCATCGGCATCTGAATGACCCAACAGGCCATGCGTATGCTCAATGGTGACACCACCCAAAATCAAAGGTCGATTTGGCACCAAGGCATGCACATCAAAGCCCTGCCCCACTCGAAACGGCACATCACTAAACGGCACACCACTCATTGTTGATTTATTAGCCACGAACCCACCCATTCAAAATCTTCAGGCCAAGTGACCTTGGCGTTTTTAACCGAACCCCTCACCAACAACGGTGAGTGACCCGCCCATTCCATTGCGCTGGCTTCATCAGTCACGTCAAAACCAGCCGCCAATGCACCATTCATGGCTGTATATAACATCTGAGCCCGAAACATTTGCGGCGTTTGCGCCAACCACATATCATCACGTTTAACTGTCTGTGCCACCTGATGAGAATCATGCAGTGCTTGCTTTAAGGTGTCGGCAGCAGGCAAAGCCAGTAGACCGCCCACTGGGTGCGCCCAGCACTGGTCAATTAAGCGCGCCAAACTCTCAGGCGTAAGCCCTGGCCGCGCCGCATCGTGCACCAACACCCAATGGTCAAGGTGAGCACCCTCATTCAAAGCCCCCAATACGGTCAAAGCACGCGTCGCCCCGGCACAAGGTCGCACCTGCACCCGCTCTAAATCAGCCAAAACGGCTTGAGCCCAGATATCGTCTGCCTGAACTGCCACAATCACCTGATCGATACGAGGGTCAGCCAACAACGCCAGCACCGCCCGGCGTATCATAGGCACTCCTGCGATAAATTGATATTGTTTGGGTTTGGGTTGATCTTGCGAAATATTTGATGACCCCATAGCGCGCGCCCCAACCCCGCCGGCTGGCACAATAGCGACGAGTCGCTTAACCGTTTTTGAACCGCCTAAAGCTGATAATTGTGTCTCAGATGCATTTGTCATTAGACAATTTTATAATCAATGCTTAAAGAGCATCTCATTCATGTCAGTTGTCACAAATAAAATCACTTCCACCTTGTTAAAGTTAATTGCTCCACATCCCAAAACCGGGCAACGTCTTCATTACCCCCAGCCTCCCGGCTCTGCTGACGCGTGGCTGTT
>DITR01000013.1:1641-2861 GCA_002422175.1 Alcaligenaceae bacterium UBA6179
AGAACCCTACCCGACTGGGAAACCTTACCTTACGATGGGTTTTCACCCCACCAAGACTTGGTGTCAGAAAGACTTCGCACCCTATATGCCTTGACACAAAACGACGTTGACGTGCTCACTGTGCCCATCACGACTGCACAGTACCGACTGGCGCCACGACCCTTTTTAGCGGCCTACACCTTTGACTTCAAGCAAAAAGACCGTTTAGACGAAAACGCCCTGCGCGAACAGTTAATGCTGTCAAACTACAGTCATGTGTCGCAAGTCACGGCCCCAGGTGAATTTAGCCTTCGTGGTGGCTTGGTTGACCTGTTTCCGATGGGTTCAGCCGTACCGTACCGACTTGACCTGTTTGATGATGAAATTGAATCCATACGCGCCTTTGACGTTGACACGCAGCGCACACTCTACCCCGTGCAATCGGTTCAGTTATTACCTGGGCGCGAATTCCCCCTTGACGAAGCCTCGCGCAACCAGTTTCGCTCACGTTTTCGTGAAGTGTTTGAAGGCGACCCCTCGCGCGCTCAACTTTATAAAGATGTGGGCAACGGCATTGCCTTTGCCGGTATTGAATATTATTTGCCCCTATTTTTTGAAGAAACCGCCACGCTTTTTGATTATTTAAACCCGAACACCTTGATCGTTTCAAGCGGTGATTTAGAGTCAGCCATGTTGCAATTCATGCGCGACACGGTGAATCGTTATGAATTTTTAAAGCACGATAGTGAACGACCGGTTCTGCACCCCGATGCCTTGTTTCTCAAACCAGAAGCCGTGTTTGAGCAGCTTAAACCGTTTGCTCGCTTGGCTTTTACAGCACCCCCTGAAACCGACCCACATCAGACTCGTCAGGCTGCGAACGAGTCATTACAAAAACCAGAAGCGGGGGCTTACAAACCTGCCCTCAAGCACCCTGATTTTCATTCAGCACCCGACATCGCCATTAACCGTCGCTCTGAAGACCCCATTTCGAAACTCAGAGCTGTCGTTGATCAAGCCCGCTCTGACCCCGATGCGCCCCGAATTGCCTTGTGTGCTGACTCGCATGGCCGTCGCGAAACGTTGGTACAAATGCTTGCCGAGTATCAACTCGCACCTGACAATACCGCTGAAGAAATCAGTGATTTTCTAAATCACGACGCACGTTTTGCCGTGTTAGTCGCGCCCTTTGATACCGGTTTTGAGGCCTATGCCGATGACTTGATTCTGATCACTGAAAA
>DITR01000013.1:2927-3580 GCA_002422175.1 Alcaligenaceae bacterium UBA6179
GCCCAATATGGCATTGGTCGCTACCATGGCCTCGTCAACCTAGATTTAGGTGACGGCAATATGGAATTTCTACACCTCGAATACGCCAGCCAAAGCACACTTTATGTGCCTGTTTCGCAACTGCACGTCATCGCACGCTACAGCGGCGCTGACCCCGATGCCGCACCCTTGCATCAACTCGGTTCAGGTCAATGGGACAAAGCCCGTAAAAAAGCGGCCCAGCAAGTGCGCGATACCGCCGCTGAACTGCTTGATCTTTACGCTAAACGGGCAGCACGACAAGGTCATGCATTTAGTAACCCATTGGGTGACTATGAATTATTTGCTGAAGGGTTTGGCTTTGAAGAAACACCAGACCAACAGGCTGCGATTGAAGCCGTGATTCAAGACATGACCTCTGGCCGGCCAATGGACCGCCTCGTTTGTGGCGATGTGGGTTTTGGTAAAACTGAAGTGGCGTTACGGGCTGCATTTATTGCGGTCACAAACGGCTATCAGGTGGCGCTCTTGTGCCCCACCACTTTGCTGGCTGAACAGCACGCACAAACCTTTGCTGACCGCTTTGCTGACTGGCCAATTAAAGTGGTTGAGCTGTCACGCTTTAGATCAGCCAAAGAAATTACTCAAGCCATCGCCGGCATCACCGCAGGCAC
>DITR01000013.1:3630-3783 GCA_002422175.1 Alcaligenaceae bacterium UBA6179
AAAAAGAAGCCTTAAAAGCCATGCGAGCTGAAGTCGATGTGTTAACACTTACCGCTACGCCCATACCGCGCACTTTGGGTATGTCGTTAGAAGGCATACGTGATTTCTCTATTATCGCAACCGCCCCACAAAAGCGATTATCAATTAAAACCT
>DITR01000013.1:3851-8151 GCA_002422175.1 Alcaligenaceae bacterium UBA6179
CAAGTGATGAAAGGCTTCTACCAGCAACGCTTTAACGTCTTGCTGTGCACCACCATCATTGAAACGGGTATTGACGTGCCAACCGCCAACACCATCATCATGCATCGGGCCGATAAATTTGGTTTGGGGCAGTTGCACCAGTTACGTGGGCGGGTTGGTCGGTCCCATCATCAAGCGTATGCCTATTTACTCACCCCAGGTGAAGACGCCATCACTAAAAATGCACGCAAACGATTCGAAGCTATTCAAGCTATGGAAGACCTCGGTGCTGGCTTTTTCTTAGCCATGCATGACCTTGAAATACGCGGCACCGGCGAGGTATTGGGCGAGTCACAGTCTGGCAACATTCAAGAAGTCGGCTTTTCTATGTACAACGACATGTTGAACGAAGCCATTCGAGCACTTAAAAACGGTGAAATACCCGATCTAGACGCCCCCTTCACAGCGGGCTGCGAAGTCAATTTACACGCACCGGCTTTGTTACCCACCGAGTACTGCCCCGACATCAACGCCCGTTTGGCGCTTTACAAGCGCTTATCAAACTGTACCGAGATTGATGCACTGATTCAAATTCAAGAAGAGCTGGTTGACCGCTTTGGTAAGCTTCCCGACGCCGCGCGTGTTTTATTATCAACCCATCGTTTACGCCTTGATGCCATGCCACTGGGTATACAGAAAATCGATGCCACCGATGTGCAAGTATTGATTCAATTTAAATCAAACTCACCGGTTGACCCTGCAACATTAATTGAACTGATGCAAACCCAGAAAAACATGAGATTTGCAGGGCCCGACCGTTTACGTATTGATATGGCAGCCACTGACATCAAAGAGCGCACCGACGCCATACGTGCCCTTCTGCGTCGCCTACAGCCTGCTAAAGCCTTATTAGAAGAGACCCCGCTATGACACAGAACAATGTCATTCAATCACCCGCCCTCGATCAATTGTTGATCGAGCAAGCTGCAGCTATTGCGCAAGCCAATGGGGTGCAACGCATCAGCAAGTCAGCAGCTCGGCTGCTCGACGTGGCGCATGATCACGACACCGTGCAAGCCATGAAACAATGGAGCCAAGCTCGATCTATTGACATTGCCATGGTTGAGCCGGGTGCCAAACTAAGCGACTGCAAAGTGTTGGCGCTAGACATGGATTCAACCCTTATCAATATTGAATGCATTGATGAAATTGCTGCATTTGGTGGGGTTAAAGCAGAAGTCTCAGCCATCACTGAAGCGGCGATGCGGGGTGAAATTAAAGATTTCGCGGAAAGCTTAACGCGCCGTGTAGCCTATTTAAATGGCTTATCAGCCGATGTTTTGCAGACGGTCTACAACGACAAATTACGCCTTAATCCGGGTGCTGAAACATTGGTGCAAACGGCGTTACAACAAGGTATAAAAGTGTTGTTAGTTTCAGGTGGGTTTACATTTTTCACAGACAAACTGGCTACCCGGTTAAATCTAACGCACACACTTGCCAACGTTTTAGAACAAGATAGTCATGGCCGCTTAACAGGCCGTGTTGTGGGGAAAATTGTTGATGCTCAGGGCAAAGCCGATGCCCTACAAGCCTTTGCAGCTTTGCATGGCGCCACCCCGGCCCAAATCATTGCAATAGGTGACGGCGCAAATGACCTTAAAATGCTGGGTTTAGCCCACTACTCTGTCGCGTATCGTGCCAAACCGATTGTGCAAGCCAAAGCTCGCTACGCTTTAAACGTCAGCCCACTTGATGCAGTTTTAAATTGGTTTGAAGGTGCTTGAAGATGCTTGAAGGTGAGCTTAAGGTCAACCAACACCTTACTCTTGAGGTAACCCATAATTCTGAGTAGCGAGCTTGCGTTTCAATAAGTATCGAAACACAAAGCCAGGGAAGCCCAACACCAAAAAGATACAAAAACCAATGGTTATTAACGTCATACCGTTGGGGAATGGGTTAGAAAGCGTTGTTTCAAAAGCTAAACCGAGCAACGCAATCAACACAAAATAAGTCAACACTTCAACCACCACTAACCAAGCTGGCTTAGCAGCCACTTTAGTTAAGCGAAACAAACCAAACAGTCGTTCGTTGACAAACGGCAAATTAGCCGCCGCCAGCGACAGCAAAATAAGTAACCAGACGGCAACAGTTTGATTATTCATAAACCTGTTAGACGGTTAAAACGAACGTGCAATGGTTTGCACACAAAATGACATTAAACCACCGGGCACAATACTGAATAACAGAACTAAACCCACGTTAAACATCAAAACGCTTGACTGAGAGGTCGGAACACGACCCAGTGTGTATTGGTGAATAGGCTCATCAAAGTACATCGCCTTGACCACACGTAAATAATAAAATGCGCCAATTAACGACATCATGACTGCATAAACGGCAACCCAGACTTGGTCAGCTTGCAAAACAGCCTGCAAAATCACGAGCTTTGCATAAAAGCCCACGAACGGAGGAATACCCGCCAGCGAGAACATTAAGAACATTAAAATACCGGCCATCAGTGGATTGTGGCGGTTTAAACCCTTTAGATCATCTATGTTTTCACATTCAAAACCATCGCGGCTAAGAACCAAGATGACGCCGAACGTACCCAGCGTTGTGAGCACGTAAGCCAAAATATAAAATAATGCTGAACCATACGCTGAAGACTGAGCGGCTAAGTCAACAGCTGAACCTGAAGACAAGCCCAGCACCACAAAGCCCATATGGGCAATTGTTGAGTAAGCCAGCATGCGCTTAAAGCTGGTTTGCATGATGGCTGTCAGGTTACCAATGGCGAGCGACAGCACAGCCAAAATCATCAGCATTTGTTGCCAATCGACCGTCAATGAGCCTAAGGCTGCCACCAGAAGTCGTAGCGTGATAGCAAAAGCGGCGAGCTTTGGCGCTGCAGCCAATACCAACGTGACAGCGGTAGGGGAACCTTGATAGACATCGGGCACCCACATATGGAAAGGCACCACACCTAACTTAAAAGCCAAACCCGACACAATGAACACTAAACCAAACACCAAAGGCATTAAAGGAACTTGGCCTGTGCTCAGCACATCAGCGACAGCACCCAAGTCAAGTTGACCGGTGGCACCATAAATCATTGAAATACCGTAGAGCAAAAAGCCAGATGCCAAAGCACCCAACACGAAGTATTTCATGGCGGCTTCAGTTGACTGTGCATGGTCACGACGAATCGCAATCAAGGCATATAAAGCCAGCGACATCAGTTCCAGACCCAAGTAAATAGTTAAGAAATTACCGGCTGAAATCATCACCATCTGGCCTAACAACGCCATCAGTACCAAAACATAAAACTCACCACCCCGCAGCATATCGCGGCTTTGAATGTATTCGCGGCCATAAACCAGCGTAGCCAACACAGCGATATACGAGGCAAACTTTAAAAGATGTGCCAAATCGTCAACGATATACAGACCGTAGAACGATTCGCCCTGGGCCTCAATCANNGTGCTAAATGCATCGATCAGCAAAATAGCCATGCTGGCGACCAGCAAGAAAATTTCAGGCATGGCCAGCGCGAAGTTGTATTGATTCATCATCATGTTGGCTTACAGTTTTGAGATTGCAACGTGATCAAGCAGCGCTTGAACAGACACGTGCATCACGTCAGTAAAGGGTTTAGGGTGAATACCCATATAGAGCACCATGATGGCCATGACAGCCAAGATAGCAAACTCGCGAGAATTAATATCAGTCAGGGCAGCAACCCGTTCGTTGGCCACTTCACCAAAGATCACGCGCTTGGTCATCCAAAGTGAATACGAAGCGCCCAGAACCAAAGCGGTAGCAGCCAGTAAACCGACCCAGAAATTAAATTGTACGGCACCCAAAATCACCATAAACTCACCGATGAAGCCACTTGTGGCCGGTAAGCCTGCATTGGCCATGGCGAACAACACAAAGAAAGTCGCGTATCTTGGCATCTTGTTCACAACACCACCAAAATCAGCTATTTCGTGGGTATGCATGCGGTCATACAGCACACCAATACATAAGAACATTGCAGCCGACACAAAACCGTGTGAAACCATTTGCACAATACCGCCCTCAAGACCTGCGGTATTAAAGATAAAAAAGCCCAGCGTAACAAAACCCATGTGAGCAATAGACGAATATGCCACGAGCTTTTTCATATCCTTTTGAACCAGCGCGACCAGTCCGATATAAATCACCGCAACCAGCGACAGCGTGATCATCAATCCCGACAGACCGGCTGACGCGTCAGGGGTGATCGGCAGAGAAAACCGCAGGAAACCGTAGGCACCCAGCTTGAGCATGATGGCCG
>DITR01000076.1:0-22424 GCA_002422175.1 Alcaligenaceae bacterium UBA6179
CCCGCCTCAGCACTCACTTTATTTTCAGGCTTATTTCTTTTAATGTTGGCGCCAGAATGTTTTTTACCCTTGCGTCAGTTGGCTCAAGCGCATCACGATATGACCGCTGCCAAGGCCGCAGCAAAAACGCTTGCACCCATTTTTTTAGAACAACCGCATAACAAAAAATTGATAATACACGGTGCTGAGCAGGGCAGTATCGTCACATTAACGCATGTTTCTTTTCACTATGATGGGCAAAAAGGAAAAGCTGTTTTAGACGATGTTTCAATTCATGTTGAACGGGGTCAGGTGATTGGTATTGCAGGTGATAGTGGCTCGGGTAAATCAACCTTATTGGGTTTAATTGCGGGTTTCCTTGAGCCGACTCAGGGTTCACTATCGCGCACCAGGGGTTGGTCTTGGTTGAATCAACGCCCCTATTTATTTCATTGCTCGCTTCGCGAAAATCTACTCATGGCATGTCAACACATTCCATCAGATGTTGAATTAATTGAAGCGCTCGCCGATGCGGGCATCAAGTTGCCTGACAACACCTTGGTTAATGGTCTTGATACGCCGATTGGTGACTTGAATCGTGGTGTTTCGGGTGGTCAGGCACAACGTATTGCTCTAGCTCGTGCGCTGCTGAATCAATCTAAGCTGTGGTTGCTTGATGAACCGACTGCTGCGCTTGATGAACAAACTCGAGACCAATTGTTAGATACTTTATTGAGTCGTGCCAAGCGTGACGAGGTGACTGTTATTGTCGCGAGTCACGATCACGCACTACTTTCACGCTGCGATCAGGTCTACAGTTTTCACAACGGCAAATTAATACTTAACAATACCCAGGGGCTCATCACATGAAAGTCTGGGTATATCTATATCAGCTATACCGACAACGTGCTCGTTGGCTTGTATTAAGTTTCATTTGTTTAGGCGTGACATGGTTGGCGGGCGTGGCATTGCTAGCTACCTCAGGTTGGTTTATTGCTGCGTGTGCGCTAGCCGGTTTAGGGGTGATGACTAACCTCAATATTTTCGCACCCTCAACGTTGATTCGTGGTTTGGCGATTGTCCGTACGGTGGGTCGTTATGCTGAACGTGTCATCGGTCATGAGGCGATTTTGCGCGTTCTGAAAGATTTGCGTGTTCGTGCTTTTAATGCGGTTGCTTTTAGGCCTGCGCGCTTGATTGATAACCGTCGACTGAGCGACATCATTCAGCGTTTGATGGTTGACGTTGAAACGCTAGACGGTATTCCACTACGTGTTCTAGGCCCTATATTTGCTGCATTTATGACACTGGCAGCGAGTGTGTGGGCCGGTGCGGTGTGGGGGCATGCTTTGATTGCACTCACAATCGGTGCAAGTGGTTTGACTGTTTTAATCGTATCGTTTGTATTGGCTAAACAAGGTCAAAAAAGAGGAGCCGCTTTAGTACAAGCACGCGCAGCACAAAAGATAGCGTTAATCGATCACTTGGGCGGCTTAGCTGAGTTGATTTCAAACGAAAAGCAACACGATAGTGCACAAAACCTGGCACAACTAGATCAGCAACAAACACAACGTTTCAATGCGCAAGAGCAAATGGCCAGTTTGGGTGAGCATGGCGTTCAGGCTATTACGGCGATGACCACTATTGCTGTCATCGCTTTAGCGTGGCCCACATTTGAACCGCCTATTATTGCTTTACTTGCACTGATGACATTAGGTTTGAATGAGGCGCTTGGCGCCTTGCCGGGTGCATTATGGCGAACAGGTGAAGCAAAGGCGGCGGCTGAACGCTTAATGGATTTAGAAACACTCGAACACGTTGACTCGCCTAAAGACATACCCGACGCTCTAGGCTTATCAGGCTCATTAGACTCATTTGGCCCATCGAAAGTACCTCAGATATCTGATTCAACTGAGTTATCTTTTGTTGAACACACAAGCTTTGGTCATATTGCATTCAGCTCTATTACCGTTAAAAATTTGCTTTGCCAGCGACAACCTGGCAAAAGAAACCCCCTTAACCTGTTGTTAAAACCCGGCATGCCTCTAGTGGTTTACGGTCGAAGCGGAACAGGAAAAACCAGCCTACTCGAAACCCTTGTGGGTGAACTGAAGCCTGAAAAGGGTGGGGTATGGTCTGAGGGCATTGATCTTTTGACATTGCCTGATGCGGTACGTTATCAGAAGGTGACTTTATTGGCACAAGGCGACTCGTTAATGAATGTTTCGATTCGCCAGTTTTTAAGCTTAGGTTTAGAAAATGTACCCGAGACAGACTTGCATATAGCCTTACAAAGTGTTGACCTTTACGAAACGCTTCACAATACTAGCGAAGGGCTTGATTACACCTTAGGTGTTCGCGGTAGTCATGTGTCAGGTGGGCAGGCGCGACGTTTACAACTTGCTGCGCTGTTAATTAAAAACCCCGCCTTAGTCTTGCTAGACGAGCCGTTCAGAGGTTTGCAACCAGAGTTGGTGCAACACCTGATTAAAGGTATTGAACCCTGGTTGTTAAGGCGCTGTAGCATTATTGTTACGCATGACCCGCATAGCTTGCCATCGCATTGGCCTCGTTTAGCTTGGCCAAACGCTTAAATTTCAACGCCAATTATGAATTTTAAAAAATATAAAGTTAGGGTAAACCTGAATAGAGGCCAAGAGATTTAAGATGTAAATTCTAAAAAACGAAACAAATAATTCGATAATTTAAAAAATATGTTTGTATTGCTACTGTTTGTAATACGTCTGTTTTATTAAATTGGGGGCGACTTGAATAAAAACTTATCTAAACGTTCGATTACAGAGAAGATGGGCATTTCAATATGTGTCATCTCTTTTTCTTTGTATACGCTTAATGTTTTGCTATCAAAATACTTCTCTATTGCGGGTCAAAATACAATTAGTTTTGATAGAGTTCCAGAATTTTTAATGCTTTTTGTCACGGCAATTAGTTTTACAGTCGCCGCTTTAGCAGCTGAAAAGCGTGTGTTGAACGCACAAAAATCATAAAAATTTAAGACTAGGTTATTTATTTACTTATTTTTTCCTAAGACCTTGCATGCATAAAAAGGTTTAACTGCATTAACACAGCTCATAGTAATCACACACAATCTTTAGGAGACAAAAATGAAGATTTGGTCTAAAAAACCCACAGAATATTCGCAAGAAGTTCAAAGCGAACGACGTAAGTTTTTAAATGCAACCACAAAATTTGGTGCATCAACTGCGGTGATCGCCGCGGCAGCAGGCACCATTGGTGCCAAGTCAGCACTTGCTCAAACAGCTAGCGAAGAGCAGCAACGTCAAAAAGCTGCTAAGTTCACCATGACGATTGCAACTGAATATCGTATTGGTGCAACACGTTGGTACCCTTTGATGCAATTGAATTTAAAAGAAAATATTCAAAATGCAACAAATGGTGATGTTTATGTTCGTTTGGCTCCAGCCGGTCAGCTAGGTATGGGTGGCGCTTTAGCTCAAAGCGTTCAAGCCGGCACGATACAAGCTGCTCAACACTCAGTTGCTAACTTTTCGGCATTTGCACCTGAAGTTGACTTGGTTAACATTCCCTACTGGTGTGGTCAAAATCAACAGTTTGTAAATTTAGTGACGTCACAGGCTTGGCAAAATACGGTGAATGAAAAGGTTCGCGCCCGTGGGTTTAAAGTGCTGATGTACATTGTGCTTGACCCCCGTACTGTTGCAGCACGTAAAGGTTTGGCCAACGTACCAATCAAAACACCAGCAGATTTAAAAGGCATTAAGTTCCGCGTGCCTGCTTCTCAAATTTTGCAACAATTCTATAGTATGGCTGGCGCAAACCCTACACCCGTGGCATGGGGTGAAACACCTTCAGCTATTCAGCAGGGTGTCGCTGATGCACTTGACCCAGCAGTCGTAGCTTTGTATTCAAACGGTTTTAAAGACATGCTTTCTTGGGTGACGTTTAATAAGCCTGTACCTGATTCACAGGTGTATTCATGCAACGCTGAATGGTTTAATAGTTTGCCGACTAAGGTTCAAAGCGGTATTGATTTTGCAAGTGATATTACCTTCCGTCAAAATATTGCTCAAGTGCCGGCATCACGTGCGTTTGCAATGGCAGAAATGGCCGCAGCGGGCGTACAGTTTTATGTGCCCACTGAGGCAGAAATGAAGCAATGGGTTGATGTGTGTGGCCAACAAAGACCTGAGTGGAATGACACCAAAATTAAATTGGCGGGTTCGCTTGATAATTTTGAACGCCTACGTGAAGCTGCAAATGTGCAAACCAACTACTTTGCTCATGACGTTTGATCACAAAAATGCGTAAACTTTTCTCTCAAATTGACGAGAATGCAGAGCGCTGGCTTTTGCTGGCGCTCTACACCTACATCGTCATGGTTATTTTTATTGAAGTGGTTCGGCGTTTTGTGTTTGATTACTCATCTATTTGGGGTGAAGAGACAGCACGTTATGCTTTTATTTATTTAGTTTGGATCGCTGCTGCTGCTGCGGTTAGAGACCGCGCTCACATCAGAATCGACGTATTGTTGACGATCTTACCCAAACGATTGAGGTCAGCATTGTTTTTGCTCGGTGATTTATTAATGGGCATATTTGCGATATTCGTTTTTTATTTTTCGATTGAATTCTTTCTTAATTCAATTACTTTCAATTCAGTCATTGAAGGTCTGCGTGTGAGTCGAGCTTGGATACTATTTGCCATACCTTTTGGGTTTGCTTTAGTCATCTTACGAATTGCACAATCTATGTGGCTAGACATTAGTGCGCTCATTAATGGTCAAGAACCACGTCCCGGCAAACGCCTCTTTGATTAGAAAATATTATGTTTATTCCTGAAGCTTTTTCATCAGCCGAATTGGGTTGGGACATCTTGGGCCCACTGTTGCTCATGCTGGGTTTATTCGCCTTAGCTGTGCCCGTGTGGATATCTCTTGGTTTAACTTCGCTTTGTATGCTTTGGCTAACAGGGGCGTTGCCTTTATCTTTAATTGGCGAATCTGTTTTTCATGGTCTTGATGCTTTTGCCTTAATTGCAATACCCTTGTTTGTGTTGACTGGTGATCTACTGGTACGAACGGGCTTATCAATCAAGTTGTTAAATATTGCAGCTGCCACAATGGGTAATGTTCGTTCTGGCTTGGGTACATCAACTGTATTAGGGTGTGGTTTTTTTGCATGCATTTCAGGTTCAGACGCGGCCGGTGCAGCAGCAGTAGGCCGTATCACCATTTCGCGTTTAATTGAGCAGGGTTATAAACCTTCTTATGCCTGTGCACTGGTTGCGGCCGGCGCATGCACGGGTATATTAATTCCACCCTCAATTGCATACATTATTATTGGTATGGTTTTAGGCATATCAACCTCTTCTTTGTTTTTGGCCGCAGCCATACCCGGTGTTTTGATCATGATCTCCATCATGATTACTAACGCAATTATGAATAGAATTCATGGCTACGAAAACTCTAAAGAACGCTTTAATTTTAAAAATTGGCTAGCCGTCGTTTGGGATGGTCGTTTTGGAATACTTGTACCTGCAATAATTTTTGGTGGTATTTATTCAGGTGTCTTCACGCCAACAGAGGCCGCCGCTGTTGCAGTCGTTGTCACGATCTTAGTGGGTGTAAGCCAAGGCACTTTCAAATTAAGTGATTTCCCCAGCTCTTTAGAGGGATCAGCAAAAGTTTGCGGTGTGATTGTGCCGATCATCGCCGTCGCATTGCCTCTGGCACAAGTGCTGGCAATTAATGGTGTACCTCAAAGTATGGTGAGCACTGTTAATGCCTTTACAGAAAACCCTGTTGCGATCATATTTTTAATGTTGGGCATTCTTATCATAGCGGGTTGCGTCATGGAGTCAACGCCCAATATTGTGATTTTGGCACCCATCATGTTGCCACTTGCCCAGTCAATTGGTATGAATGATATTCACTTTTGCATCTTTATGATTACGGCGTTGGGCATCGGCTTTATTACGCCACCACTAGGGCTGAATCTGTTTGTGATTTCTGGTATAACCGGGCAACCTGTTCTTAATATCGCAACTAAAGCATTGCCATTTGTGTTTGCCATGTTGATTGTTGTATTGCTCATTGCCTTCATACCTCAGATTTCACTGTTTTGGTTTCAATAAATGGTTCACCAAAGAGACTGAAAATCTTATGGTTAATTGAAGGTCAAAACAGGCAGGTTTATTCAGTTAATTTTTAATTACGTCGCAGCGTAATTAAATACTTGATCACCACCCGAGGCATGAATCTGCGCGTTAAATGAAACAATGATTCGATCTTTTTCACCCTCATAGGGCATGGCTTGATGCGGCAAATATGAGGGAAAAACGACAAGTTTGCCAGGCTCTGGCACGATGTCGATTGTATTCTTTTGTAAGTACGCATTGCCAATATCGACGTGCGCACCCCCAAGCCACTGTGTGTAGGGCCCATAAAACCGGGTCACACCGTTAACAGAGCCTAAGCTTGGATGCTCGACTCTTTTTGCTTCGCCGTCGCACTGCACGTAATACACGCCTGACCAAGAGCAATTGCCATGCGTGTGAACATCATGAAAGGCCATACCATTTTGAATTTGAAACCAACACCCCACGAGCTGTAATTGCAGGCTCATACGTCCAGCTGGCCACACGCCTGCGTTCGCGTTCATGACCGTTTTTTGCAGGGAATGGGCTATGAAAGCAATTAATGTTTGAAACTCTGGCAGTTGAATGCGTTCTAGCAAATTATCTTCACTGGCATAAAACGATTTTATAGGTAGCGCATCATCATTGACTTGTGTTTGCGCTTCATGCGTCACCCGCATTGCGGAAAAAACGCGTGCTAGCGTTTCATTAATATGGGCTGCATCATCACAATGATGCGTATCAAGTGGAACAGGCCAATGAATGTTTTTCATGAGTGTGAAGAAAGCTGTCTTCTAAGCGCCAAGTAGGCGGGCTCAGAGTCTGAGGGATGCGTTATATTGTCGCTATTAATACCCCGTGCATCAACAATCAATGCATCAACGGGTAGTTCGAGTGACCAACCGGTTTTTTGGTTAAACGTTTCAATATCTTCAAGGGTGTCTATATCAACGATATAGTGGTCATTTGTTGTTTCAAAATACTCGACTAGCGCAGGGTTTTGATCAATAAACTTGCGGCAATACATGTTTTTATCATCGGCTATCATCCGTTCAATCACGGAACCAGAAAAAATAATTGGGTTACCTCGTTGACCTTGAACTCTGGGTATTAAAACGTCACCCTTTAGCCTTTTTTTGAATGCAGCAATAAGACTTGTTATGTCTTCAGCATTGACTAAGGGCTGATCACACAACATCATTATGACGGCATCATATTTGTTGCCAATGGCTTCAATACCTAAACGTACTGAGCTGGGTTGACCGTCTTCAGGTTTGAGATTGCGAATAATTTGAACCGGAAATTGCTCGACTAGCGGTTCGATGCGTTCATGGTAATACCCCGTTACAACAATCACTTCATCAACTCCGGCACCACTTAGCGCAATCAAATGGCGATTGATGAGCGGTATACCTTGAAAATTGAGTAGCGCTTTGGGTTGATTGCCCATCCGGCTACCTTGGCCGGCCGCAAGCAATACTGCGCCCACACGCATGCGTGAATAGAGTCCACCACCTTGTTTTAAAATACAGCCCATAATAAATAATGCCTCATGCAAGTTTGCTTTTGTGAACAATTGGTTAACTGCTCAATTGATCATTTATTCAGTTGTTCAGTTGTTAACCTTTTCAAGGTCATAGCTGCTCAGTCATTTTGTTTGTCAATGCATGGTCTGAATGCTTACGCTTTAAGGTCAGATCGACAAGCCCTTCAAGGCTATTTAAATGACTGACCGCCATAAAGCCTGAAATATAGGGTTGACTTAATTGTATGGCCAATGATTGGGGTACCTCAACGGTTGGGTGTAACCAGAATACATCAACCCCCATTTGTTTAATTGATTGTAGTACCTTGGGTAGCTCTTCAGGTGGGTCGGTATCGTAACCATCACTCAACACAAATATTAAGTCATGACGACTTAAGCCTCTAATGCGTTGGCCATTACTGCCACGTTGGCTTTGAGTTAGAAATGCTTGGAAGTTGCTTGCAATACGCGTGCCGCCCCCAAAACCAAACGTTACCGTATTAATCTTTTCTTGAATACGGCCACTATTTTTCTTTAATAAGGCAGTGACTTCAATTAATGCAGTATGAAACACAAAAACTCTCGCGTTCATGATTTGACAAAATGAACGCGCCATTCTTAAAAAAAACGGGGCATGAGATTCCATTGATTTACTGACATCAACCAAAATAAAAACCTTAGGCATCACTGTTTTTCGTTTTTTGGTTTGAAGCTTGATCAATTCGCCGGCTGTGCCCATTGCATGACGAATTGATTCTCGTAAATCAATTTTGGTTGCATTTGAGCGTTGTTTATATTTTTGTATCAGCTTTCTTCTTAGCCGAGCCTGCAGGGGGTAAATAAGCTTATCGAGTTGTTCACTGTCATGTGGCAACCAGTCGCCCAAGGGTTTTTCAGCGAGCGGGTCAACCCGACTGGCGCCCCCTTGTGCTTGATCTGAACCCGTTTCATCATTGCCCGATTGACCGTTTGCAAGCGCGACAGTGCTTTGGTTTGAAGAAGACGGCGCCGTTTGGCCATCATTTTTAATCTCTAAAATTAATTCGGGTAAAGATTTGCCACGACGTTGCTTGTGTGATGACTTAACTGTGCCCTTTATACGATGCGGAAACCAATAAGCATTAAAAAGCTCAGGAAACAGATGCCATTGCTTTTGAGAAGAGGATGCAATACCGCGCCAATATTTTTCTATTTTTTCAAAATCATGTATGCCCGCCAGCGTAGTGATTTTTACCATGGCGTGCAGTTCTGCTAACCCAATCACAAAACCATGGTCGCGCAAGTAGGCTACAAAATTTCGTATATTTTGATCTGGGTTGAGTGCCAGTTCAGGGCTTTTGGTCACGGTCTCGTTCAAAAAGATTAAGTCGAGTTATGCACGTGATGGCATCACGCCAGCGTCAATGCCGACACGTTGCTGGGACCCCATTAATTTAGTCAGTACTTGTTCAGAAATCTGCCATTGATCGCTTCGCGTTTTAAGTAAAGCGCTCAAGCTCTGGGCCAGTTCGTTGGGGTCTTGGGGCAGGGCTTTTAGCTCACGCGCACATAATATTCTGATCCAATCGAGCGTTTCAGCAACACCGGGGATTTTGTCTAAATCTTGTTTGCGTAATTGGTGAATAAACAGCACGGCTTGCTGTATGAGGTCTGCGTTTGCTTGCGGAATAAGGGTCTTCACAATCGTCATTTCACGCGCTACGCTTGGGTAATCAACATAATGAAACAAGCAACGCCGCCGTAAGGCGTCTGAGAGGTCTCGTGTACCGTTGCTAGTCAAAATCACTAAAGGGTGACTTTTGGCTTTGATTGTGCCGAGTTCGGGTACCGATATTTGAAACTCACCCAGTACTTCTAATAAGTACGCCTCAAAAGACTCGTCGGCACGATCAATTTCATCAATTAGCAACACGGCAGACTGTTCAGACGTAATGGCCTGCATCAACGGTCTTTGAAGTAAAAAGTCTTCGCTAAACAAGTCGTCACGTAATGATGATTGCCCTGACCCTTCGGCTTCTCTTAAACGAATTTCGAGCAACTGACGGCTGTAATTCCATTCATAAACAGCTTGGTTTAAATCAAGGCTTTCATGACACTGAAGGCGAAACAAAGGCCTGTTAAGCGCTAAGGCGGCGGCTTGAGCTATCGCAGTTTTACCAACCCCCGCTTCACCCTCTAATAAAATGGGTCTATCAATCGTTAAGCCCATCCAGACGATCTCTGCCAAACTGTCGTCAGCAATATAACCAGACTTGGCTAAGCGCTCTGAAATATCTTTGACGTTCATGCAAATTGCCTTTGAAACTTATATTTATTTACCAAAAAGTCTAGCAAAGAAACTTTTGATGAGCATCCAGGCAATTGCCAAGCCATTTAATTCGCTTTGAAGTTTCGGTGCTTCGGTTGTGGCTGAAGAAGCATGGCCAGCATGGTTGGCTTGTTCGGTTGAAGCCTCACCTGATGAGCCTTCTTGAGGTTCAGCTAGTGTTGCGGCCATTGCTTTGGCTTTGATGGCAAAGTTATCGGCAAATTGCTGCAAAATCATGTCAGAAACAGACGTCATCATGCGGCCGCCAAACTGGGCAAACTTGCCATTCACAATAACAGATGCTTTGCCGGTTAAGGTGACCTGGTTTTCATCCACTTTTGTAATGGTGGCAGTTAAATTCATTGAGGCCGATGAACCGCCTTTGTCGGCGCCTTTACCTAACAATTGAATTTGTTTGTTTGCTTCGTCAACCCCGAGTACTTCAATATCGCCTGCAAAAGCGGCTGATGCCGGACCGACTTTGACTTTGACACTACCTTTGTAATGCGTCTCGTCAATCTGCTCAGTGATCGTCGCACCTGGCATACAGGTTGCCAGTTCGGTGATGTTAGAAAGAACCTGCCAGCATGCTTTTTCACTAGCAGGTATGGGGTATTGCTTGTCTATGACGACTTCCATTACTTATTTCCTTTTGAGCTCATGATTAGCTCATTTTAAAAACCAACTGATCAGTAAACTTCAACTGATTTGATGTCATGTGATTGAATTCAAATTGAAGCGATCTTCAAATTGAATTCAATGAGGTATTAAACAGGCTTAAAACGAATATTCAAACCGAATCGAATGTGTGTTCAAGTCGGTTTGAATGGATGTCAATCGTTAGTTCAAGTTCAAATTGTTTTTCTTCAGTTCTTTCCAAGTGCGAAAAGCAGTATGGGGCATGTCAATATGTGTCACACCGACATGTGAAAACGCATCAACCATGGCTGCTGTAAAGGTAGGAATACTGCCCACGTGTGGTGATTCAGCGACCCCTTTTGCCCCAATGGGGTGATGGGGGGAGGGGGTTACAGTGTAGTCTGTTTCCCAATGCGGAGTTTCAACAGCAGTGGGTATGAAGTAGTCCATTAATGAATTGCCCTGAATGTTGCCTTGTGCGTCAAATGACAGCAACTGACCCATTGCAACTGCAAAACCTTCTGTTAACCCACCGTGAATTTGACCTTCGATAATCATAGGGTTGATGCGTGTTCCACAATCATCTAAAGCATAGAAGCGCCTCACTTTAGTCTCGCCCGTTGAGCGATCAATATCAAGCACAGCCAAATAAATACCAAATGGGAAGGTAAAGTTCGGCGGGTCATAATAATGAACAGCTTCAAGGCCGGGCTCAAGGCCTTCTGGGGGTTGATGATAGGCCGCCCATGAAATATCTTTCATGGTTTTAAACTTATCGTCATTGCCTCTGACTTTAAAACGATCGACTTCCCATTCAAGGTCAGCTTCGCTGACTTCGAGTAATGACGCAGCGATTTTTTTGGCTTTGGCATGAATTTTTCTTGATGCCATGGCAATGGCGGCACCGGCAACCGGTGTCGAACGTGAACCATAAGTCCCTAAGCCGTAGGGCGCCGTGTTGGTATCGCCTTCTTCAACTTGAATCACTTCTGACGATATGCCAAGTTCAGTTGCGATGATTTGAGCGTAGGTGGTTTGGTGACCTTGACCTTGTGAAATCGTACCCATTCTAGCGATGGCGCTACCGGTTGGGTCAACCCGTATTTCGCATGAGTCAAACATACC
The DNA here is from genome assembly GCA_002422175.1 of Alcaligenaceae bacterium UBA6179. GTDB lineage: Bacteria > Pseudomonadota > Gammaproteobacteria > Burkholderiales > Burkholderiaceae_B > Algicoccus. The sequence goes on from DITR01000076.1 coordinate 11,715, forward strand.
AATACCTAAAATATCGCAAATCTTGCTTGGACCGGCACCCACAACCTCGGTAAACGTAACCAGACCTATACCCATCAATGTGGGTGAGTGAGGGTCTGCACGCTTTGCTGCTTGCTCAGCACGTAAGCCTTGGTAGTCAACGGCATCAAGCACCTTTTTAAGGGCTGTGTGGTAGTCACCCGAGTCGTACTCGAAACCAAATGCTGACGTATAGGGAAACTGTTCTTTTTTAATAAAGTTCTTTTCACGTATCTCAGCTTTGTCCATATTGAGTTTTTGCGCTAAGACGTCAACCATACGTTCAATTAAATAGACGGCTTCGGTAACCCTAAACGAGCATCGATACGCCACACCGCCCGGGGCTTTGTTGGTGTAGACGCCTTTGACCGAGCAGTGTGCAGCAGGAATATCATAAGAGCCTGAACAAATATGAAAGAACCCAGCTGGGAATTTACTGGGGTCTGCACACGCATCAAAGGCACCGTGATCGGCTAAAACATCGACACGTAAACCTTGAATTTTGCCATCGGCGGTTGCAGCCAGCTCGCCACTCATGTGATAGTCACGAGCAAAAGCAGTTGAAGACAGATTTTCAATACGGTCTTCAACCCACTTAACGGGGCGACCTAGAACAATAGACGCCACAATGGCACAGACGTAGCCTGGGTAAATGCCAACTTTGTTACCAAAGCCACCACCAATATCGGGCGAAATAATACGTACCTTTGATTCAGGAATACCTGAAAGCATCGACACAACGGTGCGTACCACGTGAGGGGCTTGGCTGGTAATGTAGGTTGTGAGGTCACCTTTGATCGGGTCAAATGATGCGACGCAACCGCATGTTTCTAGAGGGCAGGGGTGCACACGAGGATACATCATGTCTTGCGTGACGATGATGTCAGCCTTTTCAAAGGCTAAGTCAGCGGCTGCTTTATCGCCTGCTGTCCAGGTGAATATTTCGTTGGGGTGATTACGTTTGCCATGTGCACCTTCGGTTTTACCCACGAGGTCTTCACGTAATATGGGGGCGTCTGGCTTGAGTGCACTGAACGGGTCAATCACCACGTCGAGCTCTTCATATTCAACCCAAACGGCTTCTTTGCCATCTGCTGCAGCGTAGCGTGTTTCAGCAATCACAACCGCAACTTCCTGCATTTGAAAATGTACTTTTTCATCAGCCAGCACAGCGGCAACGTCACCTGCTAAAGTCGGCATCCAATGCAACTTAAGAGGCTTTAAATCTTCAGCTGTTAAAACAGCTAAAACGCCTGGAATTTTAAGAGCGGCTTCTTTGTTAATTGATTTAATGCGCGCATGGGCAAGCGGCGAGCGCACGATGTCCATATAAACCATATTTGGCATTTTAATGTCATCAACATAGGTGCCCTTGCCTTGAATAAAGCGCGCATCTTCTTTGCGTAGGCGTGAATCGCCCATGCCCATTAGAGCGGCTTCACGGTCTTGAAGTGGTGCATTCATGTTCTGTCTCCGTATCGAATTGGAATAATGGTCTTAAGCCGTTGCAGTCGCTGTTTCTTGTAATTTTTTTGCAGCATATTGCACCGCTTTCACAATGTTTTGGTAGCCCGTGCAACGGCACAAATTACCTGAAATACCGACGCGTATTTCTTCTTCAGTTGGGTTTGGGTTTTCAATTAAAAGACGATAGCTTCTAACCAACATGCCTGGCGTACAGTAGCCGCATTGCAAGCCATGTTCTTTATAAAAGCCTTCTTGCACGGCGTGAAGCACGCCATTTTGAGCTAACCCTTCAACCGTTAAAATATCGCTGCCTTCGCATTGAACAGCTAAGTGCGTACACGATTTAACTGAATCACCATCTATATCAACGGTACAGGCACCGCAATGGCCCGTTTCACATCCAATATGTGCGCCGGTCAAATTGAGTTGCTCTCTTAAAAAATGAATGAGTAGCGTGCGGTGCTCAACGGCTTCTTCAACTTTCTTGCCATTTATATTCATGCTGACTAATGTTTTACTCATGATTTAGGACTCCGAATATTTGGTCGATTAACGTAGTTGACTTGCGGCATCAAGTAAGGCGCGTTTGGTCATGACACCTGCCATGGCGGTTTTGTATTCTGCGTCGCCGCGTAAATCTTCAGCAGGGTTGCAAATGGCTGTCACCGCATCAACCACTTTGTTCAAAATATCTTCAGAAAGCGGTTGGCCAATGAGAATATTTTCTGCATCGGTTGCTCTCAAGGCTGTGTCAGCCACATTGGTTAAACCAATGCGTACCATTGACACCTTATCGCCATTCATTTGTAAAACAATGGCAGCTGCCGCCGTGGCCCAGTCGCCTGTTTTACGCTTGAGCTTAAAGTAAGCCGTGCCTGTATGAGTAGCGAGGGGTGCGATGTGTATTTCAGTCAAGATCTCGTTTTCTTTAAGATCAGTCATGTATGTGCCATGAAAGAAATCAACTGCCTTAACTGAACGCTCACCATCAGGGCCCGTTAGTATAAAAGTCGCATCGAGGGCCATCATAATAGCGGGGTGGTCGTTGGCTGGGTCGCCATGCGCAATGTCACCACCGATCGTGCCACGATTGCGTACTTGAGGGTCAGCAATCAATTTAACGGCCTTCGGTATAAGTGAAACCTTGTCTTTTAGTAGCGCTGAATTTAGCAAGGCGCTTTCTACCGTCATGGCACCAATTTTAATGACACCATCTTCTTCTTTGATGCCCCTGAGTTGATCTATTTTATTGAGATCAATTAAATGAGGCGGTTCAGCAAAGCGCAATTTCATCATGGGCAATAGACTGTGGCCACCCGCTAATATTTTGGCATCCTCACCGTACTGATTTAATAATGCAACCGCATCGCTTAATGTTTTAGGTGCGTGATATTCAAACTCTGGGGGAATCATTCAGGTCTCCTTGGTTGACAAGATCAGATTGATTTATCAATGAATAATAGGGTTAAAACTAATATACTGACCTAAACAACTTGTTAAAAGAAATATTTAACTTTCTACGGGTTTACGATGAGCATGCCATGTAAGTGTTAGGGTTATTTGGCAAGATGTTCGCCAAGGCGTTTAGTATAAAAGAAGCTTCTTGAATATGATTAAATTATTAATCATCCGTCTTAAACTATGAAATCACAATTTATTTAATTATTTAATTATAAATTGTAAAGTTTTATATTATTCAATAGGTTATTGTGAATCTTGAAGTGTGAGTTGTGAGGTGTAAATTCATGATTGTCAAACCATAAATCGTTTGATTGCTGAACTAATATAATTTTTGCTGTATTTTCCTTTTTGATTTTTTATTGAATCAATAGTTATTTGCTATTTGCTATTTGCTATTTTTTATTTGTTTTAGATATTTTATTTCGCGATGTGTGCAGTTCAGCATTTATAGAATATTTAAATTTATAGTTTTAGAATTTAATATTTAAAAAACCGTTTTTTTTTAAAGCCTGCTCTTGTGCAAAATTCTTTTATATTGCGAAACACCAATGCATTAGTGACCCTTACTTTGGTAACTTTGGTCGCCTTGACACTCTTGTATGTCAATGCGGTTGCAGCACATGATTGGTGGATCGTTTTTTACGTGGCGTTATTTAGTGTGTGGGGCGGTTGCTATGTGTTGTCGCGTTTACGCCCACAAGCAATGGGGCTTTCACCTCCCCATGTGATGTTAACGCTTGGTTTTGGGGGTATGTTAATTGGTTTGTTCTTTGACTTTCAACGAACCCCAGTTTCTATCATCGCTTCTATTTGCTCAAATACCCAAGACCTATCATTTATCGATTCATTACGCTTACACATTGCGCTGATGCCTTATATGCATATTGGTATGTTGATTGGCGGTTTAGCTGCCATTCCAAGTTTGCGCTTACTTCGGCCTGAGTGTCGTAAGCTTTGCTCATTGTTGGCGCAAAATATATTATGTTCAGTCTGGATGCTACTTGGTATGACCATCGGCGCAGTATTTTTTGTTCAGGTTTTCCAGCAAAATAGCGCAAGCAATTTAAGTTTAGGTGCCATGCTAGCAGGCATGTTCGTAGGTATGGTTTGGGGAATGGTGTTAAGCGTATTTCTGTATCGTAGTTATTTTAGATGGCGTGATACAAAATAACTGAGCGACCTTGACGACCTTGACGGCCTTGACAGGTTGAGTTTAAGGTCTAAACACCCGTTCATTTTTATAGTATTTTTCATCATCATTCTTTTTATCAACGCCCGGCACACCCATTAAAGGTAAAGCAAAAAGATCTGATGGTGTGACGAATGCGTGATTTAACCAGCGCTGTGCAAGTAAGGCGTCAACTGACTTGAGCAACACACTAAAGTCTTGCTCTGGTAAACAAGCTGGGTAAGGTTGATAAAGTACTTTGGCAATCATACCGGGGTATGGGTTTAGGGTTTTTTCAAGTACAGCGTGGCCTACTACTAGTAAGCGATGACTTTTCCAAAGATGGCGCTCAGTGACAAACGCCCGTTGCCAATCATGATGAATGAGCCACTGTGCTAATCGTGGGTCAGGTCCAATCAGAATAGCACCACTTTCATCAAACAATGTTGCAGCGTCAGATTGACGGGTGCGTTGATATCGATCAATCTGTTTAGGCTCAAATTCATCACAGGGTTCAGTGGTAAAACCCGGTTCAGAGTCATCGTTCAATTGATTGACTTGTGTTTGCAAATAATGAACTTGGTTTAGGGCTGCTTTTAATTTTGGCCAAGTCAACCAGACGCAAGCATTCAATAAGTCATGCCAATTTTTGGTTCGTGTTGGTACGATACCTGTTTGATGAATTTGAGTCTCATAAGCGCGTTGGCCCTTGGGGGCATCTTGTTCTGTAAACTGGATCTGTAATTGTTTAGCATTCAAAATATTTTTTTTGAGAGCCAAGTGATTCAAAGCACTTATGTTTGGCCAACTATTCCCCACCATTTCACGACAAACAGATTCATAACCAGCAAAAAGTGGATGCGAAGTGAAATCTGATTGCCAAGCTTGGGGAAGGGTATATTTAGGCATAGTGTGGGTGAAGTGCGACGTGTGATCTCATTATAGGCATGCTGTGAGTAATACAAATGATTCGAAGGTTGTGTTCCGTCAAGCTGATCTCGATCAGACTGGCTCGCTAATCATCACCTATGAAGCCATGAATCCAGTTGAAATAAAACGGGGTGGGCAGGGTTTGGTGATTCAATATGGGTTCGGTCAAACACCCCTTGGCGAAGTGCTTGTTGGTTGGACATCACGCGGCGTATGTCACTTTGCATTTTTATCGTTTCATCACGATCAGATGGTGGCTGAACTCAAGGCGTATTGGCCTCATGCAATATATATTCAAGATGATCAAGCTGCGATGCAGATGTTAAACACGATCTTTACCTTAATGCGTTTAAGTGAACCACAAGGTGAGCAAGGAAAAATTCATCTTTTATTAAAAGGGACTCATTTTCAGATAAATGTTTGGAAAGCTCTGATTGATATAGATTTAGGTCAGGTTGTTTCTTACAAACAACTTGCCCTTCAGGCGGGTTACCCAAGGGCAGCGCGTGCGGTTGGAAGTGCCTTGGCCGCTAATCGCATCGGCTTTCTCATACCTTGTCACCGCGTGATTCGTGAAAACGGTGAAACGGGTCATTATCGTTGGGGTGATGCACGTAAAAAGGCTTTGTTAACCTGGGAAGCGATGCAAAGGCTATACGATACAAGCGGATAACTTTGTCTCATTCAGAGTTGAACATTTACGTAAGAGTACGTATTATTTAAGCTAAAGTAAATTAAGTATGAGTCAATTATGGAATCACAAATTAGTATCGAATCTCGCGTTAAATCACTCGAGGTATCAACACAGCATTCTCAAAAAGCAATTGATCGTATTGAAAAATCAATCGATCAATTAGCCCACAATACACAAAGATCAATCGATCAATTAGCCCACATCACCGAAAGATCAATCGATCAGTTGGCGGGTAACACCGAAAAATCGTTATGTCGTCTAGAAAAAACGATTGATAAGTTGGCTGAGTACATTCAAAAATCAGTCGATCGGTTAGACCACTCAATACAACATGTTCGACAAGATGTCGATCGTAAGTTTTGTTGGTTGTATGGGTTGCAAATTAGTATGGTGCTGGCGTTAGTCGGCATATTAGCCAAAATGGCAAATATGTACTGACAGCAACTATATAAATTTTTTTATAACACTCAAGCTCGGGCATCACGATATTGCATGCCACCATCAACATCAATCACGGTACCCGACAAATAGCTGGCACGCTCAGAGCTGGCAAATACCACTAAGTCAGCAATTTCGCGCGGTTCAGCCAAGCGACCAAATGCCAGTTTTTGGGTTAAATCAAACCATTTATCTGAATCGCCTAATTGTTTTTCAGCCTGAACGCGCATCAATGTTTCTATGCGATCAGTGCGTGTTTGCGATGGGTTGATACCCAATATGCGAACGCCATGATCAGTGCTGGCAGCACCCATCGCTTTTGTAAAAGCAATCAACGCTGCATTGGCGACAGAGCCACATATGTAACCGGCACGTGGCACGCTTCCAGCCATACCAATCACATTTATAATGGCACCACTTCCGCGCTTTTGCATGGCAGGCAGACATTGGCGAACCATGTCGATATAACCAAATAACTTTAGGTCCCACGCTTTGCGCCACGTCGCATCGTCTAAGGCAAATAAATCACCCCCCGGTATTGCACCCGCATTGTTCACCAAAATATCAATTGCACCCGCAGCCTTGACCAGTTCTGCAATACCCGCGACTTGCGATAAATCAGCCGCTACGGTTTTAACCTGCACGCCTGTAGTGTCAAGTATTTTTTTAGCCGCTTGTAAAAGTTGTTGTTGGTCACGCCCATTTAGGGTGACATCACAACCCTCTTTGCAAAAAGATAAGGCAATTTCAAGGCCAATACCTTTTGAGGCGCCTGTAATGAGAGCGTGTTTACCTTTAAGTTGCAGATCCATTTGTGTCATTCCAATTTAAATGAGGGGGGCAGGTACTTGTTTGACGTACCAGTCGTATATTTCATGCGGTTTCAAGAAACAAACCTGCGAGCTTTTCATCAAGAGATCGAGCATGCTTTCAAATTCACCTATGCGATGTGGCACGCCCATTAAATGTGGGTGTAAACCGATTGCCAACACACGCGGGTGTTGATGACACTCTCGTTCAAAAAGTTTTAACGTTCGGGTAGTTCGGTCAAGAAACTGCCCCGTTGCATGCTTTTCAATAGCGTAAATGATTGAATCATTGAGCTCTAAGTTATAGGGCATGCTAAGCAATGGGCCGTGACGCGTTTTCATCCAATGAGGTACGTCGTCGACTACCCAATCAAAGACATAATCAAGACCGCAGGCCTTGAGAACGTCGGGCGTTTCGAAGCTTTCTCTCAAGCCTGGGCTAAGCCAGCCTCGGGGCTTACTGCCTATCAGCGCCTGCAATACATCTAAGCTTTGCTTCACAACATCAGATTCATCACCTGCTTGTTGAATTGACTTCTGATGCAAGCCATGTCCAATGAATTCCCACTGGGCATGATTCATTGCCGAAGCTGCTGGCGCATATGATTGCAACACGCTGGCATTGATACTGGTTGAAGCACATAGACCTCGGCTTGTAATGGCTTCCATTAAGCGCGGTAACCCGGCACGCATCCCGTAATCAGCCCACGAGAAGTTTGGCACATCTGGCACCGTTTCTTTGCCATGCGGTGGGGTGATGATGGTGCGAGGCATGGCCGTATCAAACTGCCAATTTTCAACGTTAACGACCAGGTGAACCATAATTGGCCCTTGTTCGTGCGGTTTAAGCACTGGGCCATCATTAGAAAAACGATACGGTATGCGCGGGTTAGCCATGTATTGTGTCACTCATCAAAAAATGAAATGTCGTCTGCAAGAATGTGTTTTGGTGTGAGTTTGTAACGGTATGAGCAGTTACAGATTAATGTCGAATCTGTAAAAGAATTTCGCGTTTAAGCTGATTAAAAACCTCTGAAGTGGTGTCGGTGATGGTGCGTGGCCTAGCTAAGGGCACCACAATTTTTTGAGCAATACGCCCAGGCCGCGCCGACATCACATAAATATTATCAGCCAAGAAAATAGCCTCATCAATATCGTGCGTGACAAAGATAATGGTCGGCTTTAATTGCTGCCAAACTGAAAGTAGCAGCTCTTGCATCGACAAACGCGTTTGTGCGTCTAACGCGCCAAAGGGCTCGTCCATCAATAGAACACGTGAGCCCAGCGTCAAAATACGGGCAATGCCAACGCGTTGACGCATACCACCAGACAGTTGAACCGGCAGATGCTTTTTAAAATCTGATAGCCCAACAATTTTAAGCATTTCGTTTGCTTTGTCTTCATACTCAGACGCTGCAACACCTTTTATTTTCGGACCAAAGACAACATTTTCCCAAACATTTAGCCAAGGAAATAAAGCCGCTTCTTGAAAAACGACACCGCGATCAGGGCCTGGTGCATGGTGTGTTTCACCATGCACCAGTAATTCGCCAGAACTTGGGTTTTCAAAGCTAGCAATTAAATTAAGTAATGTTGACTTACCGCAACCAGATGGCCCTAAAAGTGCAATAAATTCTCCGTCATTTACCGTGAGGTTGATGCCCTCAAGTGCATGAACAGGGGGCTCACCCGGATAGGTTTTATGTAAATTTTGTATCTGAATAGCTGACATGAAAACCTCAATGATTCTGTAAAAAACGCCATTTCAACGTGAAACGTTCAATCGTGACGATTAATCGGTCGGTCACAAAGCCCATCAAACCAATCGACACCATATCGGCTAAAACGATGTCCATACGACCCACGTAGTAAGCGTCCCATAAGACGTAACCGAGACCTGACTTGACAGCAACCATTTCAGACACAATGACAGCCGTCCAAGAAATGCCTAAACCGATACGCAGTCCTGTAAAAATATTCGGTAATGCAGCAGGGAAGACGACACGGCGTAGCAATTGTGCGCGACTTGAACCCATCATTAATGCGGCACGAATTAAGTTGCGATCGACGTCACGCGCCCCCTGTGTGGCGTTAACGACAATAGCGTAAAAACCACCTAGAAAGATTAGAAAAATTGAACCCATGTCACTGATGCCAAACAAGGCAATCGAGAAGGGTAACCATGCGGTAATAGGGATAGGCCGAAGACTTTGAATAAAGGGGTCAAATACTTGCGCAATGAATCGGCTCCAACCGATTAACAAACCGAGGGGCACACCTAAAATGGCGGCAAGGGTAAAGCCCTGAAACACACGCATAGTAGAGTATTGAACGTTGGCTAACCAAGTGCCTGAATAAGCATTTAAGCCCATTCCGACCTCACCAAATATCCATCCTTCCCAACCTTTAATCACGGCAATGGGGGTGGGCAATACACCCGCCATATTTGACATGCCACCTACCAGCTGCCAAATAACGAGCACAGCGATTGGCACGGCAATGCCATTTAGAAAAACTTGAAGACGCTTCATGTACCATTCCTTAGGCGGTTTGATCAAACAATATTATTTTGTTTGATCAAACCGTTTGCTTGATTAACGCTGTGTAATTTCTGCAACAACTGAGGTATCAAAGAGTTCGATCATTTGATCTGAAACATTCTTGGGTACGATGCCCTGTTTAAAGGCGGCCTCAGACATACGCTGCATTTGACCGACATCCAGCACACCGCCTAAACGAATCACTTGAGCAGAAGGGCCAGTGATCGTTAAAGGTAAGCCGGTGTAAGCTGAGTAATTGGCAGCAAACAAGGCATTATCAGCTGCCATTTTTTTCTGCTCGTCCATGTATACCCAAAGAAAGCGTTTGATGGCTTCACGTTTGGTGTCAATGGCTTGTCGCGTTGCAGCGATCATGCCTAACTCTGCCCCAACCGCTTGTGACTGGCTGTACTCTAAGTCTTTAGCGAAGTAAGCTAAACCTTCGGTAACAGCTTGGCTTTCGAAGGGCTCCCAAAGTACCATGGCGTCAATGTCGCCACGACCCATTGCTTGTAAAAATGCTGTACCGCCACCTTGTACATTAACTGCTGTAAATGAGTTGTAAGGAATGCCTTTTTCAATCAGTGTCATAGCAAATTGAAACCAGACGGCAGAGCCGGGTGCGATGGCAATTTTCTTGCCAGCAATATCAGCCCATTTTTCAATTTTGACGCCTTTACGCACCACTAAAAACTTAGGTGAGCTGGCAACACCTGATAAACCAACTAAATTTTTACTTCCTTGGGCGGCAGCAATCGCTAAGTCAAGCGGGCCCACGGCGGTTAAATCAATGGTGTTTGAGAGAAGAGCCGTACGCGCATCAGCGTAACGTACAAAGTCTGCACGTTTAACTTCAACGTTGAATTTTTTTAAACGTTCATCAACTGCCAAGATGGGTGATAAATGACCCACTTTCAGATAACCGACATTAAGCACAACTTTTTCGGGTAGTGGTGCGGGTTCGGGTATAAGGTTTTGAGCGAAGGCCAGGCTTGCAGTGCAGGCAAGTATGGCAGTCGTAACAACTTTAAAGATTTTCATGATGATAATTCCTTTCAATACGGTGTGAAAAAAAATTAAGTGTTGTGTAACGTTTAAGACACTGCAAACTGACAACTACTGACCTGTAAATTTTGGGGTGCGTTTTTCTTTAAACGCTTTTCGGCCTTCGGCATAATCTAGGCT
>DITR01000076.1:22524-27412 GCA_002422175.1 Alcaligenaceae bacterium UBA6179
TACTGTTGCAGACGCGCGCAGTCAACAAAAAGTCATAGGTTTGTGCTGTACCGATAACATCTTGCATACGTTTGATATTGTTTAAACCGTATCCTAGACCTAGTTTGGCGGCAGGCAAACTAAAGCGTGCTGTATGGTTTGCGTAGCGCAAGTCGCAACAGAGTGCAATGCCTAAACCACCGCCGTAACATACACCTGACATGGCAGCCAAAACAGGTTTGGTACAAGTACTGATGGCTTCTTCAGCTTTGAGTACAGCCAGATCATAGGCTTCTACAGCAGCAGGTGTCTCACGCACTGTGGCGAACTCAGAAATGTCAGCACCTGATACAAAGGCCGCTTCCCCTTCACCTCGAATAATCACGACACGAGTTGCCTGGTTAGCTGAAAGAGAGTGCATGGTTTCAGCCAGAGCACGCCACATGCTCAATTTCATGGCATTTAAGCGACTGGGGTTCGAAATGGTAACGGTTGCAATGCCCTCAGGCGAATGGGTGGTGCTGATCGTACCCAAAATTACACCACGCCCTGTTGATGAAGCGACTCAATTTCAGAAGCGCTATAGCCTAATGATTCAAGCACTTCATCGGTATGCTCACCCCAGCCGGGCGCAGGACTCACAACTTTAGAGGGGGTGCGTGTCAAGTGCATGGGTTGGTTGATATAGTGCATGTCTTTCTCATACACATTAGGCAGCGTTGTGATGACATTTAGATGCTTGACTTGGGGGTCATTGACCATTTCAGGTACGGTGTAAACAGGTCCAGCCGGTATGCCAACGTCATTAAGTTGGTCAACCCAATGTTCAACGCTTTGAACTTTAAACAGATCTGCTAGAGCAAGATTAAGGCGTTCACGATTTTTTACGCGTAGTGTTTCCGTGACAAATTCAGGGTCTTGAAACCAATCGGGTTTGTTTAAGAGCTCACATAAGCGTGCCCAATTCCCTTCGCCTGAAGCACCTAAATTAAACACGCCGTCAGAGGCTTCAAATAAACCCATTGGGCTACTGGTTGGGTGATCATTACCGACTTGGACCGGAATGTCGCCTTCATTTAGGTACCGTGCGACTTGAAAGTCCATCATCGACACAAGAGAGTGCAACAGTGAGGTTTGAACCCACTGACCCTTGCCTGACGTTTCGCGTTCAATCACGGCAATCAAAATGCCTAAGGCGGAATATAAACCTGCGCTCATGTCAGCCACGGCAAGACCTGCACGCACAGGCCCTGATTCGGGGTGCCCGGTGACAGACATCAGGCCGCCCATGCCTTGCATAATTTGATCAAAACCAGGCCGCTTAGCATAAGGGCCGTCTTGACCATAACCTGAAATGCTCGCCAAAATAATACGTGGGTTGACGGCCGCTAACGATGCATAATCAAGACCTAATTTGTTTTTTACATCGGGCCGCCAGTTTTCAACAACGATGTCGGCCTCTTTTACAAGCTTCATTAAAATATCAAGGGAACCTGCCTTTTTTAAATTTAATGTCATGGACCGCTTATTGCGGTTGATGTTTTGAAAATCGCCACCAACTCGATTGGCAGCAAACATCGCTTCATTAGGATCGATGCCAACAGGGGGTTCAACGCGAATCACATCGGCCCCAAAGTCAGTCAAAATACGCACACAATTTGGGCCTGCACGAACGCGTGATAGGTCAATGACTTTTAAATTTTTGAGTGCTTCGCTTGCCTGAATCTTACTCATGTGATGTGTTTCCTGATAAAAAATAGGTTGGCAAAATGCCGTCGTTGCCAAAGATTAATTTTTCAATGTGTGCGGCATACATAATTAATATGCGTTCATTGAAAGGTTTGCCTATGAGTTGAATGCTCACCGGCTTACCACTTGCGTCTTTTGCAATCGGCATGACTAAAGCGGGTAAGCCCAAATAATTCACAAAGCTGGTGTAGCGATGTAATGCAAGGCGTTTGTGTGCTTGAAACCGATTAGACCCAACGGTTATTTCTTCTACATCAGGTATTGAATAGTCGTAAGCGGGTGTGATTAAAATGTCATGATCTTGAAAATGTGATTGAACAAATCGTTTTAAATAATCACTTCGTGATGATTGAGCATAGGCATACCACTCAATCGGTTGCATTAAACCGAGCAAACCTAATTCTCGAACTGCTGGGCTCGCTTGCTCACTTCTGATTGATTTAATGTGCGTTTGCCCCACTTCGTCACTCATCATTACAGACTGCAATTGTGTTGCACAGGCTTCCCAATCGAGCTCACCTTCTTTAATGGTGTGGCCTAATTCTTTATGGAATTTATGCAAAATTTGTGCAAGGTTCTCATCGAGTGCGTTGATACGATCAACTGTATTTGTCTTTGGAACCCAAGCTTTTACGCGGTATGATTCGGGTTTTGACTGAGCCTCAACAAGCCGGTTGCGTGTGGTGATGACTTCAAGTATGACATCAATATCACGTGCACTACGCGTTAAAATACCAGTTATATCAAGTGACGGGCACAACGCCACAACCCCTTGTTTGCGAATCAGACCATGTGTTGGTTTCAAACCAAAGATGCCGCAAGTAAACGCAGGTATGCGAACTGAGCCTGCGGTATCGGTTCCAAGAGAACCATACACAGCGCCTGATGCGACCGCTACGGCGCTGCCTGAAGAAGAGCCTCCTACAACCCATTTTGGGTTAAGTGGGTTCACACATATTTGGTTTTTGTCAGTCGCTGTAGGTATGGCTTGAGCGACTGATGAACAGGCATTTGGTGCCAAACTTAAAGCGCCTAAATCAGCAAAACCTTCGTGTTGCAAACGTTGTAAAGATACGGCTTGAACGCTGCGTTTGTTTTGTATGCCACGACGTAAACCCACACCTGGGCTTCTTTGATATTGTTCAAAAATATCTTTATGGGCAAGTGCTGCCCCAGAATATGGCTTATTGGATAGCGGTTTTGTATCGTAAAAGTCAACAACACAATGATGGCTTTTTGCCAGCTTTTGAAAACTATCACGTTGTAATTTAAACGCCACCTTGGGATCAAGATGTTTATTTTTGACAGCTAGATGATATTGGGTCAGTGTATTAGGCAAATCTGTCATACGGATTCACTCGACTGTTTGCCTGACTCACAAACCAAACTTTCCATAAAATTTTGGTTTGAATGTTTTTTAAGGTTGATTGGCTTATTTGTATAGATTGTCGAGTTGTACTCAATTAAACAGTTTGCTTTAAGGACCTCGCTAGTTCGAACCAAACGCTTAATAAGTCGTTTAGTTTCATCTGCGGTTATTTCGAGCTTATGAATCGCGAGATTCTTTAAAATTAAATGCTCAGCATCATCTGGGCTCAATGCTTTGAACACCTTCTTTTTTGGTGTAGTCTGTTGAGAACGTTTTTTTGTTGCTGAAGCTTCCATTGATACTTTTAAAGAATTTTAATTGTAGACCTAACTTCTATAAATATATTTGTACGATAGATAATAATATTTTGCAAGCATTAAAATATAATATGTATTCTTTTAAATCTTAACTCGGCGACAATCATGGCCAAGACACCCACTTCTTTTAGAAAAGTCAGCGATCGTATTCGTGCTGACTTGTCAGAGCTGATACGCCAAGGTCAGGTGCTGCCCGGTGAAGCCATTGATGAGGCCGCTTTAGCCAAACGTTACAACGTTTCTAAAACGCCCGTTCGCGAAGCTTTGTTGCAACTTGAAGCTCAAGGGCTGTTGCAAAGTTTGTCACGAGGTGGCATGGTGCTCGCCAAGATGGATATTCGGGAATTGTTGAGTCTTTGGGAGTTATTGGCAGAAATTGAAGCCATTGCGGTGCGATTGGCCAGTGAGCGCATCACACCTGAAGAGTTTATTGCTTTAGAAGCCGTTCATAATGCAAGCAAACTTCATGCTGATACAGAAAATTTAGAGGGTTGGCAAAAAGCCAATGAACAGTTTCATGAAATGATCTACCACGCCGCGCGCAATTCATTTTTACGACAAGATGCGTTACGTATCAGGGCGCAAGCAGGTGCTTATCGTCTGCATGCTTTTGGTGCGCTAGGGCGTATTCATTCATCTTTTGTGCAGCATGGCCATATTGTTGAGGCACTGCGTAACCGTGACACCAGCCAAGCCAGTCACGCTATGATCAAGCACATATTGCCAGCGTCTGATGCGACCAATATGACAAACTTTATTATGAATATACCCAAAGAACTCTTGGCTTCTTAATTTTGTTTCGTCATGATTAAGTCAGGTATCTTGTTATTTTTGTATCTTTTTAATTTCTTTTATAGCCACGGTCATGCAGTAGCATGCCCGCAAGCATGGCGATGACAAAGACCAAGGCTTTCACGTAACCCGCGCCCAATGCGACCACTGCAGGCCCAGGGCAGAAGCCTGCAATGGCCCAACCTGCACCAAAGATGAAGCCACCGATCACCAATTCTTTGTTGATATGTGTTGTGCCGGGAAGGTGAAGCGGGTCATTAAATATTGTTTTTTGACGCGCCACTACCCAACGCGTAAAGATTAAGGTGACTCCGACAGCACCTATCATGACGAACGCAAGACTTGGGTTCCAGTTGCCAGCCAAATCAAGAAACCCGATAACGTTGTAAGGGTTACTCATTCCAGAAATGATCAAGCCAATGCCAAAAACCAAACCTGAGATAAAAACTAAGACGTTTTTCATGTTTAATTTCCTAAAATGACGTGAAAGAAAACATACGCTGTCACAAAACCAGCCACCATAAAACTCAGTGTTGCGGCGAGTGATCGTATTGAAAAACGGCCTAAACCACAGACTGCGTGACCGCTCGTACACCCTGAACCCATACGCGTTCCAAAGCCCACCAACAAGCCAGCCACGACGAGTGTGAGGTAAGACGAATCAATTTGTGAAGTCGGCAAG
>DITR01000044.1 GCA_002422175.1 Alcaligenaceae bacterium UBA6179
TCTTGATCGTGACGGCGTCATTAATCATGACAGCCCAGACTACATCAAAACCCCCGACGAGTGGCATCCTATAGAAGGCAGCCTTGAAGCGATTGCTCGCTTTCATCAAGCCGGCTGGAAGGTTGTGGTGGCTTCAAATCAATCAGGGCTAGCACGCAACCTATTTGATGCCCCCACTCTAACTAAGATTCATAACAAAATACGTGATTCACTCGCTAGCTTAGGGGGCGCAATTGATGCATTTTTTATTTGTCCGCACGGCCCAGATGATCACTGCAATTGTCGCAAACCGAAACCAGGGCTATTTCACGATATTGCACAACGTTTTGATACGAATTTACAAGGCGTACCTGCAGTGGGCGATTCATTGCGCGATTTGCAAGCGTCGCATGCTTTAGGCTGTCAACCCTGGTTGGTTGAAACCGGTAACGGTGTTAAAACACGCACACAAGGCGGCTTGCCTGAGCACGTTAAATTTGCACACAACTTGGCTGATGTGGCTGATCAATTATTAACACCACAATCTTAAAATTATGATGACTGGGCTTCGTGCAACGCTTTATTATCTCTTTTTAATTGTTACGGTCATACCTTACGCATTCTTATGTGTGTTGTGGGCACCGCTCCCCTTGCACTGGCGTTACAGGTTGACCATGGGTTGGCCACGCTTAGCCGTTTGGGGTGCAGGTTTTTTTTGTGGGTTACGTTGGCAAGTTCAAGGTTGGGAAAATCTTCCCGATGGGCCCGCCATCATTTTGTCTAAACACCAATCAGCCTGGGAAACTTTATTTTTACCCAGCCATCTGCCCCGTCAAGTTTGTTTTGTATATAAAAAAGAACTTCATTTGGTGCCGTTTTTTGGTTGGGGTTTGGCATTGTTACGCATGATTCCAATTAATCGTGCCAAAGGTCGTGAAGCATTTGAGCAAGTGGTGCAAATTGGTCAAATTCGCTTAGATGAGGGTCGTTGGCCTATATTATTTCCAGAAGGCACACGCATCGCGCCCGGCAAAATGGGGCGATTTAAGTTTGGTGGTGCTTTGCTAGCCATTCGAACTGGCACACCGATTGTGCCCATTGCGCATAATGCAGGCGAGTATTGGCCTCGAAATAGTTTCTTCAAAAAAAGTGGTTTGATTACCGTTTCAATTGGTGCACCCATTTCTCCTGAAGGGTTGACCCCTGAAGCCCTTAATCAAAAAGTACACGACTGGATTTCTTCAGAAATGCAGCGCCTTAACCCCGAGCGTTATGGGCTTAAATCGTGAGTAGCCCACTCTCGCAACTTTCTTTAGAGCTTGATATCAATACTGAGGCCACGACCTCACTTACACCACCACCGGCCCAAATCGCAACAGGCAGCAGATGGCGTGAAATCAATCATCAAGGTATTAAAATCGGGTTTGTCTTAACAAGATCACGTCGACGTTCAATTGGTTTTATGGTGGGTGAAGAAGGTTTGCGCATTGCCGCACCCAGCTGGGTCACCTTAACGCAAATTGATGCAGCTGTTTTAGAAAAAATGACTTGGGTGCTTGATAAGCTTCAAGCCATGCAAGAACGGCGAACACGTTTGGCACTTGCGACAAAAAGTTGGCAACCCGGGGGTGCCATACCCTATTTGGCTAAACGTATCATGTTGCAATGTGGTTCGGGTACTCACCCCAACTCACGCGGCAAAGTTTCGTTTGAAGGCGATGTGTTGCAACCTGAGTCAGGTCAAACATTATGGTTACCCATTCCTGCAGATAGTGACTCATCTCGCATACGCGAGGTGGCACAAAGCTGGTTACAACAACAAGCTAAACATTGGTTTGGGCTTCGTATTACGCATTTTCAGCAACAAACAGGGCTAACCATTAAATCTTGGCGGCTTTCAAACGCCCTAGGTCGTTGGGGCTCATGCACCAGTGACCGAGTGATTGCGTTAAATTGGCGCCTCATACATTTTTCACCCAGTGCAATTGATTATGTCATTGCCCATGAGATGGCACACTTACGTGAGCTCAACCATAGCCAAGACTTTTGGGCGGAAGTACAAGCCATCTACCCAGACTACCTTCAAGCACGACAGTCTTTAAAAAAATTTTCACCAGGCGATTTGCCTGATACAGCCGACTAAGGAGCTTTCTATGCGCATTTTGCACACCATGTTACGTGTCACCAATATGGATAAATCAATCACTTTTTACACTGAAGTGATGGGTATGAAACTGTTACGTAAAAATGACTTTCCCAGCGGTCGTTTTACACTGGCTTTTGTTGGTTTCCAACCTGAAAGCGAAGGCGCTGCCATTGAACTGACCCATAATTGGGACACCAACGCCTACACGCTGGGCGATGCGTTTGGTCATATCGCCATTCAAGTTGATGATGCCTATGCTGCTTGTGAATCAGTTAAGCAACGTGGGGGTCTGGTAACGCGCGAAGCAGGCCCCATGAAAGGTGGTACGACTGTCATTGCCTTTGTTCAAGACCCTGATGGCTACAAAATTGAACTGATTGAACGTCGCCCTGTTTAATGCTTAATGCTCTTTGGCTTGGTTTTTTTATAGTCGGATTTTCTGCTGGCTTAATACAGTGGTGGGTGCTCGGTGACGCTGATGTGTTTGCTCGTATCGTTAAAAGCTTGTTTGATATGGCAGGTTTGTCTGTGCAAATTATGGTGCTACTGTTTGGCACCTTGACGCTTTGGTTAGGTTTGTTACGAATAGCTGAGCGCGCAGGTTTAGTTGACACCTTGGCACGTTGGCTTGCACCCTTGTTTGCACGACTGATGCCTGAGGTACCTAGAGGGCACCCAGCGGTGGGGCTCATCACCATGAATTTTGCCGCGAATGCGCTTGGCTTAGATAACGCCGCCACACCCGTTGGGTTGCGTGCCATGCGCGCCTTACAAGAACTTAATCCAACACCCAATACCGCCACTAATGCTCAGATATTATTTTTAGTTCTCAACACTTCAGCATTAACTTTACTGCCTGTCACGATTTTTATGTATCGCCTTCAACAAGGCGCAGCCGAACCTGCTTTGGTTTTTTTGCCGATTTTAATGGCTACGGCAGCCTCTACTTTGGCGGGCTTTTTAGCCGTCAGTTGGGTACAAAAAATACCACTTCGCGACCCCGTTGTTCTACTTTGGTTATTTGGCACAGCACTGCTACTCGCCACAATCGCAGCCAGTGCGATGACTTTATCAGCGACTGCCTTGTCACATTTATCATCCTTAACAGGCAACCTAGCTTTACTTGCGGTGATTGCACTGTTTTTGACCGTGGGCGCTTGGCGTCGCGTACCCGTTTATGAGGCATTTATTGAAGGTGCCAAACAGGGCTTTGAGATTGCGCGTGACTTATTGCCTTATTTAGTCGCCATGCTATGTGCTATTGGCGTCTTGCGCAGTTCAGGCGCACTTGACTTTGTTTTGTACGGTGTTCGTTTTATCGTTGAGGGCTTTGGTTTAGATACGCGTTTTATTGAAGCCTTGCCTACTGCTTTAATGAAACCCTTTTCAGGAAGCGCTGCGCGCGCCATGATGATTGAAACGATGCAGCACAATGGTGTTGATAGTTTTGCAGCGCTCGCAGCGGCTACAGTTCAAGGCAGCACAGAGACGACTTTTTATGTTTTAGCGGTATATT
>DITR01000124.1:0-1393 GCA_002422175.1 Alcaligenaceae bacterium UBA6179
TAGTTATTGGTTCGGTTGGCCGCACGCATATCAGTGCAAAAACTTTCTCATCGCTTTCACAATCGTGGCAACAATTTGGTTTTTGGGCAAACTCGTTAATCTTTTTGTTTGCCACCATGATGATACCTAAGCTCTTTAACCAGCTTACGATTCAAAGTGTCGTGGTGGTAGGTATTATTTTTTTAGCAACACTTTTTTCACGTGCATTGGTGGTGTTTGGTATTTTGCCGGTCCTAACGTGGGCCGTGGGCACGCGCGTTAGTACCAGTTATAAGACAGTCATTTGGTGGGGCGGTTTACGCGGTGCACTGTCATTAGCGCTAGCCTTGTCAGTCACTGAACATGATGCGGTGCCAGCCGCTGTTCGAGAGTTTGTCGCGTTGGGTGTGACAGGTTATGTACTGGTCACATTGTTAATTAACGGTGTCACGTTAAGGCCCTTAATTAAGCTGCTAAAGCTTGACAAACTGACCCCGACTGAACGCTTATTGCGTAATCAAGCCATGGCAGTGGCGACCACTACTTTACAAAAAGAAACAGAACGTATTGCTTTAAATGAGCAAATTAGTAAAACGGCCCGTGCACGTATCAACGAAGTATTTGAAGCCAGCATGAATAGCTCGCAAGACACGCACATTGATCAGTTCACTGAAGACGAACGGGTCAATATTGGCTTAACCATGTTGGCTCGCCGCGAGTTTGAAGCTTATTTCAACATTCTTAAAGAAAACAATCTCGACCCTAAAGTGGCTGAATACTTGTTGTCGCATGCTGAGCGCATGGAAGATGCCATCAAAATAAACGGTGTTGAGGGTTTTAAAAAATCGGTTTATGACAGTCTTAAATATCCTAAAACCTTTCGCCTAGCGATACGTTTGCATAATAGTATTGGTGTTCATAAAGTATTGGCGCAAACCCTTACAAATCGTTTTGCACGCTTGGTGGTGATGAGTTGGGTAGTACGCAAATTGAGCACCTTTGCAGATGAGCAAATCAGAGACATGATTGGTGATGAAGCCGCTCAAACTTTATTAAGTCAAACAAAATGGCGTGCAGGTTTGGTTGAAGAGAGCTTGCAAGCTTTGCGTTTGCAATATCCTATTTACGCCGAGTGGTTGGAAGAAAAATATTTGGGTCAAACAGCCCGCTCGCTTGAACGTCGTCGTTATCGCAGCATGCTTGAAGAGTCATTAATTGGGGGTGAGGTTTACGACGACTTGATGACGCAACTTGAACGTCGCTGGCACTTTTTAGATCGCGAGCCCTCGCTTGACGTCCAGTTAACCGCCGCACAATTAATTGCTCGTGTGCCGTTACTGAGTGATATGTCAATCGAATCTGAAACGCTCATTACCAAATTATTACGTCCGCGATTGGTTATTCCGAATGAGTT
>DITR01000124.1:1414-1628 GCA_002422175.1 Alcaligenaceae bacterium UBA6179
GAGTTTTTTGGTGAGTTAGCGTTGTTAACTGATGAAACGATAAAATTTGAAGTGCGCTCACTGGGTTATACCAATTTACTTGAGCTTACCAAAAAAGATTTTAAATTGCTGTTGTCTCGAGATCAAAAGCTTAGAGAAATCGTTGATAAAGTCGTTCAAGAGCGCATCAAAGCTTTGAACGTTTGGCGCGATCAACCAGAGCTTACTTAGACAA
>DITR01000124.1:1657-1926 GCA_002422175.1 Alcaligenaceae bacterium UBA6179
AGGTCTTCGGCAATCACAATAGTGGCCTCGGTCGTGAAGGCCTTGGCCAACAACATGTCAAGCACTTCAATCGGTTCAATGCACCGAATGTGCATGACCTCACCATCTTTATTTACGGGAACACAGTCGTCTGCCAATACACATTCGCTGGTTAACACCCGTTCAACTTGATATCCCTCGGGCAATTGGCGTTGCATGACCGCAATTTGTCGAATCGGTGTGCGGTCTTTTATTTGCTCAGGCGACAAACCTGCTTCTTCATCGGTTTC
>DITR01000124.1:2026-2868 GCA_002422175.1 Alcaligenaceae bacterium UBA6179
ACATCGCCTGCCCAGACATCGAGAAGCTCGTTTCGCCAAGTCACACAGCAACCGGCTTCATTTAGGCACAGTGCAGCCTCAGCCAGTACGTCATTTAATGCGTTAAGTTGAAGCGGCGCCAACACCTCAACTGACTCGTCTTGTATGTGGATGCTTTTTAGCCCTGTAAGCGCCAAAGTCGCCTTGGGGTGAACCCAGCCACACGCTAAGCCCCTAATAAAGAGCTTCTTTGAACCCGCTATAGGGGGCAATTTTGTTGCAACTAAATATTGATCAAGCAAAGACTTAACTGAATTTTTCGCTGCAGTGGAAAGGGCTAATGACATGTGCGGAATTCCCTACTTGTTAAGTCACCTATTGTAAAGTACGGGTATACACAATACATAATCATGAAGCTTGGTTATAATCCTCAGGAATAAGTAAAAATTCATTCATTCATTAAGCCTATTATCGGGTATCAGCTTTTGCTTTAAGAGCGAAACTGATGCGTGATCACTAAGTTTTGAGGTAAGCATGACGAAGTTGAAACGCGGTCTTTTGGCCTGTGCGCTACTCGCGAGTGGCGCGGCTTTTGCTCAAGTTAAAGATATGCCGGGTGGCCCAGCAGTTAACCAGCTCAACTTGCCGGTTGGCGTGACGCAAATTGCGCAAGATATAGCGTGGTTGCATTGGCTCATGCTGGTTATTTGTTTGGTCATATTTTTGGCTGTATTTGGTGTGATGTTTTACTCAATTTGGGCGCACCGCAAATCAAAAGGCCATAAAGCAGCCACCTTTCATGAGCATGTTGGCATTGAAATCGCCTGGACAGTGGTTCCGTTCCTTATTGTTATTGGTATGGC
>DITR01000030.1:0-2004 GCA_002422175.1 Alcaligenaceae bacterium UBA6179
CGGTACCGTTACGACCAAATTATGCGCTTAGGCTGGAAGGTTTTTATACCCCTTACCGGTGTTTGGTTTGTTGTGGTTGCTATCTGGATGCAAACCCCCTGGAATATTTGGTATTAAGCAGTCTGTCGAGCTTAAAAGGTAAGTTATGGAAGCGATCAAAGATTTTTTAGGCAGTTTAATGCTCTTAGAAATGCTTAAGGGTATGAAACTGACGGGTAAGTACTTCTTTAAACGCAAAATGACCTTGCGTTACCCCCAAGAAAAAACGCCGATGTCACCGCGTTTTAGGGGTTTGCACGCCTTGCGTCGCTACCCTAACGGTGAAGAACGTTGCATCGCTTGTAAATTGTGTGAAGCCGTTTGTCCAGCTCTGGCCATTAGCATTGAGTCGGAACAACGTGAAGATGGTAGCCGTCGTACGACCCGTTACGATATTGATTTAACAAAATGTATTTTCTGTGGCTTCTGTGAAGAAAGCTGTCCGGTTGATTCGATTGTTGAAACCGGTATTCATGAGTACCATGGCGAAAAAAGAGGTGATTTATATTTCACCAAAGATATGCTTCTTGCTGTGGGCGATCGTTATGAAGCTGACATTGCCCGTAACCGCGCGATTGACGCGCCTTATCGCTAAGCGCTAAGCAAAGACTATTCAAAGACTATTTATGAATTTCACAACGATCCTTTTTTATATTCTTTCAACCGTCCTCATTTATGCGGCGTTTCGTGTCATCACGGCTAAAAGCCCCGTGACAGCTGTTTTGCATTTGATCTTGGCATTTTTTAACGCGGCCATGCTGTGGGTCATGATGGGCGCAGAGTTTTTAGGCTTGCTTTTGGTGTTGGTTTATGTAGGTGCTGTAATGGTGCTGTTTTTGTTTGTCGTCATGATGATCGATATCAAAAACGAAACCTTGCGTGATGGTCTGCGCACTTACCTGCCGTTAGGCTTATTTATTGGCGGCGTTTTGGTGGTTGAAATGTCGTTTGTATTGATGTCAGGCTGGGGTAACGTAGGCCCCGCGGTACCGATACCCGACGACTACAACAATGCGCGTAGTATCGGTGAATTAATGTATACCCAGTATGCCTTTGCCGTTCAAGTTGGTGCGGCATTATTGTTGGTGGGCATGATTGCCGCCATCGCCTTGACCCTTCGTCATCGTAAAGACTCCATTCATACAAGCCCCGGTGATGCCGTTCGGGTAAAAGCGAAAGACCGCTTGCGCATGGTTAATATGCCTGCCCAAGACTCGGTGACGGCTAAAACCCCAGGAGATTCGGTATGACACTGACGTTATCGCATTTTCTAGTGCTGGGCGCGATTTTGTTTGCCATGGGTATTTTTGGCATGTTTTTAAATCGTCGAAATCTCATCGTATTGTTGATGTCAATTGAGCTCATGCTACTTGCCGTCAATATGAACTTTGTGGCGTTTTCAACTTGGTTTGGTGACACCGCAGGTCAGGTTTTTGTATTCTTTATTTTGACGGTTGCAGCCGCCGAAGCAGCAATTGGTTTAGCTATTTTGGTATTACTGTTTCGCAACCTCAGCACGATCAATGTTGATCAACTTGACCGCCTTAAGGGCTAAAACGGAAGACTGCCTCTTATGTCGAGCGTACCCTCACTCTATCTGATCATTGCGTTTGCCCCCTTATTGGGTGCAATACTGTCTGGCTTGTTTGGCACCGGTTTTTTAGGTCGACAAGTCAGCCGTCGTGCTTCGCACATGATCACCATTTTCCTGGTGTTTATTTCGGCTGCCGGTTCCATATACACCTTAATTGATGTCATCAATGGCAACACATTTAATGGTACTTGGTATGTCTGGAGCCTGATCGGCGACATCAAACTTGAAATTGGTTTTTTGATCGACCCGTTATCTTCTTTGATGATGGTGGTGGTCACCACGGTGTCTCTGATGGTGCATATTTACACCATTGGCTACATGGTTGACGACCCTGGGTACCAACGCTTTTTTGCTTACATTTCATTGTTTAC
>DITR01000030.1:2092-3813 GCA_002422175.1 Alcaligenaceae bacterium UBA6179
GCAGATTCATTAGCACCTTTAAACTTGCCTGGCACCGACTGGATGCTGGTCTCAGTGATCTGCATTTGTCTCTTTATTGGTGCGATGGGTAAATCAGCGCAAGTGCCACTGCACTCATGGTTACCCGATTCAATGGAAGGCCCCACCCCGATCTCTGCATTGATTCACGCGGCGACCATGGTGACGGCAGGCATTTTTATGGTTTCACGCTTTTCACCCTTGTTTGAAATGTCAGACACGGCATTGTCAATGATGCTGGTGATTGGTGGGGTGGGTGCGCTGTTCTTGGGCATTTTGGGTGTAGTGCAAAATGACATCAAGCGAGTGATTGCTTACTCAACCTTGTCACAGCTTGGTTACATGACGGTGGCTTTGGGCTCATCTGCTTTTTCAGTGGCTATCTTTCACTTAATGACCCATGCGTTCTTTAAGTCGTTGCTGTTCTTAGCAGCGGGTTCGGTCATTATGGGTATGCACCATAATCAAGATATTCGGTACATGGGGGGGGTGCGCAAATACATGCCCATTACTTACATTACCTTTTTGTTGGGTGGTTTATCGCTTTCAGCGTTCCCCTTCTTTGCAGGCTTTTATTCAAAAGAACACATCATTGAGGCGGCCAGTTTCACAACTATTTGGGGCGGTCAGTTTGCATACTATTGCGTCTTAATCGGTGCGTTTGTCACGGCACTCTATACCTTCCGCGTATTCTTTGTCGTGTTTCATGGCAAAGAGCGTTACGACCAATTACCTGCCGATGAGCACCATCACGACGATCACGGTCACGATCACCATGCCAAGCCACACGAGTCGCCTTGGGTGGTCACCTTCCCACTCATTATGCTGACTATCCCTGCTGTTTTGCTGGGCGCTTTCGTGGCTGAACCGTTAATGTTTGGTACGTTTTTTGAAACGCTTAATGTTGTNNNGGTGTGGTGGCTTGGTATTGTTATGTGGTGAACCCAAAAGCACCAGTGGCCATTGCCAAAGCATTGTCAGGTCTGAATGTGGTGCTTGATCATAAATATTATTTTGATTGGTTAAACGAGCGTGTGATTGCCCCAGCCGCACGTGCCCTAGGTCGAGGGTTATGGCACAAAGCTGATGAGGGGCTAATTGACGGCCTCATGGTCAATGGCTCAGCCCGGTTAGTGGGTATGCTGGCATCGGTCACGCGGCGCTTGCAATCTGGTTACATTTACCACTACGCTTTTGCCATGATTATCGGGCTGATGGCGATGATTTCTTACTTTGTTTTGGTGTACAAATAATGGCTGGCGAGATGGTTACTTCTTCTATTCCATGGTTAACGCTGGCCGTTTTTACACCCATCTTTTTCGGCATATTGCTGTTATGTGTCGGTCGTGATGATCGTGCAAACTTTACCCGCTGGCTAGCCTTAGCAGGTGCTGTCATTGCGTTTTTGGTGACCATACCCCTGTATGTCAATTTTGACCCCAGTACGGCCAATATGCAGTTTGTTGATAAAGCACTCTGGATCGCTGCTTTTCCGGTCTATTACCATTTAGGTATTGACGGTATTTCTCTATGGTTTGTATTGCTCACCGCCTTTATTACCGTGATTGTGGTGGTTGCGGGTTGGCAAGTGATTACGTATCGTGTTGCACAATACATGGCGGCGTTTTTAATTATGTCGGGCCTCATGATTGGTGTGTTCAGCGCACTTGACGGCTTACTGTTCTATGTGTTTTTTGAAGCCA
>DITR01000123.1 GCA_002422175.1 Alcaligenaceae bacterium UBA6179
AGTCGCCTTTCAACATGCATGCAACCGTGATGTCGATGATTAGGGCAGAAACCAAAGCCGCAAAAGAAGGTAAAAAGGCTCGTATTATGGCAAAGATGAACTCTTTGATTGAGTCTCAAGTGATTGAAGCGCTTTATGAAGCCAGTCAAGCGGGTGTGTCAATTGAACTGGTTGTGCGGGGCTTGTGTACATTAAGACCGGGTGTGGTGGGGCTGTCAGAAAATATACGGGTACGTTCAATTATTGGTCAGTTTTTAGAACATTCTCGGGTTTTGTATTTTTATGCCGATGGTGAAGAGCGAGTCTACCTATCGTCTGCCGACTGGATGGACCGCAATTTTTTTAGGCGCGTTGAGGTGGCCTTTCCAATTCTTGACCCTAAGCTTAAAAAACGCGTGATTGATGAAGCCTTTACCTTTGCGCTTCGCGATAACCAAAGGGCATGGTTGCAGCAGTCTGATGGGCAATATGAACGTATCGTGAACCGACGTAAAGTTTTTAGTTTGCATAACCATCAGATGAAGTTGCTGGGTGATTAATAACCAATCACGCAATATGACAGATGGTTTTTTTCGACACAATTATCAGTTGATTACGAAGATTATGAATTTTTTAGAAACCATCATGACTGTCATGAAACCGTCATGTTGAACGCTTAAAGTAGCATCTGTCTCGATTCAATTCGAGCTTATTCTAAATCATTGAAAGAGAGGCTTTAATGCGTAGATCATTTATCAAAACACTGATAGCAGGCGGTATGTTAGCTATTGGCATGAACACAGCCATGGCTGCTGATATTACCGGTGCTGGGGCAACATTTCCTTACCCCATTTATGCCAAATGGGCTGAAGTCTACAAAAAATTAACAGGTGTTGGTTTAAATTATCAATCAATTGGCTCTTCAGGCGGTCGCCGTCAAATTACAGCGAAAACAGTTACTTTTGGTGCAACTGATGCGCCGATGACAGGTGAAGAACTAGACAAACTTGGTTTGGTGCAGTTTCCAGCTGTGCTGGGTGGTTTGGTTGCGATTGTGAATCTCGACGGTTTCAAGCCAAGCGAACTCAAAATGACTGGGCCTTTGTTGGCTGACATCTATTTGGGCAACGTTACAAAATGGAATGACCCTAAAATACTTGCAATCAACCCAAATAAAGTTTTGCCAAACTTAGACATCACGGTTGTACATCGTGCTGACGGTTCGGGAACAACTGACATTTTTACCGACTACTTGACAACAGTCAGCAAGCCTTGGGCCGAAAAAGTGGGTAAAGGCGCGAGTGTTAAGTGGCCTGCTGACTCTTCTTTGGGTGGCAAAGGTAACGAGGGCGTTGCAGCAAACGTCACACGCGTTAAAGGTTCTGTTGGTTATGTTGAGTATGCATATGCCAAGAAAAATAACGTACCTTACATGCAGATGCAAAACAAAGATGGTAACTTTGTCAGTCCAGGTGCTGAATCTTTTGCCGCAGCCGCAGCCGGTGCAGATTGGTTTAGCGTGCCAGGCATGGGTATTTCGTTGGTCGAGCAACCCGGTGCAAAGTCATGGCCCATTACAGGCGGTACTTTCATCATGATGTATAAAGAGCCCGCTAACATTGAAGATTCAAACCAAGCTTTAAAGTTTTTTAAGTTTGCGTTTAAAGACGGTAAGCAACTTGCACTTGACTTAGAATACGTGCCGCTTCCTGATGTTTTAACATCAGCAATTGAAACTAAAGTTTGGTCACAAATCAAACAGAAGTAATGTATTGAGTAGCTAAACAGGGTGTTAATTAACACCCTGTTTGTTTAATATGAATGCGGAGTCTTCATGAGTTCAAGCCCTGCTGATAACGGCATGTTGAATCAAAACTTGCTAGCTGTGATACGAAAGCAACGCTTGCAAGATTTTTTCTTTCACAAAATTACCATGCTCTTTTCTTTGGTGGTTTTATTTGCCTTAATAGGCATCATTATTTCACTGCTCATCAATTCTTGGCCTGCTTTTCAAAAGTTTGGCCTACCCTTTATCTGGACAGTTGAATGGGACGTTCGCAACCAAGAGTTTGGTGCGCTCATAGCTATTTACGGCACCGTGGTGACCTCAGTTATTGCTTTGTTGATTGCCGTACCCCTGGCATTTGGCATCGCACTTTTTTTAACTGAAACATGCCCACTGATGTTACGCCGACCATTGGGTACCGCCATTGAGCTTTTAGCTGCTGTGCCATCAATTATTTACGGTATGTTTGGTTTGTTTGTATTTGCCCCCCTTTTTGCTGATTACGGTCAACCTGCTTTGCAATCTACGCTTGGGCAAATGCCTATCATTGGCTTGCTATTTGGTGGCTCAATGAACGGCATCGGTATCTTAACAGCGGGTATTGTGCTGGCATTTATGGTTTTGCCATTCATAGCTGCGGTGATGCGAGATGTATTTGAAATCGTACCTCCCATCTTGCGTGAATCAGCCTACGGTATTGGCTGTACCACATGGGAAGTCGTTCGAAATATTGTGTTGCCCTATACCCAAAAGGGCGTGATTGGCGGCATTATGTTAGGTCTTGGTCGAGCCTTGGGTGAAACCATGGCGGTTACCTTTGTGATTGGTAACTCGCAGCGCCTACGTGAATCTCTTTTTGCGCCCGGCAGTTCAATTGCATCAACTTTAGCGAATGAATTTGGCGAAGCTGACGATTTTCAATTGGCCACATTATTTGCATTGGGCCTTTTACTGTTTGTGATCACCTTCTTTGTTTTAGGTGCAGCAAAAATCTTGATTATTCGTGGTGATAAAGCCAAGGGTAGTAAAACCTAAAGGTATGACTATGAATCAAAATATTTACCGTCGCCGGAAATTCGTTAACCAAATAGGCCTGACCCTATCTATGTTAGCGATGGTGCTAGGGCTGTTTGTTTTGCTATGGATCTTATTCGTTTTATTCAAAAATGGGTTTGCGTCTTTTAATTTAGCGTTATTTACGCAAT
This sequence comes from Alcaligenaceae bacterium UBA6179, assembly GCA_002422175.1. GTDB lineage: Bacteria > Pseudomonadota > Gammaproteobacteria > Burkholderiales > Burkholderiaceae_B > Algicoccus. The sequence goes on from DITR01000123.1 coordinate 2,971, forward strand.
CGACACCTGCACCTGGAACTGAGGGCGGTGGCTTAGCCAATGCGATTGTGGGTAGTTTGATGATGATTGTCGTCACCACGCTAATCAGTACACCAGTGGGTGTTTTTGCCGGTGTCTATTTAGCTGAGTTTGGCGATGGCAACAAAGTCGCATCCGTTACTCGCTTTGTGACCGACATCATGTTGTCAGCACCCTCAATTGTTTTGGGCTTGTTTATTTATGCAATTTATGTTGCACAAGTTCGTCACTTTTCTGGTTGGGCNNGGCAGCTTAAGAGAGGCCGCCTTTGCCTTGGGTTCACCGCGCTGGAAGGTCTCAACTTATGTGACTCTGCGAGCCGCTCGTGCAGGTGTGATTACGGGTTTAATGTTGGCTTTGGCACGCATAAGTGGTGAGACAGCTCCACTATTATTTACAGCTTTAAATAATCAGTTTTTCTCAACCAACATGAATGAGCCAATGGCTAACTTGCCCGTTGTGATCTTTCAGTTTGCAATGAGCCCCTATGACAATTGGATAGGCCTCGCTTGGGCTGGTGCATTGTTAATTACGTTAACCGTTTTATTGTTAAATATTATTGCGCGGGTCTTGTTCCGCGAAAAAATTTCAGCCTAAATTGTTTGAGCAACCCAAAAATGGGCTTTTTAATATCAGGACGTATTCATGACTGAACTCAATACATCAACTTCAAATGCGCCGACCAATGCAATTGAAGTTCGAAATCTAAACTTTTACTACGGTAAATTTCAAGGCTTGAAAAATATCCATCTTGATATTGCTGAGAAAAAAGTCACTGCCTTTATTGGCCCTTCAGGCTGTGGCAAATCAACCTTATTGCGCACCTTAAACCGTATGTATAGTTTGTATCCGGGTCAGCGAGCAGAAGGTGAAATTAATTTTTATGGTCAAAATATTCTTGATCCTAAACAAGATCTTAACTTGTTGCGCGCAAGAGTCGGTATGGTGTTTCAAAAGCCTACACCTTTTCCAATGTCGATTTATGACAATATCGCGTTTGGCGTCAAACTTTATGAAAATCTAAATAAAGCCGATATGGACGAACGGGTAGAGTGGGCTTTAACGAAAGCGGCCCTCTGGGATGAGGCTAAAGATAAGCTTGGTCAAAGCGGCTTGTCGTTGTCAGGTGGTCAGCAGCAGCGTTTGTGTATTGCGCGCTCGGTTTCTGTGAAGCCATCGGTTATTTTGCTTGATGAGCCTACCTCAGCCCTTGACCCGATTTCAACTGCTAAGGTAGAACAACTGGTGCATGAGCTTAAATCTGACTACACCGTTGCTATCGTGACGCATAATATGCAGCAAGCGGCCCGCTGTTCAGACTTTACAGCCTATATGTATTTGGGTGAATTAATGGAATTTGGCAACACAGACCAAATCTTTGTTAAACCCAAACGCAAAGAAACAGAAGACTATATTACTGG
>DITR01000024.1:0-1630 GCA_002422175.1 Alcaligenaceae bacterium UBA6179
TTCGCTATGGACGATGCGCGATCGCAAATATATAGAAAGTAACGTTTAGTAGCAAGCCCTAAACCCTAACATCAAATGAAAATAACCCACCCTTTGTGGGTTTGTTTATTTAGCTTTTTTAAAGAAATGTTTTGCATAACGTGGGTTGATTTCAGATAGTCTCAACATGGTCAACAGGTCAGCTGTATTGAAGTCGGGATCCCAGGCGGGGGCACTGCAAATTTTAGCGCCTAGATTGAGGTAGCCTTTAATTAAAGGGGGTGCCGCCACAACCAGGCCCCTATTGAGTCGAGAAAGGGGTAAGGGCACTTTTGGAAAGCAATGATTTTCAATCGGTGCCATGTCATCGTTGCTTAAGCTGTTATAAAAGCTAGCGGCAAAGTGCCCACCGTCTGACATGGGAATACTGGCGCAGCCCAACATAATTTCATAGTCATTTTTGAGCATGTATTCGGCTAAGCCGCTCCATAAAGCCATAATAACCAACCCAGAGCGGTAATCTTGATGAACGCATGATCGCCCCACTTCAACCATTCTAGGTCTGAGGTGATCGAGTCTTGACAGATCAAACTCGGAATCAGAGTACAGCTTTCCAATTTCTTGTGCTTTGTGGGGCGGCAACACACGATACGTTCCGACAACGCGAAGCGTATCCTTGTCTCGAATAATCAAATGGTCACAGTGCGCATCAAACTCATCGACATCTAGTCCATCGGCATAGTTAGGCAGGTCAGCACCCATCTCTTCAGCGAAGACCTTAAATCGAAGACGTTGTGCTTCTTTTACCTCATCTTCACTTTTAGCCCATGAAACCAGTAAGGTGGGTCGTTTTGATTTGGTGAGTGGGTGATCAAGTTCAGGCGTAGATTGCAACTCAGCGCGTGACCATTGTGCAAACGACTGACCAAAAAGTTTATTTGTTATTTTATTAGAGAGTATTTTTTTTAAACGGCGTAATTTCGGTTCGCGCTTAACTGAGGTGGTATTGTTAAAGAGCATATCAAATGGACCAAATGGATTAGGCAGACCAGACATAGCAGTACCTTTTATAGTTTGTTAGCACACTGTAAAGAGGCTTCATGACATGTTGATTAAAAGAGGGAGGCATATCGAGAGCCAAAGTAAAGCTGAAATGAGAAGAGCCAACATCACCGCAGCCGACCCAAAATCTTTAGCCCGCTTTGATAAATCATGGTGCTCGAACGAAATACGATCAATGGCAGCTTCAACACTAGAATTGAGCAGCTCAATGACCATCACCAAAATTAGAGAGCACACGAGGGCTGTTTTTTCCAGTAATGAGATGGGCAGAAACAGGGCAACGGGCGTTAAGACAACAAATAAAAACAATTCTTGCCTAAATGCACTTTCCTCTTTAAAGGCGTATACCAGACCATGCCATGAGTTTTTAGCCGCGTGCCAAGCCCGCACTAGCCCACGGTTACCTTTATGTGGGTTTTGGTCGATGTGGTAAGTATTTTTCAAAATAAATAGACTTTTAGGCTAGGGCCGTTTGAGGCGCATCGGGTGAGGTAACGGGTTGAAGATGCATCGCAAATTGCTCAGTAGATGCCCGCCATGAAAACCCTTCTGCGTGGGCTCTTGCCACGTGCCTTGGAATTTTGAGGGC
>DITR01000024.1:1679-3076 GCA_002422175.1 Alcaligenaceae bacterium UBA6179
TGCTTGGAAAGACAAATACATCAGCTGCAGCATAGACCTTTGCAAGCTCCGCTTGATTGAGTACGCCCATGTAATTGACATTAGGATATTGTTTTTTGATTTTTGCCAGTGCAGGACCATCGCCAACAACCCACTTCGATCCAGGCAGGTCGATTTCCAAAAACGCAGTAATATTTTTTTCAACTGCGACGCGCCCGACATATAAGAAAATAGGGTGGTCAGAATTCAATACGCGAGATTCTTGCATGCAAAAGACATCGGTATCGACGCCTCGAGACCAGAGTACGACATTTGTAAAGCCAAATTTCTCAAGGTCTCGTTTTACGACAATCGTGGGCGCCATGACAGCCATTGATGGCCCATGAAACCAGCGTAAAAATGCATAAGTCCATGAAATGGGCATGCCAGTACGAGCTTGTACGTATTCTGGAAAGCGGGTGTGATAAGCAGTTGTAAAGGGAAGTTGATGACGTATCGCATAGGATCTTGCCGCCAGCCCAAGTGGGCCCTCAGTCGCGATATGTATGGCATGTGGTGCAAAGGCTTTGATCTTTTGAGCGACAGCCTTACCGGCAAATAAGGAAAGTGAGATATCGGGGTAGGTTGGGCAGGGAATGGTTCTAAATTGCTTGGGCGTAATCATGTCGATTTGATGCCCCATTTCAGTTAGTTCATGGCTGGTTTGCTTTAATGTGCGCACCACACCATTTACTTGTGGCTCCCATGCGTCGGTCACGATCATAATTTTCATTTCTTTACCTCCTAAAGTGAATCTGTGACAGGGATGTCAATTCATGCCTCATTCTCATTCCCAGTATTTGCAATACTGGGTTCTGGGTCGCCAATAATTGATTTCCAAAACACCAACTTCAGTTCTCCGTCATGGGTTTCCACTAGGGCGCTCAAACTTTCAACCCAGTCGCCATCATTGCAATAAATTAAGCCGTCAATTTCACGAATTTCGGCTTTATGAATATGGCCACACACCACACCGTCACACCCCCGCATTCGCGCCTCACGCGCCATAATGCGCTCAAAATCAGCGATGTAACTCACTGCATTCTTGACTTGGTGTTTTAAAAATTGAGATAGTGACCAGTACTGTAGACCCATGCGAATACGAATCAGATTGAAGTACCGATTGATGTAGAGAATCAGTGAATACAGATTGTCACCAACGTAGGCGAGCCATTTGGCATATTGCATGATGCTATCGAAGAGATCACCGTGTGTAACCCATAACTTCTTACCATCAACCGTTGTGTGAATAATTTCTTCAACGACTTTGATGTCTCCAAAAGACATACCAATATATTGACGTGCGCTTTCATCGTGGTTGCCAGGTATGAAGTACACCTCAGCGCCTTTACGGGCTTTTCGCAATAGTTTCTGTATGA
>DITR01000101.1 GCA_002422175.1 Alcaligenaceae bacterium UBA6179
ATTTGTGCACCATATACTGCGCTGGCATCGCTCACTTGCATGGCGAGTTCGCGAGTAGGTGTGAGCACTAAAATTTGAACGCCACGGCCACCTTGTGAAGGTTGTTGTGACAATTTGTGTAAGGCAGGCAACATAAATGCGGCGGTTTTGCCGCTGCCTGTTTGTGCTGAAACCATTAAATCTGCCCCAGCTAATGCTGCGGGAATGGCTTGAGCTTGAACGGGGGTGGCTTCTGTAAAACCTGCTTCACGCACAGACGCCAAGACAACGGGCGACAGCCCGAGTGTATCGAATGACATAACTTTCCTCTTTATCGTGCCGACCGGATGAACCGAACGCCTGGCGTAAAAAACGGCCGCGAAAGGAAAGGGGTCAGGAATCGATATATGCAACTAACCAGGGATTGGTTCTCGCTTGGCAACTAAGTGCCGTGCGTGTTGCTTAAATGTATTGCTTAAACTTCTAAAGAACGACTACTACGTACGGTGTAATGATGTACGCTTAATGCCACTGCTATTTTAAAAAACCACTTCACTGCTTTGCAAAATCACTTCGAGTAATCACTTCGAGTAATTACTTCACATGATTGCTTCGAGTAATTGCTTTAAAAAATTGCTTTCATTTGCTTTTTTCAGCAAAGACCATGATTCTAGCGGTTTTATGAGTTGGGGTAAACCCCTGTTTGGTATTTTTTTCAGAAAACGTGAAAAAAAAGCAAAAAAACGTTCACTGAACATTTATAGGTTCGAATGAACCGTTTGTCGATAAACGGTGATCAGTACCCAAAAAAATATTTTTAAGCAGACATTTATCTGCCATTAATTTTTTTCAAATCGTCTTTGATGACTTTAAGACTGTTCTGAAGTGATTGTTCAATGCGCCTTTTCTCCGCAGCTGCACTCTCCTCGGTCCACTCCCAGACGCCACGCAAAGACTTCATGCCGACATGACCCTGGGCAACCATTTTCTGCATGCCGGAAGGAAAGTATGTTGCTTGATTAAGATGTGGATACAGTGCGTTGCCAGCTTTGCAATTGGTATCCCAACCAGACATTTCTTTTTGCATGATCGGACCGCACGCTAGAAATCGGAACCCAAAACCAAATTGCACTGCGATATCAATGTCTTTGGCTGAAACGACGCCTTCTTCCATTAGGTAAAGGGCTTCACGCATCAATGCGTGTTGAATTCGGTTGCCGACGAAACCAGGAATATCTTTTTTAACCCAAATAGGTGCTTTACCAATATTTTTCATGAGCGCACAAATAGATTCTACCAACTTGGGGTCAGTATCGTTGCCACTAATTACCTCTACCAACGGTACCAAATGTGCCGGCATAAAAAAATGAATGCCGAGAAACCGAGCTCTATGTTTCAGGGGTTTACTGATCTCGCTAATCTGAAAGTTAGAGGTGTTGCTGGCAAGTGGCATATCTGGCCTAGCTAGTTTTTCAATTTGAAGAAAGAGCGCTTGTTTGAGTGCGAGATCTTCTGTGACCGCTTCAATTAATAGGTCGGTATTTTCCCAGTCTATGTCTTTAAACTTGGAATAAGTTGTCAGTTTTCCTAATTCCTTAGACGAAATATGTACTTTCTTTATAGCCGCATTAATACGAGCGGGTAAAGTGTTTCGCGTATTCAGTGATGGACTCATAATATGAACGTTCCAGCCACAAGCCAAAAATATGACCGCAATATCTGAACCCATGATGCCACCACCGACGATGACAATATTCAATTTTTTTTGCGGCGTTTCGTTGGAGGTGTTGGGCTTAGTCTTTACTTCACCGCTCATCACGTAAGACCATGACACAGTCAACCGCTACGGGACCATTGTTGCCCACCAAAACAGGGTTGAGGTCGAGCTCTAAGAGCACAGGCCGCATTTTATGGGCCCAAACAGACAAGTCAGCAAGCATTCGTGCGATTGCTTTTCGATCAACGCCTGGTTGCCCCCGCACGCCATCCAAGAGGGATCCCATGCGTAGTTCCCCAAGCATTTGCATACCTTCATCGACATCAAATGGCGCTCGCCTGAACACGACATCTTTGAGCACTTCGACTAATATGCCACCGAGCCCAACCATGACGATTATTCCAAAAACTGGGTCACGCTGCACCCCGATTACGAGCTCAATATGGCCCTTTGACATGGTCTGCACCAGTACGCCATTAAGTTTGGCTTCAGGCAGTGCACTGGTAGCTCGATGCATGAGAGTTTGGTAGCCGTTTCGCACCGCCGTTTCATCATTGAGATTAAGTAGTACGCCACCGATCTCGGTTTTATGAATAATGTCAGGCGATTCAATTTTTAGAGCAACGGGACCTTGCGCTGCCAGCCAGTGTGCGACGGCTTCTTCTGCGCTAGAAGCCAGCGCAACAGGTGCCATGGGTATGCCTGCGGTGCTCAACCATTGGCTAGCTTGCACCGTTTGCTGAACACCATCAATTAAGTCTTTCGATATCTCTTCGCTACTTGTCGAAGGCAAAGCCTTGAGCTTGGGTTTGTTTTTTTGAAATGCATTGAATTTTACAAGCGCGCTGACTGCTTCGACCGCACGCTCTCCAGCCCCAAAAACGACAATACCAAGATCGTTTAAGCGTTTAACAGCCTCAATTGGAGCGGCTACCCAACAAACGAAAAAAGGCTTGTCTGTTTGCGCTTTGATCTCGCTGAAAATACGCACCAGCTTATCGACATGTGCGGTCATCAATTGCAACCAAATGATGCCCACGTGTATGTTGGGATCAGCCATAACGGCTACCACTGATTTACTGAGCAGTTCAGGGTGAGCAACAAATTGACCTGTAACATCGACTGGGTTGCCTGCGGCGCCAAAAGATGGCATGACTTCATCTAACTGGATTTGTGTTGTCTGAGCCAACTCGGGTACGCTGAGACTTACCTCTTCAGCGCGGTCAGCCATCATAACGCCGGCCCCACCTGATTGAGTGATGATACCAAGACCGTTGCCGCTTGTGACGCGATCTTGGCTTAGTGCCTCTAACATGTCAAGCATTTGTTCTTCATTGCGTGCACGCAGAACACCGTACTGGCGGATGACGGCATCGAACACCACATCTTCAACAGCCATTGCGCCTGTGTGAGAACTGGCGGCACGCATCCCTGAAGCCTTACGCCCGACTTTAGTAAGGACTAAGGGTTTTCCAAGTTCATGGCAACGTTCTGCCAGACGAACTAAGGCTGCGCCATCATTGAGTCCTTCAAGGTAACCGGCGGCAACACGAATACGAGGGTCATCAATGACCGCTAGCATTAACTCGCTAAAAGTTAGATCAACTTGGTTACCCGTGTTGATGAAGTAACCCAGACCAAGACCTCGCTGTCGGGCCAGCGCTGCAATCGCAGTGCCAAAGGCGCCAGATTGGGTCACGAATGCAATCGGTCCAGCGCCAGTATCGCCGTCAGCATATTGACTGAAAGTTGCATAGATGTTGTCAAATGCGTTGACGAAGCCTAGGCAATTTGGCCCGCAAAGTACCACGCCAGCGGCATGAGCCCGCTCTGCAAGTTCTTGCTCCTGCGCCTTGCCTTCAGGGCCCATTTCGCCAAAACCCGAGCTGAAGATTACAGCGGAATGAACGCCACGCTGACCGAGTGCTTCAATACTAGCGATTACGTCACGGGCAGGTACGGCAACGATAGCAAGATCAACTGCTTCTGGCAGCGTGTGTATCGACTCGTAACAAGTCAATCCCGCAATGTCGGTATATTTAGGGTTGACTGGAAAGATACGGCCGGCGTATCCCTTTTCCAGCAAGTGTTTGAGAGGTCGACCATTAACCTTAGAAAAATCTGCCGAAGCACCTATGATTGCAATCGAGCGAGGATTGATCATGTGTTTGACCGCATTGTTGCGGTCTTGTAGGCTAAGAGCCATATTATTTATCCTTTGAAAGCCGCGATGCCCGTCTGGGCGCGACCAAGTATCAACGCATGAATATCATGCGTACCTTCGAGTGTATTGACCGTTTCGAGATTAAGTAAATGACGTATCACGTGATATTCGTCAGAGATACCGTTGCCACCATGAATGTCTCGCGCCTGTCGTGCTATATCTAGCGCTTTGCCGGCATTGTTGCGTTTCAGAAGCGACACCATTTCCGAACTTGCAAGTCCTTTGTCACGAAGCCTGCTCAAATGCAGGCATGCATGCATGCCAAGCGTTATTTCAGTTTGCATGTCGGCTAGTTTTTTCTGAATGAGCTGGTTTGCAGCTAATGGCCGACCAAATTGCTTCCGATCCAGTGCATACTGACGCGCAGCATGCCAGCAATATTCCGCGGCACCCATTGCGCCCCAGCAAATTCCAAAACGTGCGTTGTTCAAACATGCAAAGGGCGCACTCAGATCATGTGCATGGGGCAGGCGCTGAGATTCTGGAACGAATACATCATCCATCAATATTTGACCGGTAGGTGACGCCCGAACTGAAAATTTCCCTTCAATTTTGGTGGTCTCAAGCCCCTTCATACCTCGTTCGAGAATGAATCCGCCGATTTGACCGCTGTCATCTTTGGCCCAAACAATCATTAGATCTGCAATGGGTGCATGGGTTATCCAAGACTTACTACCCGAAAGGCGGTAGCCGCCATCAACTTTGCGCGCTCGAGTGATCATGCTGCCTGGATCTGAGCCATGATCAGGCTCTGTCAGACCAAAGCAACCCAGCTTGTCTGCACGCGCCATCTCAGGTAAATAACGTTCTCGTTGCTCTTGACTGCCAAACAGATAAATTGGCGTCATGCTGAGTGTGGTTTGTACGCCTAGTGCAGAACGAAAACTGGTGTCTACCCTTTCAAATTCACGCGCTATCAGGCCATAACCTACGTACCCAACGCCCGCGCATCCGAAGCCCTCGATGGTTGCACCAAGAAACCCCAGCTCTGCCATCTCCTTCATAACCTCTATGTCGAAAGTTTCATGTCGGTTAGCCTGAAGAATCCGTGGCATAAGCCGCTCTTGCGCATACGATCGAGCTGAATCGCGAATCATCACTTCTTCTGGAGTTAATAGACTGTCTAGGCGTAACGCATCCTCCCAGTCGAAGGGCACATCTTTCATGGCAGCTTTGCGAAGAGCCAATTCGTCAGGTATATCGTATTGCTGCATGGTTAGTGTCTCCAAAGTCATTTTCACTTGTTACCAAAGGTTGGCTGTCGTTTTTCTAGAAATGCACTGACACCTTCCTGTTTATCTTCGCTAGCTAAACAGATCTGAAACCACCGGTGTTCGTTTTCGATAGCCTGATCTACGGTCATGTCTACGCCACGCATGATGCTGTCAATCGCTGCACGAGTTGAAATGGGTGCAAGCTTAATCAGTTGATCTGTTAATGCGTTGACCTGGTCATTGAATTCGGCAGCAGGAAATACCCAGTTGACAATACCAAGACGCTCAGCTTCCAGAGCGCTGATGTGTTCGCCGAGAAGGATGAGTCTGAGCGCACGTCCAGGTCCGATCAAGCGGGTAAGTCTAGCTGTACCGCCGTTTGCGGGCAAAATGCCTAGCTTTGTTTCCGGAAGGCCGAGAACCGCTTTATCGCTTGCGATACGCAGATGGCAGGCGAGGGCAAGTTCCATGCCGCCCCCTAATGCAAACCCATTTATTGCGGCGACCGTGAGGAACGGTGCCGATTCAAGATTCCTCGCCAGTTCACGTCTAGAGCCGAAGTCGATATCGGTCCACATTGTGCGACGCTGCATTTCATTGAGATCAGCGCCTGCAGCAAAGGATTTGTCGCCGGCACCAAGCAATACCAGTACGCGGGTGTCAGATGAAATATGCCTAAAAGCATCGAGTGACTCGTCAATCAACTGGTTATTTAAGGCATTCAATACTTCTGGGCGGTTGAATGTCAGGAATGCTTTAGAACCATCCTGAGTAAATGTTATGTGTTTGTAGTCAGACATAATTGTATTTTCTTCATTCCAGGTGTGACTCAGAGAATTGAAATTATAAATAGCGCTATGTTTGCCGTCTAATGAATTAAAGTAAATATCATTATTGATAATTTGAATACTGCCAGGTGTTCTCTGCGAAATAAAAGGCGAGCACGTTTACCGTAATTTGAAACAAAGAAAATTGAATCGTTTTGTGGGTGGTTCGATTTGAAGGTGATGAAGGCTTAATCGAGGCTTCGATAACTGGCCAAAGATATGAAAAAAAGCACCTGTTAAAAGCCTTAAGAGGGGTGAAGATTTTTAGAGACGCTGAGAAAACTCTATAAGATGATTTCGTAACCATCGATGGCCCGCATCTTCTTCGAGTGATTTATGCCAAATCAGGTAAACCGGAAATTTTGGGACGCGCAATGGCACTGCATAAACTTTGAGATGAAAATTATCTGCATAAAGGTTTGCCATACGTCGTGGCAATGTACAGATCATGTCAGATGTTTGAACCATAATAGGCATCGATTGGAAATGCGGTGCCGTGACAGAGATTGTTCGTTTCATGCCCCGCTTTGAAAGTGCCAGATCTATTATGGGTGCCGTTCTTCGACGTGGCGTTAATGCTATGTGCCTTAACTTGAGATAGGTTTCTAGGCTCAATAGTTCGCCGATATCAGGATGATCTTTACGAGACATGCTCAGTAAGCTCTCGATCATTAGGCATTGATTTTCAAAACCTGTATTTTGTAATGTGAAGTAGTCAAGCGCCAAGTCTACCGAGCCGTCACGTAACTCACTTTCGAGATGAGAACTTGGTTCTGGGCGAATGTTGATGCGAACCTGTGGAGCCGATTTTGCGAGCCAGTCGATAAAGCGCGGCAGTATGACGGTTTCACCATAATCTTCTACAGCAATACAGAACTCACGGTCAGAGTGCGAATAATCGAAAGATTCATCTCGACGCAGGCCTCGCTCAAGAATGTCTAGTGCGCGGCGGATCGGTTCCACCAGAACCTTCGCGCGGGGGGTAGGTAGCATGCCTTGAGAATTCCGCTCAAACAGAGGGTCTTCCAATCGATCGCGGAGTCGTGCCAAGGCATTGCTTACAGCTGGCTGAGAAAGGTGAAGCTTGAGCGCAGCTTTAGAAATGCTGCGCTCATTATAAATCGCATCAAATACAAGTAGCAGGTTTAAGTCTAACGAGTGAAGGTTCATGGCGTTAGGGATTCAGAAAAGAATATGACAGCATTTACATATGTCCGGTGACGCTATTATTCATGAAATCAATAATGAGCATTCTTTTTAAAAAGTAGACGCAAAGATATTCAAGATTCAAAATCGAAGAATTACTTTAACACACGCCTTTAATGCATGAATCTAGTCGAGTGTGTTGAAAAATTACAGAGCAGATTCGTTACAAGGAAATTGTCATGCGAGGTCAAGTTGCTATTGTTGGTTGCGGGCGAACACCGTTTAGTCGAGCAAAACCGGGTGAACCGCTTCTAAACGTGGATCAGTATATTGCCTGGGCTGCAGAGCTCGCTTTGCAGCAGGCGGGTATGTCTAAGAACGACTTTGATGGTCAAGGCCTTGGTGTGTCACACGCAGAAGTTGCGCACACCGTAAATTGGTCTGCAGCGACTGCGGAAAACTTAGGTATTAGCCCACAAGTGCTGATCCGTGGAGATCAGGGTGGTGCGTCTGCATCGTCAATGTTGATTCGTGCTGCAGCGATGATCCAAGCAGGTGTCGTTGACCGTGTGTTAGTGGTCGGAGCAGATACTCCATTGAACATACCATCGGTTGCACCGGGACTACCTTTGTCGCCTGAACGAACGCGTGGGGTGTTCTGGGATTTTCAGGGACCGTTTGGTGTCATGGGTGCGACGGCTCAGTTTGCGCAGGTGCTTTCCCGCTATATGCACGAGTTCGATTTGACTTACGAACAGTTAGGTAAGATTGCCGTTACCAACCGCTTTCATGCCTCGCTAAATCCTGGCGCCATTTATCGTACGCCGTTTACGTTAGAAGAATATCTTTCATCGAGAATGCTATCTGACCCCATACGCTTGCTTGATTGCGTGCCTATCGTAAATGGTGGTCTGGCATACATCGTGACATCGGCCAAGTTAGCTCAAACCATAACTGATAAACCTGTTTTTATGCGCGGTTTTGGTGAGTCGAATAATTATTATCACGGCTCACGTAACTTACCAGACATCACGACTACTGGGTTTTCTCAAGCGGCGCCGCAGGCTATGGCGATGGCTGGTGTCAAGCATAAGGATATTCAATTCTTACAGCCATATGACGACTATCCATTTGTGTCAATGATGACGATTGAAGATTATGGTTTTTGTAAAAAAGGTCATGGGGGTCGTTTCGTTGAGGAACATGATTTACGTTTCGATGGCGACTTTCCACTCTCGACTGATGGAGGCCAACTTTCGGGGGGGCAACCCGGTGGTGCGAATGGTGGCTTTATGCCGTTGGTCGAAGCTGTGACGCAATTGCGTGGCGAGGCCGGTGCACGGCAGATCAAAAATGTCAAAATTGGTGCATCCTGTGGATTCGGTGGCATCCCTTATGGGCGTCCAGGCCGTAGTTGTATTTCTCTCATTTTTGGAACGGAGCCCTGAATCGTGGACGATATTGTTAATAAACCGCAACCCTTTATCTATGACATGACGCGTCCGTTTTGGACAGCAGCCAAAAACAATAAACTGGTATTGCAACAGTGTCAGCGATGTAAAACATTCAATTTTTTCCCCAAGCCATGGTGTATTGAATGTGGCAGTCGTGAACTCGTATGGACTGACGCGAAGCCGACAGGTACTGTGTATTCATTTACGATATCACGCACAGTTGCCATGAATTATTTAGGTTGGCAGAAAGATTTACCTGTTCTATTGTGTCTTATTGATTTAGACGATGGTGTACGCATGTATGCACAGGTTACTGATTGCAGCCCAGAAGACATTCGGATCGGTATGAGAGTAGCCGTACATTTCGAAAGCATATCTGATGAGGCAGGCATTCCCAAGTTTCATCCAGCTTAGAGCATGGGTCTGAGTTTGTAGTGAGCCTGCAAACTTGGATAAGTTTTTAAGATACTAATAATTAAATAACAGACATGTTGTTTGTTAATAAGAGGAGACTATTATGAAAAAAACCAATAATTTTTTACTTAAAACCATTCAAACTTGCGCGGCGGTAACCATCATTGGGTCTACTTTTATCGCTTCCAACGCAGTGGCGAAAGAAGAGGTAAAGGTGAGTCTGATCACTGCTCCGTTCGGAACAGGGTCTTATGTTTTAGGTTCGGCTCTTGAAGAGATCTCAAAGAAGCAGCATCCTTGGCTACGCATTACTTCTTCCGAGAGCCCAGGCTTCATTTTCAATATCAAGAAACTTGATAAAGAGCCAGAGCTGCGTGTGTCGATGATTGTGGGCTCAGGGGCTGGTGTCGCAGGGTTGGCCGCTGCCGGCGACCTACC
>DITR01000155.1 GCA_002422175.1 Alcaligenaceae bacterium UBA6179
TATATGTGCATTGGTTGTGGCGCGTGTATAGATGCTTGTAATCAAGTGATGAGTAAACTCGAATACCCCAAGGGGTTGATTCGTTACACGTCTGAGCACGGCATTTTGCAAAACCTTGATGCTAAAGCTGTTATGGCTCGATTATTTCGACCGCGCATCATGATTTACAGTGCGTTGATGATCCTCATCGTATCAATATTTTTCGGGGCTTTAGCTACGCGTGAAACCTTGCGTGTTGATGTCATTCGCGATCGCGGTATGCTGGGTCGAGAAGTGGCGGGGGGCTTGGCTGAAAACGTCTACCGCTTCCAACTCATTAATGCCTCTGAAACGCCTTTAGTGTTATCGATTCAAGTGCAAGGTCAATCGCCCATGACTGTCTTGGTGGGCAGTAGTGGGCAAGACCCAGCTGATCATATTGAAGTGCCNNTCAACTGCGCCAAACGGTGCGGTATTGACTGAAGTGCGTGAAGCCTCGAGCTTTATATTTCCAAAATAAAGGTGACAAGACATGTCTCAACCTCAAATTAACCCATCTCAAATCACTCAAGTGTGGTGGCGCGACCGTTGGCCTTGGTTATTAATGTTGGGCCCTGCTGTTGCGATGGTGGGTTGCATCATCACCATCGTGCTTGCTTTGCAGCATTTTACGGATCAACCGATTTACGATGGCGGTGTTAAACGTGGTTTGGTGGTTGAGAAAAAAGATATTAAGGCGAATGCTAATCATGTCGCTAACCCGGCTAGCGTTTCAAAATAATCATACTAAAAGGCAAAAAAATGCTTTCAAGTCGTCAAATCATGGTTATTCTTTGGCCCTCTTTTCTAATAGCTGGTGTTGCCAGTGCCATCGTGTTTGCGTTTATTGACCCGCTTGATGTGGCAATATTTGGTTATATTCGCCCCGCACGAGAGTGGCTTTATGCCATCGGTTTCTTTTTGTTTTGGGTGATGGCTGGGCTTTCAAGCACATTATCAATTGTCATGAGCCCAGAGCCTGAGGTAACAGAGAACTAAAAAAGCCTTGTTTTAAAAAAGCTTTAGATCTAATTGTTACAAGGTTGGCCAGCCAGTTCTTTAATAGCCTGCAAATCTAGAATGCGAACTTCACGTTGGTGAATTTTGATTAGGCCTTCGCGGGCAAAGCGCGAAAAAAGTCGGCTAATCGTTTCAATCGTTAAGCCTAAATAATTGCCAATTTCTTCACGGCTCATGCGCATAACAAATTCGGTAGACGAATAGCCTAATGCGCTGAGTCGTTGTGAAAGGTTCAATAAAAATGATGCCAATCGTTGCTCGGAACTCATTGACCCTAACGCCGCCATGACTTGATGCGAGCGAGAAATCTCTTTGCTCAATAATCGTCTGATTTGAAGTTGTAAAGTAGGTATGTACATACCAATTCGGTCAATATCAGCGATTCGTACCACGCACACCTCAGAGTCTTCCAGGGCGATCGCATTCGATTCGTGCACACCATCAAACATACCGTCGAGACCCACAATTTCACCAGGTAAAAAAAAGCCTGTTACCTGAACATCACCCATGGCATCTTCGAGTTGGGTTTTGAGGGCCCCCAGCCGAAGACCATAAAGAGCGTCTAAATTTTGACCTTTTGAAAATAACCTTTCACCCTTAGGTATTCGAATACGCTCTTTAACAAGATCATCAAGCCGCTCAACTTCAGCGCTAGGCATGCCAGTGGGCAGGCAAACGTTTCCCATCATGCACGTTGAACAGTGCATTGCTTCAGGAGGAACGGTAATGTGTTTTAAAGTCACGAATATGTTGGGTATTTGGTTAAAGGGTCATCGTTAAATGCTTGTTTTTTTAAATTAAGGGTTAATTGTAGTGGTTTAGCCAGGTAATGGTTTAGTCAGCAAAGGGCCTTAAAGAACGATCATTCGCCCAAGTTCGCTCAAGTTCGTCTAAATTTTATCAAATGCAAATCATTCGTAAATGCATGGTGGCAATTTATGGTGGCCGAAAATTTGATTCATACCGTTGAAATTTAAAGATTTGCCCCTACATGATGTTTAACAAGATCTAAACTAACTTTAGATAGCATTATATTTCACATCGCCCGACTGAGTCGGCTGATACTTAAGGAATCTTAATTATGCGATTTGACAAACTCACAACAAAATTTCAACAAGCGCTCGCCGATGCACAAAGTTTAGCGGGTCGGCACGACAACGCTTATATTGAGCCCGCTCACGTTTTGTCGGCACTATTGGCAGATGCTGACAGTGGGGCAGGTAGTTTATTGGCGCGTGCAGGTGTGGCGGTAAATCGTGTGCAAACAGCGCTAGAGACGGCCATTAAAAACTTGCCTCAGGTGCAGGGTTCAGAGGGCAACATTCAGGTTAGTCGCGACTTACAGGCGGTCTTTACGCGTACTGACAAAGAGGCCAGTAAGCGTGGTGATGCTTATATTCCAACCGAGCTTTTTTTATTGTCATTGGCAGATGATAAAGGTGAAACGGGTCGCATATTACGTGATGCAGGTTTGCAAAAGAAATCACTTGAAGCCGCGGTTGACGCAGTCAGAGGTGGTGCAAGCGTTAACGACCAAGAGGGTGAGTCTAATCGTGAAGCCTTAAATAAATACACCACCGACATGACTGAGCTTGCCCGCAGTGGCAAACTCGACCCTGTCATCGGCCGTGACGATGAAATTCGACGGGCTATTCAAATTTTGCAGCGCCGTACTAAAAATAACCCTGTACTCATTGGTGAGCCAGGTGTTGGCAAAACTGCCATTGTCGAAGGTTTGGCACAACGCATTGTTAATGACGAAGTGCCTGAAACGTTGCGCGGTAAACGCTTGCTTTCTCTCGATATGGCCAGCTTATTGGCTGGGGCTAAGTATCGTGGCGAGTTTGAAGAGCGCCTCAAATCAGTTCTTAAAGAGCTGTCGCAAGATGATGGTGGTACGTTGCTATTTATTGATGAAATTCACACCATGGTGGGTGCGGGTAAGGCTGAAGGCGCCATGGACGCTGGCAACATGCTCAAACCAGCCTTGGCGCGTGGCGAGTTACATTGCATTGGGGCCACGACCCTTGATGAATACCGTAAATATATTGAAAAAGA
>DITR01000171.1 GCA_002422175.1 Alcaligenaceae bacterium UBA6179
GTGGGCATAACGCAGTCAAACATATCAATGCCATGACTGACCCCATTCACCAAGTCTTCAGGCGTGCCTACACCCATTAAATAACGCGGGGCGTTTGGGGGCATTTTAGGACCGAGATGGGCCAAAATGCGATTCATATCGGCTTTGGGTTCACCCACTGACAACCCGCCAATAGCATAGCCATGAAAACCTAGGTCAACCAAGCCGGCTAATGATTCATCTCGCAAGTCTTCAAACATACCACCTTGCACAATGCCAAATAAAGTGTTTTGGTTTTGCAATGCGTTAAACGCTTGTTTTGAGCGTTTAGCCCAACGCAATGACATCTGCATTGAGATTGAGGCTTCATCGCGGGTGGCGGGACGACCTTTAATTTCAAACGGTGTGCACTCGTCAAACACCATCACAATGTCGGAATTTAAAGCTGTTTGAATACGCATCGATTCTTCGGGCGTTAAAAATAGTCTGTCACCATTAATTGGCGACGCAAAGGTGACGCCTTCTTCGGTAATTTTGCGCATGCCTTGCAGGCTAAAAACCTGAAACCCACCTGAGTCAGTCAAAATGGGTTTTTGCCACCCCATAAAACCATGCAAGCCATCATGATTTTCAATGATTGAAGTGCCAGGGCGCAACCAAAGGTGAAAGGTGTTACCCAGCACAATTTGAGCCCCAATTTCTTCAAGTTCATGGGGTAGCATGGCCTTAACGCTACCGTAAGTGCCTACGGGCATAAAGACAGGGGTGTTCACAACACCATGATTTAAGGTCAGTTGACCTCTACGGGCATGACCCTGTTGAGCAAGTACTTCAAATTTCATGGCTGAGGCCTTTTTCTAAAAACATGGCATCGCCATAGCTAAAAAATCGATAACGTTGTTGAATGGCATGAGCGTAAGCGGCTTTCATAGTGTCTAGGCCAATAAATGCTGACACTAACATAAGTAAGGTTGATTGCGGTAAGTGAAAGTTGGTCACCATTGCATCAACCACTTGCCACTCAAAACCGGGTTGAATAAAAAGTTGTGTATCACCACTGTTAGCATTCAGATTTCCGCCATGGGCTTTGGCAGAAGATTCCAATGCACGTACGCTAGTGGTGCCCACAGCAACCACACGCCCACCCAATTGTCGGGTTTTGTTAACAGCCTCGACTGTTTCAGGTGGAAGGGTATACCACTCGCTATGCATAATATGTTTTGAAAGATCATTGTCGCGCACAGGTTGAAAAGTGCCTGCCCCAACATGTAAGGTGACAAAACAACTTTGAACGCCGTGCGCTTGTATACGCGCCAACAGGTGTTCGTCAAAATGTAAACCTGCTGTGGGCGCTGCAACCGCGCCAGGTATTTTGGCGTAGACGGTTTGATATCGCTGCGCGTCAGTGTCGTCAGCGCTGTGCTGTATGTAAGGTGGCAAAGGTACCTCGCCGTATTGATCTAAGACGTCTAATACAGGTTGCTCAAATGACAAATCATATAAATCAGCCAAACGCCCCATGACACGAACAGTTACAGCATTCGCTAGAATTAATTCGGTACCAACGGGGGGGGATTTGCTGGCCTTAATGTGAGCTAAGGCAGTCTTTAAGCCGGTAACGCGTTCAATTAAAACTTCAATGGCACCGCCCGTGGTTTTATGGCCGTACAGGCGGGCTTTAATGACACGCGTATTATTAAAAACCAACAAATCGTTTGGTTTTAACAGCTCAATTAAGTCAATAAACGATCTGTCAATATGCTGCCCATTTTGATCAACATGTAAAAGTCGGCTGGCGCTACGGGTGCTTTGTGGGAACTGAGCGATGAGTTCTGTCGGTAAAACATAATCAAAATCAATCAAGTTTAGTGGTGCGGGGGTTGTGTTCAAAATAGGTGAAAATCGTTAAAAAGGTTTTGATGTTCGTATTTTATGCGGTTAGCTGGCTTTTTTATATTTAAAACCCGTTAAATTCGTTATGCTTATTGATTGTTTGTTTCTTCATTTAATTAAAGACAATCTAACTATTAAAGCCATCACTCACCCTTAGGTAAACGAAAGGCAATTATGAATGCTCGGTTCTATCGCAGTGTTAATTTAAGTTTTACAACTCTATTATTTGAATTTAAAAAAATCAGTGGTCTAACGCTTATGAACCGATTTGGTCTTTACTTACTTAGCGCAGCCTTTATGTGCGCGCTTTCTTTGAGCCATTCAACCAGTTATGCCAACCCCACCAATACAACGCAAAAACCACGTGCTGTGTCACAAACAAAACCCCGCCCTGCGCAAGCGGTTAAATCGCCGGCTATGGCCGCATTGCCGCCTGAGTTGGCCAAAGCCTGGGCTGCAACAGGCTTGCCTGACAGCACCCTGTCATTAGTTGTACAAGACGTTGATGGTAGCCGTATGTTTGAGCAGGCGCCCAATCAACCACGAAACCCAGCCTCAGTCATGAAATTGGTGACAACTTGGGCAGCGATATCAAGCCTAGGCCCTAATTATGTTTGGAATACGGCATTCTTGATTGACGCCAATTCTAAAGTCAATGAGCAGGGTGTGCTCAACGGCCCCGTGTATTTGCGTCCATCAGGAGACCCACTTTTTTTGCTTGAAGATCTGTGGCGCTTAATGCGTGAGCTTCGTCTGCGTGGCATCAAGCAAATTCCAGATATTGTGGTTGATCGCTCGCGCTTTGCTGATGTAGCCATTGACCCGTCAGCTTTCGATGGTAAAGGCGATCGGCCTTATAACGCCAGCCCTGATGTGTTTATGGTGGGTTTTGGTGCGGTTCGTGTGGTGCTAAGCCCAGACTTGCAAACAGACAAATGGCGCGCATTTGTTGACCCACCGGTCGCCGAAATTGATGTTGACAGTAAAGTTCAGTGGCTACCCGGCAAGTGTTCAACCAGCCCACAAGTTGGTGCCGACATGATCACAATGAATAACGAAACGCGATTTCGAATTAACGGTAAAGCCCAGGGTGCTTGCGGTGAGTTTGATATTTATCGTTTAGCTTTTACGCAAGAAGAATTCGCCGCTCGCGTACTGCGTAGTATGTGGAAAGAAGTGGGTGGTGAGATGACAGGGCAAGTGATCAGCGGTGCAATTCCCCCCACTGCAGTTCCTATTGCTGCACATGACTCGCCGCCACTTTCTGAGGTGATTCGTTTTATTAACAAGAGTAGTAATAATGTGATGACGAGGGTACTGCTCTTAACAATGGGTGCCGAGGCGGGTCAACGCCCCGCAACGGTCGCGGGTAGTGCCCAGTGGGTGACCCAGCAACTACAAAAGCAAGGGGTTGATGTCTCGGGGCTTGCCATTGAAAATGGCTCAGGTCTTGCGCGCGACACAGCAGTCTCTGCCAACGGTTTAGCCACCATGATGCAACAGGCATGGGATTCCCCAGTTATGCCTGAATATCTGTCTTCATTGGCGTTGTTGGGAAATGATGGCACCATGCGAAACCGACTTAAATCACCCCAAACGCGTTTACGAGCACATATGAAAACAGGTGCATTGCGAGATGTGAGAGCGGCCGCTGGCTATGTGCTGGGTAATTCAGGTAAGCGCTATATTATGGTTAGTATGGTTAATGACGATCAGGCTTATAGAGCGAGAGAATTTGAAAATGCGGTGATTGCTTGGCTGATTAAAAATTAAGGGTTTACACTCATCTTTAACAACTGCTAATATGTAAATGTTAAGTGATTTTTAATGGAGGAGTTTATTATGCGTAATCAAGAATCTACCCAAGCCCCAGCCGAAACTCAAAGCAAATTAATTCATTCGGTTAAGTCAACGCTTGATCATGTTGAAAGTTTACTGCGTGATGCGGCTAACGCTTCAGGTGAGCAAGCAGCCGAGTTGCGCGAACGCGCAATGACCTCGTTGCGTAACACCCGTGAAACATTGCATGATGCGCAAGATGCCATGCTTGAACAAGGTCGTCGCGCTGTGCGTGCGACCGACGATTACGTTCACGATAACCCATGGCAAGCGGTCAGCGTTGCAGGCGTCGTTGGTTTATTGTTAGGCGTTTTAATTTCACGCCGTTAACAACTAATACAAGCCACATGACGTTACGTCAGTCTGCTTCGGCACTCTTAGCCGCGCTCGTTCAGCTTGTTCAGAATCGAGTTGAGCTTTTTGGGCTTGAGCTGGCTCAAGAAAAAGATCGCGGTTTGCGTTTATTTACGCAAGCCGCAGTCGCAGCTATATTTTTGTTACTGAGCGCTGTTGTTTTGACGATCTTGTTCGTTGCCTTTTTTTGGGAAACACCCTACCGTTTATGGGCGCTAGGGTTGCTTGGGCTGGGCTATGGCTTAGTTGGCTTGGTGATGTTATTGCGTGCGAAGTCAAGTGTGACGCGTTATCAGCACGCTTTTAACGCGACAGTCGAAGAACTGCGGCGCGACGCACAAATATTTGCCAGCATGGTTCAATCTGAGTCGCCTGATGTTGATACTGAATCACCTTTAAAGTCAAACTCATCTTCCTCTGTTATACCGACAAAAGCCGATGAACGATAACCCGACACCTCGCACGATTGATCGAACCATTCGCATCGAACGTTTAAGGTTGCAAGCCGCTCTTGATCGCGACGCTGTATCGCAAACTGCTTGTCGTCTGGCTGATGCATGTCGACCCTCGACGATTGTGGGCCATTGGTTGTCAAGCACCTCGTTTGCTCAACCCGCTGGTTTTTTAAATCGCGGTGTAAATTTACTGAGCGAATACCCCTATGTGGCAGCCAGTTTATCGTCGCTATTGTTAGGTCGCAAATCTCGCCTGTTACGTATTGCAGGGCTCTTGCTGGGTTCTATAGGTGCTTGGCGCGCGGTACTTCGGGCCACCACCCGTGATCAGTCTCAGCGCTAAACGTCATCGACGACTTGTTTTCTCAAGCGCCGTATTGGCGCTTTGTCTTTTGGCGATCGCTAGTTTGTTTGTGGGCGCGGCTTCATTATCAGATAATCAATTTTTTAATCTCTTTAGCCGTACCGACTCTGGGCCTTCACAATCAGCCCTCATTATTTTTGAGTTACGCCTACCTCGTACCTTATTGGCCATGATTGCAGGGGCAGCGCTAGCAGTGGGTGGGGTGGTGATGCAAACCTTGTTCCGTAACCCTTTGGCTGAGCCAGGTTTAGTAGGGGTATCGGCTGGTGCCTCAATGGGTGCCGTACTCGCACTTTGGTTGGGTTTTAATAGTTTTGCTGTCACCAGTTTGTCGGCATGGTTTGGGGCTTTGGCTGCGTCATGGTTAGCTTGGTGGGTTGCTAAACGCAACGCAATGCCATCGCAGTTGTTGCTGGCTGGTGTAGCCATAAACGCCTTGGTTATCAGCTTGGTCAGCTTACTGATGAGTCTGAGCGATGACCAGACGTTACGCAGCATTGTTTTTTGGTCACTGGGCAGTCTAGCTCGCGCACAGTTAGAGCCCGTGTTGGCCGTGGGTTTTTTGGTGCTATTGGTTTTGGTTGGGTTGCAACGTCAATCTCAATCGCTAAATGTTTTGTTGTTGGGTTCGCATCAAGCGCGTCATGTTGGGCTTCATGTTGATCGATTCCGCACACAATTGATTGTGATGACAGCGTTGTTAGTCGCACCTGTGGTTGCATTAACGGGGGTCATTAGCTTTGTGGGTTTGGTTGTGCCCAACATATTAAGGCTACGCATGGGCACCGATCATCGTGGCTTGCTGCCAGCCGCAGCATGCTTGGGGGCCATGGCGGTTTTACTGGCTGATTTATTGTGTCGGGTAATCGTCCAACCGGCAGAGTTGCCAGTTGGTGTGATCACTTCGTTGGTGGGCGCACCTTTTTTTATCTATATGCTGTGGCGTAGACCTGATGGCCTTAATGCTTAAAGCCATTCATGCTTACAACCCTTAATCTTTAAAGCCCCTAAGTTTATAGCCCTAAAGACTGCCAAATACTGTCAATGCGTGCTTTAACTGCGGGTGTCATTTCAATGGGTGTGCCCCATTCACGCTGTGTTTCACCAGGCCATTTGTTGGTCGCATCAAGCCCCATTTTTCCGCCTAAACCTGAAACCGGAGACGCAAAATCTAGGTAATCAATTGGGGTGTTATCAACTAAAACGGTGTCGCGTACAGGGTCCATTCGGGTGGTGATAGCCCAGATGACTTCTTTCCATTGACGTGGATCAATGTCTGCATCGACCACCACAATAAATTTGGTGTACATAAATTGTCGCAAGATGCTCCATAACCCGAACATCACACGTTTCGCGTGTCCGGGGTATTGCTTGCGAATCGACACCACTGCCATGCGATAGCTACACCCTTCAGGGGGCAAGTAGAAGTCAACAATTTCGGGCAATTGACGGCGTAATATGGGCACAAATACTTCATTTAAAGCGAGGCCCAGAACGGCTGGCTCATCAGGGGGTTTGCCCGTGTAAGTGGTGTGATAAATAGGGTTGCGTCGCATCGTAATGCGCTCAACGGTAAAAACCGGAAACCAGTCTTGTTCGTTGTA
>DITR01000115.1:0-4040 GCA_002422175.1 Alcaligenaceae bacterium UBA6179
ACAAGCAGATGCAGAAGATGATGAAAAAGATGAAGGGCGGAGGCATGGAGAAGATGATGCGCGGCCTCGGTGGCATGATGCCTCCTGGCGGCTCTGGCGGTGGCTTCCCGTTCCGGTAAGTTGTTAGCAGCGCTGCAAATTTCGGCCGGAGGGGGCTTTTAAAACCCGCTGAAGTTCCGTATGATACGCCACCTTTGCGGCCGTGGTGCCGGGTACTGGCGTGGATACGGCGGAAATTTGGCCGCAAATCCCGACTCATTTTCAGGAATTAAGGGAATATGGTAACAATTCGTCTTTCTCGTGGTGGTGCCAAGAAGCGCCCGTTCTATCACCTGACAGTCACTGACAGCCGCAAGTCGCGTGATGGTCGCTTTATCGAGCGCGTGGGTTTTTACAACCCCGTTGCAAACGAAAGCGATGAGCGTTTACGCATTGCGCTTGACCGCGTTCATCACTGGACCAGTCTGGGTGCTCAGCTTTCGCCATCTGTTGCTCGTTTGGTCAAAGAGCATTCAGCCAAGGTCGCTGCGGCTTAACGCTATGGCTTCAATTATGTGGGCGAAATTTTTTCGTTCCTCATAATTAGCCTAAGTGACTGGCTTAAGCAAATAAGATCAAGTGCAAAAAACTCAGTGCGTTTGATTAATGCTTAATAAACCACTCAATAGCTCAGTTGATAGCCAAAGCAATACAACTCCCGACGATCTCATAGAGGTTGGTCGGGTTTTAAACGCTTATGGCCTCAATGGGTCAATTAAAGTTCAGGCGTTTTCACCTACGGCTGACACGCTACTAACATCCAAACGCTGGTGGTTAGTTTCTTTAGCAAGCCCAAATTTCGTTTTTTACAAAGTTAAATCAGCTAAGTCGCATAGTGGCTCAATCGTTGTGACATTTGATCCAGGTCTTGATCGCAATCAGGCTGAGGCGTTAAAAGGTCAGCGTATTTGGGTATCGCGGGCTGATTTTCCGCAAACAGAACAAGACGAATATTATTGGGTCGATTTAATCGGGTGTGATGTCTTTACTGATACGCTCGAACCGTCACCCGTAGGTTCAATCACGACAAAAATGGGTGTGGTTGATGAAGTGCTTGATCATGCAGCCCACGCCATTTTATCAGTGCGTCAACAAATGCAAGATGCCCAAGGGCAGTGGGTTGACATGCTTGATACAAAAGGTCATGTGATCACCACGCTTATACCTTTCGTAGCCGCTCACGTCACAGCAGTTGATATTAAAGCCCGCACTATTCACACGAATTGGTCACTAGACTTCTAAAGTTTCTTAAGCGTTTTAAGTTTATTAAGCGATTACGCCATGCGCATTGACGTCATTACGCTATTCCCTGAAGCGTTTATGTTTTTACAAGATGCTGGGGTCAGCGGTCGGGCACATAATCAAAATTTATGGTCATTACACACATGTAATCCCAGATCTTTTGCTGTTGATCAACATCGCACTGTTGACGACCGTCCTTATGGTGGTGGACCCGGCATGGTTATGATGGTTGAGCCCTTGTTAAAAGCAATTGAATATACTCAGCACCAAAGACATGCTCCAGCGCCTGTTATTTTATTGTCACCCGCTGGGCGACGTTTTGATCAAGCTTGCGCTCAGCAGTTGGCAACATCGCCAGGGGCTATCTTCATTTGTGGGCGCTACGAAGGGGTTGATCAACGATTAATTGACCAAGCCGTTGATGACCAATGGTCTTTAGGCGATTTTGTTTTGTCTGGTGGTGAACCCGCAGCTGTGGCCATGATTGATGCGGCCGTTCGATTAATACCCGGCGTATTGGGTCACCATGAGTCCTCAAGTCAAGATTCATTTCAGTCTACTTTGTCTGGCTTGCTTGATGCACCGCATTACACGCGTCCTGAAGTATTAGACGGCGTTGCAGTGCCTGAGGTGTTGCTGTCAGGTCATCATGCCAATATTGCTAACTGGAGACGGCAGCAGTCTTTGGCGTTAACGGCACGAGTTCGCCCTGACCTTATTTTGCAGGCAAGAGATCAGGGGTGGCTCACTAAAGCCGATGAGTTATTTTTGAAGTCGCTTCAACTTTAAGAAGATGAGCCCTTAAAGCCGCTCTGTATTTGTTCGAAATTTTGGCCAATATATTAATAAAAAATACGGCAGAATTTACCCCAACGTGAATGCGATTTAATGACTCGTATAACACTGGTTTATGGTTCCAATTAGGTATTCATAATGAGCTGAGTTAAACGGTCTGGGCTTAATGGAAGATGTCTTGCGCGTATTCCAATAGCATGAGCCAAGGCATTTCCGATTGCAGCAGGTACAGGTCCGGCAGCGATCTCTCCTGCACCAAGGCTCGCTTGATCAGGTTGTTCAATTAAATGTAGTTCAATCTCTGGAACTTCATCAAAATTTAAAATTGGGTAGGTCTCCCAATCGTAAGTTGTTAAACCCGTATCATCCCATTTAACGTGCTCTTTTAGGGTCCAGCTAATGGCTTGTATGATGCCACCCTCAATCTGGTTTTTTAAACCGTCTGGGTTAACAACTAAACCAACATCGACTGCAGCCCAAATTTTTTCAACCTGAATTTTTTCTGTCACGCGAATTAAAGCAATGACTGCACAATAACCTGCGGTATTTTTATAACGACCAAATCCAATGCCTAAGCCTTGAATTCCCTCAACTAATGATTGGCTGTAATAATTCGAAGCTTGAACAACTTTCTTTATGACAGCGATGGCGCGTTGATCTTTTAAATGATTTAGTCTGAATTCAATGGGGTCTATGCCTGATTTTTCAGCCAGCTCATTCATAAACGATTCAATTGCAAAGATGTTTAGATAGCTACCTAAGCTTCTCAGCGCAGACGTTCTAACAGGTGACTTTTCTATAAAGTGATAATTAATTTTCTGTTGAACCAAATCATAAATTGCAACTGCGTTACGATGCCCACCCCCATTGGGTAAAGGCAGGTCTTGACTGATGGGCCTTGGCCAAGCATCCTCAATTTGCCATGCCCCTAACAGATTGACACCGGGAACAGATCCGGGCCTATTTAAATGGGAATGGCTCCAGATATCAACATTCCAGCTAGAAATTTTATTGTCTGCGTCAACACCTGCATTAATTTCAATCAAGCCGGCAGAGCCAAATGGTGAAGCGGTCATGTCGTCTTCACGCATCCATTGAATGCGAACGCTATGACCAGACTGAATGGCTATGAATGCAGCATCAAAAGCGACATCATCAGCCCCATTGTGACCATAGCAACCCGAGCCGGGTGCATGTATCACTTCAACAGCCGACTCGTCTAATTTAAAAGCTTGGGCTAACTGCGCTTTAAGCGGGTAAATGCCTTGGGAATGTGACCAAACCGTTAACTGGCCTTCTTGCATGGTGGCTAATGCGCATGCAGGCCCTATAGAGGCATGGGCAATATAGGGGCGAGAAAAACGGGCTTGATGTGAGAGTTGAGTTTGCGTTGAGGCACCTTCATCAAACACAATAGAAGACTCTGCAGGCATGGCTGTTAACAGGGTTTCTATGTCAGGATGCACGGGTAAATTTGCAGCTTCAAATTCGACGAAGTGGCGTGCTTTGATTAATGCCTTGACAAGTTTAGCTTCGTCACGCCCTAAGATTGCTACAAAATGACCAGAGTGTATAACTTGATCAATACCCTCTATGCGTTCAATTTGAGCGCGATCAATTTTAATGAGTTTTGATTCACCTATTTGGCCACGTATGACACGCCCATGAATCATGTTTTTTAAACTGATATCTTGTATAAAAGCGTTACCAGATAATTTTTGGATGAGGTCTGTTCTAAATGAACTTTTGCCAACATATTTAGTTTGTAACGGTGGCGAATCAACCGTTTGAACGGCTTGATTCAAGTTGACCTTGTCAGCCAGACTCCAGTATGTGCATGTCTTTTGAGTTAGCGCACTAGAAAAAACACCCGAATGCGTTTGAATTGAATCACTTGGAACCTCTAAATAATGGGCTGCTGCCTCATTAAACATAAAATGTGCAAAACGACATGCCGATCGCAG
>DITR01000115.1:4191-19363 GCA_002422175.1 Alcaligenaceae bacterium UBA6179
AGTAATGGATTGTTTCGAATGCCAAGGGGTAACGTTTGTGTATTCATTTAGTTTATTTTCTTTAATTCATGAATTGCTCGTTGCGTCGCTTTAATAATGCGCGTGTGCGTGCCACATCGACAAAGATGTCTATTCAAACACTGCATGATGGTGTTTTGATCCGGATCATTATTTTCTGTCAACAATGAAATGATTGACACCATGATGCCATTGATACAGTAACCGCATTGAGCCGCTTGCTCATCAAGAAAAGACTGTTGAACAACGCGCCCAATTTTTTCATGAATTAAAAACTCAATGGTTTTGATATTTTTATTTTTAGCTGAATCAAGGGTTGCGTCACAAGACTGAACAGCCTTGCCATCTATCAAAACTGTACAGGCACCACAGTGCCCGCTTCCGCACCCAAAACGTGTGCCTTTAAAATCAAGATCATTTCTGATGGCGTATAAAAGCGGGGTATTGGCATCAAGCTCTAATGCACAAGGTTTACCGTTAATAGTCAATGAGATGCTCATAGATTTCTTTTTATCTATCAATACAAAAATTAAGTAGCTGGATATCTTGGTGGGTAAGCGAAAGTTTAGTGAATTCAACTCAAAACAAATAAATTAAAATAAAATACAAATATTGAATAATTTTCAAGACACTTTACTATACTTCATTGCTTATTTGAGGTCACTATGTTCTACAAATGTTCCCCAGGATGTTCAGATCCGAAACACCGCCATCAAGTGATGGCTGCGGCAACGCAGAAATTTAGTTTGAAAAAAAATATAGAAAAAAATGACTCTTCTACAAATAAGACTAAAGTTTCAGGAAAGAAATTTAAGGTGGTTGATGCGCATTGTCACTATTTGAACCCTGAGGTGAATGCAAAGTATGCTTATTTGAAGCCTGGCATGCACGACGCAACGGCTGTTTTTGCAACAGAGCTTTCACGTTTGACGAACCAAAATCAAATAAAAGAGCGTGGCCTAAAATTTGGCAACGTTACTGAACGGTTAAAAGATATGAACAAAATGGGCGTTGATGTCCAAGTCTTATCGCCAGCACCCATTCAGTACTACTACTTTACTGAGCCCGATGTGGGCGCAAAAATCTCTCGAGATATTAACGAAAGTATTGCAAAAGTCGTGGCCGATACCCCTGATCGCTTTGTAGGCATGGGCACCGTTCCTTTACAAAATGTTGATTTAGCTATTCAAGAGCTTGAGTATGCCGTTAAAGTTTTGGGTTTGCGTGGTGTTGAAATTTGTACGAATGTTAACGGCCTAAATTTAACCGACCCCTCTCTTGGGCTAGAGAAATTTTTTGCTAAAGCGACCGACTTGGGTGCCGTGGTTTTCCTTCATCCGATGGGTTTTAGTCAAGGTGAGCGATTAGTTGAGCATTATTTTAATAATGTCATCGGTAACCCTTTTGATACATCTCTGGCCCTTGCGCATTTAATCTTCGATGGTGTGCTTGCTCGTCACCCTAAACTTAAGATTTTGGCTGCTCATGGGGGTGGTTTTCTTGCAAGTTATTGGGCCCGAATGGACCATGCATGGAAAGCACGACCTGACGCCAGAACGATTATTAAAAAGAAACCGTCTTACTACTTAGAAAAGGTTTTTTTCGACACGATTACCCATGATTCACAAATATTAGGCAATCTGATCAATCGATACGGTGCGAAGCGTTTCATGTTGGGTACCGACTATCCATTTGATATGGGTGAAGACACCCCACGTCAATTGATTGCGGGCGTTACGGGTTTGTCACCAGATGACAAAGAATTGATTGAGGGTTTAAATGCCATGAAACTATTTAAAATCAAATAGTTGAAAACAGTCACCATCAAATAACTTTAAATTAAGATTCAATATGAACTGGAATGCATTTACACCTGATGGTCAATTTATAATTGAGGGTAAATCAGGTGGTCAATTAAGTGGGTTAACAGCTTCTGTAAAAGATTTATTCGACATAGCGGGTTATCCAACAGGGGCTGGAAATCCGCAATGGTTAAAGAGTCATGCTGTTCCCCACGAACATGCTGAAGTCGTCAGGCTAATGTTAGATGCTGGCGTTAAAGTGATTGGTAAAACAATCACTGAAGAACTGGCCTACAGTTTGGTCGGTGAAAACGTTCATTATGGTACGCCTGTTAACCCACATAATCTTGAGTGTATTCCTGGCGGGTCTAGTTCAGGGGCTGCTGTTTCAGCCGCAGCGGGCTTGTGTGATTTTGCTTTATGTACCGATACAGCAGGTTCAGTTAGATTGCCCGCCAGTTTTTGTGGGGTTTGGGGTTTAAGGCCTTCACATGGGGTTTTAAGTGTTCAGGGGGTTGTGCCCCTTGCGCCAAGTTTTGATACGCCAGGTTGGGTTTCTAAAAGCCCCGAGGTTATGTTGCAGGTGGGTGAAGCTTTGTTGCCTGCTGATCAGTACGAGCTTGATTCAAAATCATTCACCCTTGCATTGCCCGAAGACCTATGGTCAAGAGCAAGACCTGAGTTCGATGATGTTTTAAAACCGATTTATCAAAAAATTTCTTCTTTTTTTTCATCGATGGGTTCGACAAATCTTTCTAATCATAAATTATTAGATTGGCAAAATGCATTTCGAATGGTTCAGGGCTTTGAGGCATGGCAGTCACATGGTGAATGGGTCAAGTCGGTGCAACCCAATTTTGGACCTGGTATTAAAGAAAGATTTCAATGGGCTTCGACAATTAATGAAAATGAAGCAATTGATGCAAAAAGTGCTATGTTGATTCATGCACAAAAAATTTACGACTACCTCAATCATTCAGTTATTTGCATGCCGACTGTATCGTATTTAGCCCCTAAAAAAGGCGAGGCTAGTAGCGAGCAAGACCGAACAAATGCCCTTTGTTTGTTAAGCCTTGCATCAATGGCAGGCGTGCCTCAAATTACAATGCCATTAGCAACTATTGATGGAAAAGCGTTGGGGCTTTCTTTGATGAGCCAACGTTACTCTGACAGACAGCTACTTAAGTTGAGCCAAAGTATTTGGAAATTTTTAAAATAAGTCGTGAAAAAATTGTAGAATTTATGGCAAATGTATCTAAAAAGAAATCTATTGTGAAAGCACCCAAACCTAAAGTAACCACTTTATCAAAAAAGAAATCCACTGCAATCGCACCAAAATCTGTCAGCACTCCCCCAAAAAATGTCGTGGCAAAAAAAAAGTTGATTAAGGGTTTACCCGAGTCTCAGCCTATTGAAAACAAGTTTCAAGCTGATTCAAATATTGGCCGTAGCATTAGAAGCTTAAGGCACATAAAAGGATTCACATTAAAAGATTTGGCAGAAAAAACCAACTGCTCTGAAAGTCTCATATCAAAAATTGAAAATGGTAAAGCGCAGCCATCTCTAACGATGTTGCATAGAATTGTTCATAGCCTTGATATTACGATTACTGTTCTTTTTGAAGAGTCTCGAGCAGATCGTGGTGTTGTGACACGTGCTGGCGATAGATCGACTTTCAATATCGATAAACAGGGTTCCCGTTTAGAGCGGCTTGTACCGCCCAACTTGGGGCATCTGCTTGAGGGTAACCTTCATATTTTAGCCCCTGGTGGTGGAAGTGAAGGGGTCTTGATGCACGAAGGTGAAGAGGTCGGTTTTGTGCTCGAAGGTGAGTTCGAATTAATGGTTGAAAACGTCACTTATATTTTGAAGCCAGGTGATTCTTTTGTTTATCGTTCAGAACTGCCACACAGTTACCGCAACCCAGGAAAGACAAGAACGAAAGTGCTTTGGGTCAGTACACCCCCTACCTTTTAAAAATTTTACTTTTAAAAAAGTTGTAGTGAAAATAAATAATTTGAATGCACTTTAAATAGTTGACATGTAATTTCAATTGTATGTATGATTGTTCAAGTAACTTGAAAGCCTTTCAATTTTCTTGAATCAACGTACAGAGGTTTGATGCATGTCTGAAGATAATTTGATCGACAAGATCACTGATAACAAGCTCGCTCACTATGAGCCTTATGGTTGGCATCATTGGCCTGAGCATCCTTGGTTGTCTTACCAGTTTCGACGTGGTTTAGGTGAGACACAGGAAGGAGGCGGTGCAGTCAGCGAGGTGTTTCAAGCAGCAAGCAAAATGATCCCCGGTGACTATGAAAGTTGGCACAAAGAGTGGATGCATATTGCTGACCGCAACATGAATAAGGCTCTAGCTGAAGAAAAGCTAAACCACATTCGTACAGCGATGAATTGCTATTTGCGAGCCGCTGACTATTACCGCCAAGCTGAGTTTTTCCTCAAGCCAGATGATCCACGACGTTTACCGACTTTCGAAAAAATGGAAGCGTGTAGCAAGGGGTTTATTTCCAATTTAAATCCTGCAGGTGAAGCGGTAGAAATCCCTTACGAAAACGGCGTCAGCCTGTGCGCATACTTTGTGCGCGCTCCCTTTCCGGTTAAGCGTCAACCTGTATTGATTTGTATGGGTGGGCTTGATTCGATCAAAGATGAAATGTGGTTCATGCAAGCGCATGGTGCTTTACAACGTGGTATTTCAGTCCTCATGATTGATGGCCCTGGCCAAGGCGGTACGCTACGCCGGCATCATGTGCCAAACCGTGTTGACACCGAGGTGCCAATTGGTCGTTGTATTGACTGGTTAGAAAAGCGCGATGATGTTGACGCAAGCCGAATTGCAATTTCAGGTTCTAGTTTGGGCGGGTATTATGCCGCTCGCGCAGGGTGCTATGAGCCCCGACTTGCCGCCTGTATTGCACACGGTGCGATTTGGGCTATTACTGATTTATGGGGTAACGCTCCTGAAGATCACGGCTTAGCTGAACATGTTAAATGGGTTTTTGGTAAACCCACAATGAAAGAGTCAATGGAAAAAGCCCGTGACTTTACGCTTGAAGGTCATTTAGAAAACATGAAGTGCCCCTTTCTCGTTATGCATGGTGGTCACGATGTGTTGACTGTTTCGCAAGCAAAAAAAGTATATGACTACGGTAAATCTAAGGGTATAGATGTCACACTCAGGTTGCTGTCTGAAGAAGAAACGGGTGCTGAACATTGTCAACACGACAACCCAACTATTGGTCAAGAAATATTGGCTGACTGGTTGGCTGACCGTTTTGGAATTAACCAAAAAGAATTGCTTCGTACGTCACACAACCCTTTGATTTGAGAATCTTATGAATCTAGGTGTAGATAAAGTTAAAGCAGCTGCAATCGCGATTGATTTTCATCGTGGCCATATGGATTTATCGGTCGCAACGATGCCTGTTAAAACGCAAGCTCAAGCCGATAAAGTTTTGGCAAGTGCCAGCAAGTTATTTAACTGGTGTCGTCAGCAAGACATTCCCGTTATTCATCTCATGACATCTTATCGTGATGTGTCTGAGATTCGCTCAAATCCTTTTTGGCGAACCCGTGCTGACGACCCTAATGCAACGCGTAAAAATGTAGAACGTCACAATATTCAAGGTTCTGTGGGGTGCAATGTTATGCCCCAAGTGATTGATCATGATAAAGATTGGGTGATTAACACTAAAAAACGCTATGACTGTTTTATTGGGTCTGATCTAGACTTTACTTTGAAGGCTCACGGCATCAATACCTTATTGATTACGGGTGTCAATACGAATAGTTGCGTCTTATCAACTGTTGCGGCGGCCTGCTCTCGAGATTATGCCGTGATTGTTCCAAGTGATTGTGTTGACACAATGGATGACCCGAGTTTGCACGATGCAGCTTTACTTTGTATACGAACAGCTTTGGGCTTTGTTATGACCACTGAAGAAATCATGTTGATACCTGAGTTGAAATAATAATGAGCTTGATACCCTCCAAAGCAAAACAAAAAATTCAAGCGAATTTACCAGTTCTAGCCATTAACCCCTTTGCGGGTGGGTTTGACATCGCAGAATTAGTTTCACGCCAGGGTGTCGATGTTTTATTTATAGATTGTGAACGGGCAGGTATTGCGATTGAAACAGTGGGGCCCATGTCTCGCGCGGCTCAATATCATGGTGCTGCTGCAGTTGTAAGAAGTAAAAGTAGGCATGTTGAAGAATGGGTCAGCATTCTTGATAGAGGGGTAGATGGCATCGTTATACCCCGAGTTGAAACAGCAGAAGATGCTCGTATCATTTTAGAAACGGTTCACTATGCAACCGGTACACGAGCTAAAAATATAATCATCATTCCTCAAATTGAATCTGAGTTAGGCATGAAAAATTTAGAATCAATACTTGAAGTGAAGGGTTTTGATTTGTTTTTGATTGGCCCCTATGATTTGTCTCACAGCATGGGTTTTGAAGGTGATATCAATGCCCCTGAAGTTCAAAATGCACTTGACTATATTGCTAAAACAATTTTGAANNTTTAATTTTCACAGCCTAGAGGCTTTGATCAAGCCCAGCCTTGAATTACTTAAAAAGGAAATCGGGTGCTAAATATCAAAGAACACAAACTTATAAAAGTTGCCTTAGAAGGGCATACACCCACTCACAGCTTGACTGAGGTTCGCGTTCGGGGGCATTCGTTTGTGATTGATGAACCACCTTACCGTCATGGCACTGATGTGGGTCCAACACCCCTTGAAACGCTTTTGGGGGCTCTTGTGGCATGTACCAATGTCATTTCATGTCGTATTGCTTCTGAAATGAAAATTGATTTTAAAGTTGACAAAATTGATGTAGTGGGGCATTTAGATCATCGCGGTATTGATCGTGTTGCTGATGTACCCGTGCCCTTTCCGTCAATTGAATTACATGTCAAGGCGACAACCTCTGGCTCGGAAGAGGATATTGCTCGCCTGCGTGAAGATATGAATTTACGTTGCCCCATGTCAGTGATCTTGAGGCAAGCAGGCAGTAAGATTATAGAAACTTGGACAATAAGTTACAAAAACTAAATATTGGAGAAGTCATGACCATGATCCCACGCGAACGTGTTCCTTACAGCGCAATTGTAGATCGACCCAAATTAAAACTACCAAACGATGGCAAGATTATTGTTTGGACCATTGTAAATTTAGAGGTTTGGGATATTAGTAAACCGATGGCACGACAAGTCATTCCCGCGCCAACCGGTGCAGTATTGCTTCCTGATGTACCAAACTGGAGCTGGCACGAGTACGGCATGAGAGTGGGTTTTTGGCGTTTTCATGAAATGTATGAAAGATTGGGTATTAAACCAACGCTTTCTATTAATGCACGAGTTTGTGAAGATTACCCTCGTGTTGCACAGGCTTGCCTAGATGCAGGCTGGGAATTTATGGGGCATAGTTATCAGCAGGGGCCTATTCATTTAGAACCGGATCAACCGGCAATGATTAAGCGCTCACTTGATGTGATTGAAAATTTTACCGGCAAACGTCCGATTGGTTGGCTTGGCCCGGGGCTGACACAAACGAACGAAACGCCAGATTATTTAGCTGCGGCGGGGATTAAGTACATTGCCGATTGGGTTTATGACGAAGAGCCAACAGAGATTCAAACAGAAAATGGCCCACTCATAACCATTCCTTACACTGTTGAAAATAACGACATTCCAATGATGGCGGTGCAACATCATGAAGCGTCTTATTGGACACAAAAATGTATTGATACATTTGATCGTCTCTATGAGGAAGGTTCAGACCGACCTCGTGTGATGGCCATTGCTATTCACCCTTACATTTCTGGACAGCCATTTCGTATCAAGTATCTTGAAGAAGTCTACAAACACATGAGTAAGCATGCAGGTGTTATGCACTGGAATGGTGAACAAATTTTTGATTGGTATCAAACAGCGCGTCAGACTGCAAAATGACTCAATACATACTAAACCCGCCAGCTGTTGTATCTGTTCCGGTTGCGTTAACAGGTTCTGAATTTCCTGTTCGAAGAATCTATTGTGTAGGCCGTAATTATTTAGAGCACATACGGGAAATGAAAGAGTCTGACGAGCGTGACCCCCCTTTTTTCTTTCAGAAACCAAGAGACTCAATCGTTTTAAATGGCCAAGTAGTGCCTTACCCGCCAGAAACAAACGATTTTCAGTTTGAGGTTGAGCTCGTCGTTGCTGTGGGTAAGTCAGGTCGTCAAATCAGTAAAGATGATGCCTTAGATCATATCTTTGGCTATGCTGTGGGTTTAGATATGACGCGTCGCGACAGGCAGCGCGAAGCAGGTAAAAAAGGTTTGCCTTGGGAAATTGGAAAAAGTTTTGATGCCTCTGCACCTTGCGGCATGCTGCATACCGTTGCAGAGGTGGGGCACATATCTAGCGGGCAAATTTTTATTTCAGTGAATGGTGAAACGAAACAAGATTCATTGATTGAAAAAATGATTTGGAATGTGCCTGAAATTATAAGTAATTTATCTCATTTGTATGATTTGGTTGAAGGTGATCTGATCTATACCGGAACACCTGCAGGCGTTGCCCCTGTTTTTCCGGGTGATAAATTGCTTTGCAAGGTAGCAGGTTTAAGTATGCTTGACGTTTCAATTGGCGCGAAGAAATAACCTATGAAACCGCTTGAAAGAATTCAATACTTACCTATACATAATCGTAAGCCACTCAAACTGCCTAATGGTGCGCGCATGGTGGTGTGGACAATTGTCAATATAGAAGAGTGGGATATTGACCAAACCATGCCACGTACCGTGTTAACCCCGCCGGCGGGAGGTTCACCTATGCCTGATATTCCCAATTGGGCATGGCACGAGTACGGTAACCGTGTTGGCTTTTGGCGCATGCTGAATGTTTTAGATGAGCTTGAAATTAAAGCTGTGTTGGCGATTAATGGTTCTGCCATCAAGGCGTATGAACCGATTGCACAAGCTGCACTGGACCGTGGTTGGGAATTTATGGGCCATGGTTACACCCAACGAAATATGCAGAAAGTCGAAAATGAACAAGAAGATATTATCAAAACGACTGAGGCAATAAAAAATTTTACAGGTAAGGCGCCAAGAGGGTGGTTAGGCCCCGGCTTGACTGAAACGTGGCATACACCTGATTTACTATCTAAAAATGGTTATGAATATCTATGTGATTGGGTTTTAGATGATCAGCCCGTGTATTTAAAAACAACCCATGAACCGATCATCAACATACCCTACACGCAAGAATGCAATGACGTGGCAATGATGTTGATTCAGCATCACACCGCCTCTGAATACTATCGCCGTGGAATCGATCAGTTTGAACAAATTTATGATGATTCAAAAGATTCTGCTCGTGTGATGGCTCTGGTTGTTCACCCCTATATTATGGGTGCCCCGCATCGACTTAAATATTACAAACAAGTCTTAGCAGAAATTCGAAATAAAAATGATGTTTTATTTTGGACCGGTGAGCAGATCATGGACTGGTTCTCACAAGAAAACGCAAAGTAGTTTGAGTAATTAAATATTTTGTCTTAAGGATACAAATGCCGTGTCAATGACTACTTTTCAACTTTTAAATAGTGCAACGTTTGCTGCTTTGCTGTTTGTTGTGGCAAGTGGTTTTACCTTAATCTTTGGTTTGATGCGCATTGTTAACTTAGCGCATGGTGCACTGTATCTTTTTGGTGGCTACCTTGGTCTAACCA
The DNA here is from genome assembly GCA_002422175.1 of Alcaligenaceae bacterium UBA6179. Lineage (GTDB taxonomy): Bacteria > Pseudomonadota > Gammaproteobacteria > Burkholderiales > Burkholderiaceae_B > Algicoccus. The sequence continues at coordinate 13,762 of DITR01000115.1, forward strand.
TATCGATGATGGGCGGTAATTTTTACGTTGCTGCCATCGGTGCGGCAATCGGTGTGGCCTTAATGGGTCTAATCATTGATTTGGGTTTATTGCGTTTCGTGAAAGGTAATGAACTCAGACAAGTATTGCTGACACTGGGTGTTGCGTTTGTTTTAAATGATCTGGCGCTTGTTTTGTGGGGGGGGGACACCTTCAGTATTCCAGTACCCTCTTATTTAGACGGCCCGCTTCAAATAGGTGATGTCACTTACCCTAAATACCGATTTTTTGTCTTATTAGTGGGTATATCAATTTTCATTCTACTCTGGTTATTAATGGCTAAAACAAAACTTGGCGCATTAATAAGAGCGGGTGTTGACGATTCAGAAACCGTTTCAGCCATGGGCGTTGATATTCGCAAAATATTTGTCTACACCTTCATGTTGGGTGCTGCCCTAGCTGGTTTGGGCGGTGTGATGGGCGGTGCATTTTTAACACTATACCCAACAGCCGATTCTGAAATTTTGGTATTTAGTTTGGCCGTGGTCATTATTGGTGGCAGGGGCAGTTTAGTTGGCGCTGCGGTGGGCAGTATTCTTGTGGCGATGTTGGCTAACTTTGGGCAAGTATGGTTTCCTGAACTGGCTTATTTTGTCATCTTTGGTCCCATGGCTGTTTTACTGGCATTTCGACCACTTGGTTTGTTTGGAAAGGCGACCTAAATGCAAATACTTAAATCTAAATACTCTCTTTTGATACTAGTGCTTTCTTTCGCACTACTGGTAAGTGTTCCGTATCTGTTTCCTGGCTACAAAACAAGCATTGCAACTGAAATATTGATCTTCGCTATTTTAGCGATGTCTATTGATATTCTCGCGGGGTATACAGGTCGTACACCTTTATGTCATGGTGCAATTTTTGGTGTCGCAACCTATGTCATGCTTTATTACGTGACAGAAATGGGTGGTTCACCCTGGGTTGGTGTGCTGTATGCAGTGATTGCCTCACTCTTAGTCTCTATTATTTTTGCTTTGCTTGCTATTCGCACATCTGGCGTTTACTTTATTTTGCTCACACTTGCATTGGGCATGATTGTATGGGGTGTTTGTTTACGATGGACGTCCGTTACAGGCGGTGAAAATGGTTTGCGCGGTAGCGTATCGCCGTTATGGTTGCAAGACAAGGTAACGCTTTATTATTTTGTTGCAAGCTGCTTTGTTGTTTTAGTTTGGATGATGTGGCGATTTGTAAATTCACCCTTTGGTCTGACGTTAAAAGGTATTCGTGATAGCGAATCACGCATGAGAACACTTGGTTATAACGTACCCTTACATTTATTTTTAGGTTTTGTCGTCTCTGGTTTCTTTGCCGGTATGGCAGGGGCGCTCTACGCATTCTTTAACAGTTTTGTCAGCCCTTCAACGGTAGCACTCGCTCAATCAACAGAAGGTTTGTTGATGGCCATTGTTGGTGGAGCCGGTACGCTATTTGGCGGCATCATTGGTGCTGCATTAGTCATATCTTTAGAGAACGTTGTGAGCCTTTATACCGAACGTTGGCTAATGGTGCTTGGTTTCATGTTTATTTTTATGATGATTTTTGCACCTTCTGGTGTTTTAGGGGCCGTTCGAAATTTCATTAAATCTAGAGAATAAGTCTCAGTTTTTTTGGGTGTCAAATGGTTAGCATGATGTGGTGATGAGTAATGCTCTTAAATAGTGATAAACAAACATATAAGTCAGTTGTAAGTGGTTCAATTTAATGTTTTTTTTACTCTGCCTTTAACCTTAAAAGGGGTTCAATATGGATCGTCGAAATTTTATCAAGACCGTTGGAGCGGCTGCAACAGTATCAACAGTCGTATCGGGACCATGGATAAGTAATGCCATGGCTCAAACAGGGCCCATTCGTATCGGTTTACTTGCACCCTTAACAGGTGTGCTGGCCGCCGGCGGTAAAGAGCTTGTTGAAGGCTTTGAGCTTTATTGGAAACAAAATGGCTTAACGATTGCAGGTCGTCAGATTGAAATCATTATTGAAGATGATGCATCAAACCCCGATACGGCCTTACAGAAAGCAAGACGTTTGGTTGAGCAACGTAACGTTGACTTCATGGTGGGTAGCATCTTAGCCAATACCGGTTTAGCGATTGCTGAATACGCCAAGACCAGCGGTACGCCATACTTTATTCCAGTTGTTGCGGCCGATGATTTGACTCAACGTAAGCGTGTTCCCAATATTGTTCGTGTTGCCGGTTACACAGCCAGCCAAATGCCACGCCCATTAGCTGACTACGCCTATAAAGTTAAGAAAGTTCGCAAAATAGTCACTATTTCTCAAGACTATACATTTGGTCATGAGCAGTGTGGCGGATTCAGTCAAACTTTTACTGAATTAGGTGGGCAAGTTCTTCAGCAGTTCTGGCATCCTCTAAATACATCAGACTTTAGCCCTTACCTCGCACAAATTAAAAATTCTGGTGCAGATGCTGTATTTGCGATGGAAACAGGTGCTGATGCGAATAGGTTTATTAAGCAGTACTCAAACTTTGGCCTCCAGGGTAATGTACCCATGTTCGGTGCGATGAATTTGACTGATCAGTCTGTTATTCGTACTTTAGGTAAAGAAGCTACGGGCATTTATTCGTCAGCCCACTTTGCTGAAGGTTCAAGCAACGCCGCTACAGTGCGTTTTGTAGAAGAGTACCAAGCAGCCTATAACAAGTTACCTTCGTTGTATGGTTTCGCTGCGTATTCATGCGCGATGTGGATAGCTGAAGCCTTAAAATTGGCTAACGGTGTTGTTGCTGATTCAGCAGCATTCTTGAAAATCATCAACTCGATCGAATTGACAAAGTCACCCTTAGGTCGCCCTGTTCGTTTAGATAATTACGGCAACCCAATTTATGACGTGTTTATTCGTGAAACGCAGATGCGTCCTGATGGCAAAGTATGGAATGTGCCAATCGAGGTTTATACAGGTGTTTCACAGTTCTTTAACTATGATCCTGAAACATATATGAAACAACCTTCATACAGTCGTGATTTTCAAGGTATTAAAGCTTCTTAATTCTTAGAAGATTGTTTTTTAGGCCTTTTATGAAAACAAACCGGGGCGTCTTTTTCGCCCTGGTTCAAAGGATTTTTTGTGACTGATTCGATTCTTACTCTTAAAGATGTAAGCGTTACATTTGGATCTTTACGCGCAGTAAATAGCGTAAATCTTAATGTTTCAGCTGGGCAACGCCGTGCAATTATTGGTCCAAACGGCGCGGGTAAAACAACGCTGTTTAATGCCATAGCGGGTGTGGTGCCCATATCAAGCGGAACGATCCAATTCAATAACACTGACATGACTCGCTTTTCTACAAGTAAGCGTGCAAGTCTTGGTATTGCCAGAACATTTCAGATCACCAATTTGTTCCCACGACTAACCGTTGAAGAAAATATTCAACTCGCTGTTCGTGGGCTTTCTGCACATAAATTTTCAATGTTAGGTAGCGGTCAGCCCTTGGCACAAGAGCAAGAATCAATAGAACTTGCATTGGTCAATTCGCAACTCATCAGTAAGCGAAGCATTGAAACGAAAACGTTGTCTTATGGCGAACAAAGACAGCTCGAAATGGCGATGGCTCTTGTTCAAAACCCAAAGCTATTGTTGCTCGATGAACCTGCTGCGGGTTTGTCGCCGGCTGAACGCGTCAATATGGCTGATGTGATCAATGCTTTACCCAGAGATCTAACGTTAATATTGATTGAACATGACATGGACTTGGCCTTGGGTCTGGTCGATTACGTGACTTGCCTTCACTTCGGTGGTGTATTGACGGAAGGAACGCCCGCTCAAATTAGAGTGGATAGTCAAGTCGAAGAGGTTTATTTAGGAAAGCCACGCCATGCTTGAAATTAAAGATTTAAATAGTTATTACGGCGATGCCCATATTTTGCGTGGGGTAAATATGGTTGTACCTAAAGGGAAAGTCGTGGCCCTGTTAGGTAGAAACGGTATGGGTAAAACAACCCTCATTCGATCTATTATGGGTCTTGCTCCTCCCCGCATTGCCAAAGGCAGTATTACTTTCAATGGCGAAGAGCTGGTTAACTTACCCCCTCACCAAATTGCCCGTAAACGTATTGGTTTTGTTCCCCAAGGTAGACGTTTATTTCAATCTTTGACTGTTGCAGAGCACCTAACCGTTTTTGCATCTTCAAGACCCGACTCACCCTGGAGTGTGAAGCGTATTTATGAAATATTCCCTCGGTTGAGCGAACGCAAATCTAATTTGGGTACACAGCTCTCAGGTGGTGAAAGACAGATGTTGGCTGTTGCGCGTGCGCTGATGACAGACCCTGAATTGATTCTTATGGATGAGCCGACTGAAGGGTTAGCGCCTGTAATGGTTCAGCATCTCGAAGAAATTATTGCTAACTTAGCTTCGACTGGTTTAGGCATTTTATTGGTTGAGCAAAATTTATATAGTGCATTATCAGTTGCAAACGAAGTGTATTTAATGGAAACGGGATTAATCGTGCACCATTGCCAAGCTGATGAGTTAATGAATGATAAAGAAACCATGCAACGTTTTCTAGGTGTTCGTTAAATTCAATATGACAACAGCTTATTTAGATCAAATGAATTTGTGTGAGGCAGCCCTAGCTGTCGCTCAGGGTGAGGTCAGTTCACAGCAACTGACAGAGCACGCCATAAATAGACTTAGAGAAGTGGGTCCTAAATTAAATTGTGTGGTTTCGATTCACGAAGAAAAGGCGCTAGATTCTGCATACGAAGCAGATAAAGCACGGTCTTTAGGTAAACCGCTTGGCCCATTGCACGGTGTTCCGTTGGCGCATAAAGAACTCTTTTATCGCCAAGGTGTTGTTTCAAATGATGGATCAATCATTTCTAAAGGCTTTATTCCAACTGAAACATCGACAGCACTAACACGTCTTGACCAAGCGGGTGCTATAGATGTCGGGCAATTGCAGATGGCTGAGTTTGCAATGAGCCCTACAGGTTTTAATTTGCATTACGGACACGTCAAAAACCCCTGGAATTTAGCGTATTGCCCCGGTGGCTCGTCTAGCGGATCTGGCGCAGCAGTCGCTGCAAGATTAGTGTTTGGTTCATTGGGCACGGATACCGGTGGATCGATTAGGCACCCTGCAGCGATGTGTGGTGTTACCGGCATTAAACCAACCTGGTCAAGGGTTAGTAATCATGGTGTCATGCCTTTGTCGGTATCACTTGATTGTGCGGGCCCTATAGCAAGAACAGCGCGTGATTGTGCAAGGTTGCTAAGTATTATTGCCGGTTTTGACTCAAATGATTTAGCCAGCTCTTCTTTACCTGTACCTCATTACGAAGACTTTTTAACAGGTCAGTTAAAGGGTGTAAAAATTGCTGTACCGGGTGCGTACTACGAACAAAATCAAGATGAAGGCGTTGCCCAAGCATTAAAAATTGCGTTAGATACCTTTACAAGTGCAGGTGCTCAGGTCATTCATACTAAACCACCTGATATTGATTTGATCAATCGCATGATGGCAATTGTGTTAACAGTTGAAGCGGCTGCGCGTCATCAAGCCTGGATCCGTGAAAGACCTCAAGATTATGCCCCACAAGT
>DITR01000115.1:19427-24924 GCA_002422175.1 Alcaligenaceae bacterium UBA6179
TCTGTTCCCAGTATTGCAGAAACGACAGAAGGTGAGTGGGGTGATATATCTAAAAAGATAAGTGTCGTTACTCATTGCAATCGTGGCATTAATTATCTTGGCTTGCCAGCTATTAGTACACCAGCGGGTTTTTCAAATGACTTGCCTGTTGCATTTCAACTGGTTGGCCGTCATTTTGATGAAGCAAAGCTTTTAATGATTTCTGACGCCTATCAAAGATTAACTGATTGGCATACAAGGTCTCCAACGATTTCATAAAAAAATGAATCAAACAAGAAATCGTCATGTGGCTAACAAGAGGGTGGTGGGGATCATTGGTTTGGGCATTATGGGCCTGGCTATTGCTGAAAACCTAATTAAAGATGGCTATATCGTTCATGGTTTTGACACGTTAAGTCGTCAACGTCAAAAACTAAAGAAGTTAGGCGGCTACCCTTCGTCTTCTATCACTGGTTTGCCACTAGAAATTGAAGTGATATTAACTTCTTTACCCTCGGGCCAAGCATTGGCCGAGGTATCGACTGCTTTAAGTATTCAAGCGCGAAACGGCGTGGTTTTGGTTGAAACCAGCACGTTGACACTTGAAGATAAAAAACATGCAGCAAAGCTATTAAAGTTGGCGGGTATACAGACTTTAGACTGTCCACTTTCTGGCACCGGATCACAAGCAAAAGTTAAAGACTTAGTGGTTTATGCAAGTGGTTCGAAACAAGCTTTTAATCATGTCAAATCTTTTTTACTCGATTTTTCCAGACATGCGGTGTATCTGGGAAAATTTGGAAATGGCATAAAAATGAAATTTGTTACCAACTTATTAGTGGCTATACATAATGTTGCAACAGCAGAAGCATTAAACGTTGCAAAAACTGCCGGCCTTAATCTTGAACAGGTTCTTGAGGTTGTGAGTGACAGTGCAGGGCAGTCAAAGATGTGGCAAATACGAGGGCCTCGTATGGTGAAAGAAGATTACTCACCCATGATGACTATGAATCTTTGGCAAAAAGATATGAAAATCATTAAAGCCTTTGTAGATCAGGTCAGCGCTAAAACATTACTATTTGATGCAGCTTGCTTGCTTTATAGCCAAACCATTGAGTCGGGTCACTCGCAGCATGACTGTTCAGCAGTATTTGAAACGATTCAAAAATTAAAATAAAAATACCTATCGTGCCCGATTAATGATTAATGGCTTTTTCGTTGCGGCGTCGTTAAATGTTTGCATCTTGCAGTCAGGTTTATTACTTTAAAGCAAGCCAAATACCAATCGGTAAAAAAACAATAGAAATAATGTGGCCAACAATAACAATTGACGCGACTTTGTCGGGCTCTTGGTTAAACCGCTCAGCAATCATGTAATTAAAAATGCCTGGTGGTAAACCCGCAAATAAAATTAATGCGCCCCGTTGAACTAAATCTAGGGTAAAAAAATTGAGAACAGCGTATGCAATGGCTAACCGAATGACAACGGCGAGTACTGATGCAATAAGCCCTGCTTTAGCGTGCTCTATTCGGCTTTCGGCTAATCGGGTGCCAAGTGAAATAAGCATGAGAGGAACTAAAATGTTGCCGACCATGGTCAACGACATATCAACCCACTCTGGTAACTGTAAGTTTAAATATGAAAAGCTGACACCTAGTATGGTTGACCAAATAAGTGGGTTGGCATAGATTAATTTGGCATCTATTCGACCACTTACAATACCAACACCAAAAGTAAAGTGCAGCATGTTGGTGGCCACCAAAAGAAGTACTGCAGGCCCTAAACCGTCTGGACCAAATGCAAGCACGGTTAACGGAATACCTATGGGCCCCATATTTGCAAACATGACAGTTGGTAGTACAGACCGTTTACTCGCATTGATAAAGCGAGTAAAAGGCAATATAGCTAAACCTGACAATAGAACAATCAGGGCTGCTGCAGATAAAAAATGTAAAGACGAGCTAAGCTCAAAATGTTTGGTAGACAGCGATGTAAAAATTAGGCATGGCAGGGCAACATCTAAAATGATTTTATTGGCACCTGCCATGTTGGGTTTTTTAAAACGACCATAAATTAAACCAATAAGAATGATAAAAAAAATGGGTAAAGTAATACCTAGAATGCGTTCAATCATTACTTTGTCATACCCAGTCAACACTGACGATAATTGGTTTTTTTATTAAGGGCATGGTGATTGCATCACTTGGTCGCTTAGTCGCTTAGTCGTGCTCGCTGAGCAGAAACTTTCTCTAGTGTTTCAATAAATTGAGTTTTGCGCGCTTTCGCTTGCATGACAACCGCCTCAGGTGCACGTCCAACGAACGCTTCGTTTGATAATTGGCTTTCTACCTTTTCAATTTCTTGTGTCAAGCGAACGATTTCTTTGTCGAGTCGAATGCATTCAGCTGCCACATCAATTTCGACTTTTAGCATTAAACGAGTATGACCTACTACCTGCACCGGCGCGTCAGTATCAGTGGGTATGGTGGCAGTGATTTCGACGCTAGACAGACGAGCCATGAAAGATAAATAAGGGGTGTGTTGCGCAAGTCTTAGTGCATCGCCTTGTGCAATAAGGGGTAGACGTTCGCCCGGTGAAATCGACATGGCACTGCGCAAAGCACGAACAGCTTCAATTTGTGCTTTAAGCTCTGCAAACTGATCTTGCGCTTCGTTATCAATGAATGCGGGTTCGGCTGTAGGGTAGGGTTGCACGCTGACGCTACTGATACTGTTTGCGGTGCGTGTGCCCGCGACAACTGAAACCTTTTGCCACAGCGCTTCGGTAATAAACGGTGTAATAGGGTGCATGAGCCGCAAAATTTCTTCAAGCACCGTCATAAGAGTGGCTCGGCAAGTCGCTTGCGTAAAGGGGTCGTTGCTTTGAATTTGAACCTTAGCTAATTCAAGGTACCAATCACAGTATTCGTCCCATACGAAGTGGTAGAGGGTATGGGCAATGTTGTCAAAACGGTATTCAGCAAACCCTTTAGCCACTTCGGTTTTAACATGTTGCAAACGACTGAGTATCCAGCGCTCTGGCAAGCCAAGAGTTTGAGTGAGTGTGCTGCGGTGAGCTTGATTTAACGGTGTAATACTTTGAAAAAGCTTTTGTGTTTGGGCGTCGTGGGGCTTGTCAATATTGACTTGTTCCGTGTGCATCAATACAAAACGCGAGGCATTCCAGAGTTTGCTACAAAAGTTTCTGTAGCCCTCACAGCGCTTTAAATCAAAATTAATATTTCGACCTAATGAAGCATAAGCCGCCATGGTAAAGCGTAAAGCATCTGTTCCAAATGAGGGTATACCATCTGGAAAGTGCTTGCGCGTATCTTTTTCTATTTGTGCGGCTTGTTTAGGGTTCATGAGCCCAAAGAGCCGTTTTGTTACAAGACTTTCTAGGTCGATGCCATCAATTAAATCAACGGGGTCAAGCGTGTTGCCTTTTGATTTACTCATTTTTTGGCCTTCAGCATCGCGAATGAGGCCATGTACATAAACATGTTTAAAAGGTACTTTGCCCGTTAAGTGCGTAGTCATCATGACCATACGGGCAACCCAAAAGAAAATAATGTCAAAGCCTGTTACCAAGACACTTGAGGGCAAATATTTTTTTAAATCTGCAGTTTGTTCAGGCCAACCAAACGTTGTGAAAGGTACCAAAGCAGACGAAAACCATGTATCAAGTACATCTGGGTCGCGCGCTAAGGGCCCTAGGTAGCCGCTTGCTTGTGCTTTTTGTTGAGCCTGCTCAACAGTGTGAGCAACAAATACTTCGCCATTTTCACCATACCAAGCGGGAATTTGATGCCCCCACCATAACTGCCTTGAAATGCACCAGTCTTGAATGTTTTCAAGCCACTGGTTGTAGGTGGTTGTCCAGTTTGAGGGGAAAAACTGCACCTCACCGTTACGAACCACTTCAAGAGCCACTTCGGTGATGCTTTGGTTGGGATGAAGCGAGCCTGCAGGCGCAGGTTTGCTCATGGCGACAAACCATTGGTCGGTCAACATGGGTTCAAGCACCACATTGGTTCGGTCACCACGGGGTTGCATCATGGTGTGAGGAATGGTTTTAATTAAAAATTGATTTTCAGCCAATGCTTTTACCACCGCATCACGCGCCTCAAAGCGATCTAGGCCTCTAAATTGAAGCGGTGCATTATCGTTGACGTGTGCGTCGGGCGTGAAAATAACGATGAGTGGAAGCTTGTGTCGCATTGCACAGGCATAATCGTTAAAGTCGTGCGCACCCGTGATTTTGACCACGCCGGTACCAAAGGCAGGGTCGACAAAGTCGTCAGCAATGATAGGTATCTGGCGATCGCATAATGGTAAGTCTACAAATTTACCCACTAAGTGTTTGTAACGTGCATCGTCAGGGTGTACGCACAATGCACCGTCAGCCATCATGGTTTCAGGTCGGGTGGTGGCAATAGCCAGGCCTGGAATGGTTTGACTTTCACCCTCTACTTCAATGGTTTGAGGCCCATCGACAAAGGGGTACATGACATACCATAAAGACCCTTGCGTTTCGACACTGTTAACTTCTAGGTCAGATACGGCTGTGAGAAGTTCAGGGTCCCAGTTGACGAGGCGTTTACCGCGATAAATCAAGCCTTGTTCATATAAACGAACAAAGGTTTCAACAACGCCGGTTGAAAGTTGTTCGTCCATCGTGAAATATTCGCGTGACCAGTCGGCTGAAGCCCCTAGGCGCCTGACTTGGTTGGTGATGGTGCCACCTGAGAGCTCTTTCCATTCCCACACTTTTTTCGTGAATGCTTCACGACCCAGGTCGTGGCGCGTGATTTTTTGTGCATCAAGTTGACGCTCAACCACAATTTGAGTGGCAATGCCTGCATGATCGGTGCCCGGCACAAAGACTGTATCAGCCCCTGACATACGATGATAGCGAATCAAGCCATCCATTATGGTTTGATTGAAGGCATGCCCCATATGTAGGGTGCCCGTTACGTTTGGTGGCGGAAACTGAATAGCAAAGGTGTCGCCCGACCCTTTTTGTACATGTTGGCCCGCATCAAAGTAGCCACGTTTGACCCACTCGGCATACCAATAAAGTTCAATTTCGTGGGGTTCAAAGCTTTTGGGAAGGGAATCTAGGGAGCTACGAGCGTCATCAGTCATGAGGTTATCTTATGGAGTTAAGCTGATATTTTAACAAGGTGTGGGCAATTGCTCTTGGTTTAGGTATTCATTTCATTAAGCTTTCGGAATCAGGTCTTTTGAGCCCGTAAAAACTTGGCATGGTAAAATTAAAGACTTTTATTTTTTTATCATTTTCTGTCGAAAGTGTTTGTTTTTACACAGATTTACTGGAGCATTACACATGTCAGTTGAACGTACCCTGTCAATTATTAAACCCGATGCCGTGGCCAAAAATGTAATCGGTCAAATTGTGGCTCGTTTTGAGCAGGCTGGTCTTAAAGTGATTGCGGCCCGCATGATGCAACTTTCACGCGAAGACGCTGGCCGTTTTTATGGTGTGCATAAAGA
>DITR01000115.1:24952-30708 GCA_002422175.1 Alcaligenaceae bacterium UBA6179
ATTCGTGCTGATTTCGCTGAAAGTATTGATGCCAACGCTGTACATGGTTCAGATGCTGTTGAAACCGCCCGTAATGAAATCGCTTTTTTCTTTCCAGAAATGAACGTACACAGCCGTTAAATTTTTAATGGTTATTTGACCGCATGTCATGGTGATTCGTGGCATGCCGTTTCTAGAGCCCCATCATGCCCGATATGCCCGATACTACGATTAACCTGTTGGGTCTTGATACCGCATCGTTGGCTAAACTTGTGAGCCAGTGGGGCGACAAGCCTTTTCGTGCTAATCAGCTCAGTCGTTGGGTTCATCAACGTGGCGTAGCCGATTTTGATCAAATGACTGATTTAGCCCAAGCATTTCGGGCGCGGTTGCATGAGCATTGTTGTGTTCAACCCCCCACGGTGATTGAGCGTCATCAGTCAACTGACTTTACCCGCAAGTGGTTGTTTGATGTGGGGCAGGGCAACGCAATTGAAACGGTGTACATACCTGAAGATGATCGGGGTACGTTGTGCATTTCAAGCCAGGCGGGTTGTACCGTGGCATGCCCATTTTGCTCAACTGGGCATCAAGGGTTTAATCGAAACCTCTCAACCGCTGAAATTGTGGGTCAGCTGTGGTGGGCTCGTCATGAATTAACTGCCTCGGGTATAGGCCACCGCTTACCTACCAGCCCTCGATCAACACAGCCATTATTAACCGCATCACCCAATGCTTCAGTTCACCAACCGCTTGACCGCATCATAAGCAATGTCGTGTTCATGGGTATGGGCGAGCCCATGCTTAATTATGATGCGGTGTTGGGGGCAATTCGTCTTATGCTCGACGATCATGGTTACGGTTTGTCACGTCGCCGGGTGACGGTATCTACGTCGGGTGTAGTGCCCATGATTGATCGTTTGGCTCAAGATTGCCCGGTTGCTTTAGCTGTTTCTTTGCATGCTGCCAATGATGCTTTACGCGATAAATTGGTTCCGCTTAACAAAAAATACCCTATTGCTACGCTTTTAGCTGCCTGCGAACGGTATTTGGCCGTTGCACCACGAGACTTTATTACGTTTGAATATGTCATGCTCAATGATGTGAACGATTCACCCGCGCACGCAGCTGAACTGATTCAATTGGCTAAACAGATTTCGTGCAAAATCAATCTGATTCCATTTAACCCATTTCCTAGCTCAGGCTTAACGCGTTCACCTGCAATGCGCGTCAAAGAATTTGCGCAACGTCTTCAGGCTGCGGGTGTGATAGCGACCACCCGCAAAACTCGAGGTGATGATATTGACGCGGCGTGTGGCCAGTTAGCTGGCGATGTCATCGATCGTACCCGTCTGACACAACGCGCGGCAGAGCGCAAAACCATTCTTATTAAAGAGGTTAGATCGTGAGCGCTTTAAACCCAAACTCATCTGTTAAAGACCAGCCTTTACTTGAAAAACCCTCTAAAACTGAAGACACGCTCACGACGGCTCATTCAGGTCAAAACGCCACGCCTGCTTTTTCTGGTACCAAGAAAGAGTTGCTCAATATGCTTAAGCTTAAGCGTGAAGAAAAGCGCTATTCTCTTCAAGATGTTGAGCAACGTTTAAAATTCAAAGCAAAATGGGTAGAACTTTTAGAGGCTGGTGATTGGTCGCACTTGCCAAAAGGGGCGAGTTTGCGTGGCTTCGCTAAAAATTATTCAAAGCTCATTGATATTGACGCAGATATTTTATATAACGCTCTAGCAATTGATCTTGATATTGACCGCCACAGTATCGGTCGTCATACCTCGACACGTGCTTTGGGTGAAAATATTAAAACGCATTCATTCAATGTTAAACCGGTATTTTGGGTCGTTGCAGGCCTAATCGTTGTGATTATTGTCGTTTTTTTGATGCTTAACAGTGGTGTTTTTAGCGCCAGTCAATTGCCTGATTCTTTGAAAAAGCTGACGCCATGAGTTCAAGCGCATCGCCTATTGGGTCTAGTGCGCGTCGCATGACGCGTCAAGTTCAAGTGTCTTGGGCTGGCCAGGTCGTGCGGGTTGGTGGCGGTGCCCCAGTCGTGGTGCAGTCAATGACCAATACTGATACAGCTGACGCTATTGCAACAGCTATTCAAGTGCGTGAATTAGCGCAAGCCGGTTCTGAAATTGTTCGCATTACTGTCAATACTCCAGAGGCCGCGCGTGAAGTGCCCGCCATCCGTGAGCAGCTCGATCGCATGGGTGTCAATGTGCCCTTATGTGGTGATTTTCACTTTAATGGCCACAAACTTTTAACCCAATTTCCTGAGTGTGCGCAAGCATTGTCAAAGTACCGTATTAACCCGGGTAATATGGGTGGCGGCAAAAAGCGTGACGACAACTTTGCTCAAATGATCGAAGTGGCATGTCGCCACCAAAAACCAGTTCGAATTGGTGTCAACTGGGGTAGCCTAGATCAAGAGCTTTTGGCCACCATGATGGACGCAAACAGTAAATTGTCACAACCCCTAACCGCGCAAGCAGTGATGCGAGAGGCGTTGGTCATTTCAGCTATTTCAAATGCTGAACGCGCGCAAACGTTGGGCCTGTCTGGCGACGCTATTGTTTTGTCGTGCAAGGTGAGCCATGTGCAAGATCTTATTGCTGTTTATCGAGATCTCTCGGCACGTTGTGATTACCCATTACATCTGGGTTTAACTGAAGCCGGTATGGGAACCAAAGGTGTGGTGGCTTCTACTGCAGCCTTAGCCGTTTTACTACAAGAGGGCATTGGTGACACCATTCGTATTTCATTAACACCCGAGCCGGGTGGCGACCGTTGTCGCGAAGTGGTCGTGGCTCAAGAAATTTTACAAACGATGGGTTTGCGTGCTTTTACGCCGATGGTCATTGCTTGCCCAGGTTGTGGACGCACAAGTAGTACGGTATTTCAAGTATTAGCTGATCGCATTCAAACATACTTACGCAATCAAATGCCCGTTTGGCGCGATCAATATCCTGGCGTTGAGTCGATGAATGTAGCGGTTATGGGCTGTGTGGTTAACGGTCCGGGTGAAAGCCGGCATGCAGATATTGGCATTAGTTTGCCTGGTACGGGCGAAGTGCCGACAGCCCCTGTTTTTGTAGATGGTGAGCGTACCATTACACTCAAGGGCGAAAACATTGCTGAAGATTTTCAGCAGATTGTTCAAACCTATGTAGAGCGTCGCTATGGCAAGACTCAATAAGACAAGATTAAAAAAATAACCTATGACACAAGATTTTTCTAAACTTACAGCTATTCGCGGCATGAACGATTTGTTGCCCGATACGTCAGGCACTTGGCTAAAACTTGAGGGCATACTGACGCAGTGGTTGTCTCTGTATGGTTACCGTTACATTCGAACCCCTGTGCTCGAGCACACTCGATTATTTACCCGTGGCATTGGTGAAGTGACTGACATCGTTGAAAAAGAGATGTATACCTTTACAGATGCACTCAATGGCGAGTCGCTCACCTTGCGACCTGAATTTACAGCGGGTGTTGTTCGAGCGGCGATTGAGCATCACTTGTTGTATGACCGACCTCAGCGGGTTTACACCTCAGGGCCCGTATTTCGTCATGAACGACCCCAACGCGGGCGCTACCGTCAGTTTCATCAACTTGATATTGAAGCCTTGGGTTTGGCAGGCCCCGATATTGATGCTGAAATGATTATCATGACTCATCGGCTTTGGCGCATGCTGGGTATAGACGGTATGTCACTTGAGCTCAACACTTTGGGGCAAAGTGCTGAGCGTTTAGCGCACCGAGTAGCCTTAATTGAATACTTAGAAAAGCACCGTGAGGTGTTAGACGAAGACGGCTTACGGCGCCTTTATACGAATCCGTTAAGGGTGCTCGACACCAAAAACCCAACAATGCAAGAAATGGCCAATGGCGCGCCGCGGTTATTTGACTTTTTAGGCAGTGAATCGCGTGCGCATTTTGATGCGGTGTGTCAAAGCGTTGATGATGCGGGTATTGCTTATGTCATCAACCCGCGCATGGTTCGAGGGCTTGATTATTACAACTTAACCGTTTTTGAATGGGTCACAGATCGTTTAGGTGCGCAAGCGACAGTTTGCGGTGGCGGGCGTTACGATGGTCTAATTGAAATGCTAGGTGGGCGCGCAGCGCCGGCGGTGGGTATGGCTTTTGGTATTGAAAGGCTCATTGATTTATGGTCACAATGTGTCACACTAACTGCTGAGCCTGAATGCCAAGTTTATATTGTTCATCAAGGCGAGTTAGCTCAAAAAGAGGCTTTGCATGTGAGCGAACGTTTGCGCGATGCAGGCATAGCAGTGATTATGCACGCTGGCCAATCTAGCTTCAAGTCACAATTTAAGCGAGCTGATAGTAGTGGGGCAGAAATTGCGGTTATTCTAGCAAGCGATGAGCTCGCGCAAGGCGTGGCTTCAGTTAAGATTTTAAGGGCGAAATCTGAAAGAGTTGATGGGGCCAAAGTGGGTCAACAGACCGTTGCACTTGAACAATTGGTTGATTTTATACAAAGTAATATTTAAGTTTAAGGTTTAAGCAATGGCTTACGATTTAGAAGAACAAGAGCAACTCGCTCAAATGCGCGTTTTTTGGAATAAGTACGGCATGTCCATCATGTCGTTTTTAGGTGTTATTTTGGTTGCGGTGTTGGCTTGGCAAGGTTGGTCTGCCTACCAAACCAATCAGGCGAAGCAAGCGCGGGGTTATTTTGATGCGGTCGAGTTGGCAAGCCAACAGCCTTCAGCCGACTCAGCGGCTCGCATTATGGCTGCTATGCAAACGTTACGCAAAGATTTTGGCGCAACTGATTATGCTGCTCGCGCTGCGCTGTTTGCTGCTTCTGCTTTTGAGGCGCAACAAAATATACCCGCTGCCCAGGATCAGCTTGAATGGTTGATTAAAAGTAATCATGCGGCACTCGTGCCTGTAGCACAATTGCGATTAGCAGGTCTATTTCTTGATCAAAAGAAATATGATCAAGCGCTGGCACTATTATCAAACCCGCCTGTGCCTTTTGAGGCCTTGTTCTCAGATCGACGGGGTGACATCTACGCTGCACAGGGCAACACCGAGCAAGCTCAACAAGCCTGGACAAAAACACTAACTTTAATTGGTTTAGATAACCCGTTGTCGCCGGTGGTTCAGCTTAAACTTGATTCATTGGGTCGTTAAAGATATGGGCATGTTATTAAATCAATCAACCTCTTTACGTATGCGTTTTGTTGGTCTGTTGATCCTAGTTTCAACCATAACCGGTTGTTCTTTATTTGGCTCTGACGACGACCGCAACAAACCCATGCCGTTAGTTGATTTCAAGCCGACTGTGAGTGCACAAATTGCGTGGCGAGCACCCGTTGGTAGTAGCGTCGCTTTTGGTTTGTCGCCTACGGTTGTGGGCGATTCAATTTTTGCTGCATCGGCCGATGGTGTGGTCACAAAAGTTGATCTCGCAACAGGTGCCGTGCAATGGAAAATGACCGTTGCTAAAAAATTATCTGCTGGTGCAGGCAGCGATGGTAAAACAACTGCAGTGGCTACGCCAGAGGGTGAAATTATTGCGCTTGATGAAGCGGGCGCAATAAAGTGGACAAGTCGTGCAACCAGTGATGTGAGTGTGCAGCCTTGGGTTGGTTTAGGCGTGGTGGTTGTGCGCAGCGGTGACTATCGTATTCAAGCGTTTAACGCAGCAAATGGCGAACGTATCTGGAGCGTGCAACGACCAGGCCCATCATTGGCTCTTCGTGTTGCGCAACAAATGATTGC
>DITR01000043.1:0-3343 GCA_002422175.1 Alcaligenaceae bacterium UBA6179
CTAAAATAATTGAAAAGAAGTATTCGATAACCCCAAAAGCGGCAATGAGTTTGAACGACTCAGGTTTTGCATTTATAGGTACAAACGCCCTCACTTTAACTGGTCCGGGTTCGGCTGGTCTAGCGCTGTCGCCAACTAATTTCAATTTGTCATTTAGCCCCACGAGTCGTAATTTTGCTCCAACCGATTCTGAAATCACCCGCTTTAATGGAGCTGGCACTGTCGAGATCATGGGTAATAGTACTGGGCTAACAATTGAGGCGCCAACAGCTCGATTAACATCACAAAATGGTCAAACAGTTGCTCAACTAAACTTTTCAAACGTGATGAACAAAGAAGCTGCACTAAGCCTAAAAACGACCGCGGGTAGCGGGTCTGTTAGGCTTAGTAGCGATCTGTCGGTTAAGGTTAAATCGAAGGATAGAGCTACTAATTCTTTTTCTGAGTTTAAGTCTGAGCCGACAAAAGCAACCATTACGTCCCAAAATGGTGCAAGCACGGGGTCTCTCACGATTGAGGGCGCTAATGTCACTTTACAAAGCGCGACTGCTAAAAGCAATGTCGTTCTATCAGCTACTGAAGCAACTCTTGCATTTTCAAATAATGAAGTCAAAGTAAATGCTATGGGCGTCAATATTAGCCATGGTGCTATACAAATTCTGTCACCTACTGTACCCATTCCAGACGCTAAAGAGATTGCAAAAGTGGCCGCCGAACATGCTAAAAATGAAGCTTTGATCGTTGCTCAAGAATCTGCTGAGCAATTGAAAGCTGTTAAAGATCAGCTCAATGAGACAATCGTTGAGAAAATTGCCTCCGTTCAAAGAGCGATCAATAAGAAGGTTGATAAGGTCAGCATAACGGTAGGTGCCCTTTAAGTGACTATTAAACTGATCAAACCGGCCACGACTGAGATGACATACCGGACGCTGTCGCTGGCTCCAGACCGGCACTCGCTTGCCGTCACGCTACTGGTGCCATTTTATTTACATCATGATGGCGAAGCTGCGATGTCAAGCACCTCACCTGTTTGGGACGCCATCAAACCGGCTTTAGAGGACTACTCAACCTTTGACGAAGGCTGGCCTAAATTGCAGGGTGAATACTTAGTCTGCGGCGCCGCCTACCCACCAACAGATTCTAAGCAACAACCCGTGTCGGCTCAGGTGTCGGTAGGTGATTTGAACAAACGTTTAGCTGTCTTTGGAGACCGTTTTTTTAATGCTTTGGGCGGTATATCTGACCCATTGCCTTTTGAAAGAATGCCCATCTCGCCCAGCACCGCTTTGGGTGGCGAGGGGTTTGATGGCAACCCGTATGGTAAGGGGGCCGTGCCACTCCAAGCCGAAGACGGGTCGAACAAACACCCCTTACCCAATATTGAGTTACCTGAAGCCTTGATGACTTCTTTGACAAGTCGTCCAGGCGTGGCCGGGTTTTGGCCTTATTACCCCGACATGCCGCAGCGTGCTCAGTTTTTAGGCAAATTTGATGAAAACTGGACCCAGACACGCTGGCCACATTTGCCGATTGACACAAACTTCACCTATTTCCAAGTGGCGCCACCCGATCAACGATTGGCCGAAGGTTTCTGGCAAGGGGGTGAGCGATTTTCTATACAAAACATGCACCCTACTCATCGACTTTTAACGGGAACGTTGCCCGCCTTGCGAGCAAGATTATTTCCGGTCGTGGCAGTTTCTGACAATGAGATTGAGCTTGCCGAAGTTCAAATGAGATTAGAGACGATCTACCTATTGCCAGACCAACTTGTCGGCATTGCGTTGTACAGAACCGTCATTCAAGTGGGCGACCCTGACGCAAAAGACATCGTCGGGCTTTGTACGGTGCTTGAGGCGTTGTCTGATGCACCACGCGCAGCAGTTGACTGCGTCAATGAGCTTAAACCTCTGGCTCGTGAAGCGCTTGGCCCATTGGTGCGTAAACCGCCCGCCCCACAACCCGATGCCAAAGATGAGAACGCACGTCTTGACGAACTGACTCAAAAAATACGTCAAGAGCGAGAGGTCTTTTTAAAGCAAATGAAATCATCTGGCATGACCGATGCGCAGGTTTTAGGCTATTTAAAACAAAACCCTCAAACTCGACAATACGCCCTAGCCATTGAGCAGCTTGGCGGAGGGTTCGATAAGTTTTTCGAAAATCTTGAAGGCATGATCGCTATGGTTCAAGACTCTGACTCTGAGGTACCTACTGAAGCTGAGCCCGATCCTGCCAGCAGAAATGCAGGGAGAATGGCTAGACTTGAAGTGCTGAGTCGTAAAAGCCGCGGCGAAAGTTGCCGTGATCTCAACCTGCCTGAAGCAGATTTGTCAGGGCTTGATTTAAGCGGTATTGATTTTTCTGGGGCTATGCTTGCAGGGGCCAATTTTGTTGGGGCCACGTTGCGTTTTACTAAGTTTGATCGTGCTGTTCTGGGTAAAGCAATATTCACCGGTGCAGACTTATCTGGGGCGAGCTTTTCTCTAGCCAGCGCGCATAAAGCCCAATTTCAGGCCGCCGTTTTAAACTCAGTTAACGCGGTGCGCGCAGACCTAGCCGGCTCTTTTTTCATAGATGCAGTACTTGAAGGCGCAGACTTTTCAATGGCGAATCTTTCAGGCGCACATCTACAAAACACCCATTTAGTTGGTGTAACCGCAAATGGGTGCGATTTCACTGGCGCCATCCTGACTAAAGCTAATTTGTCGGGCGCCAAATTACTTGAGGCAATCTTTGCAGGCGCAGACTTAACCGAAGCCGACCTGTCGAAAGCAGCTTGCATAAAAGCCAGTTTTTCTGTGGCTAAATTACATAAAGCTAAATTGGTTGGCACAGACCTCACGCAAAGCAGCGCTGACGAAGGCACACAAGCAACAGGCACAGACTTTCGAGATGCACAACTTGATCACGCTTCTTGGGTCGGCGCTAACCTGTCGGGTGCAAACCTTGATCGAATTTCCGGTGAGCAGCTTGATTTGTCTGACTGCAACATGTCGCAGACCTCAATGCGACGTGCCGTCGCCAAAGGCGTGCGATTCGATAGAGCCGTCATTGATCAGTCTAACTTATCGATGAGCAACTTCATGGAAGGGTCGTTTGCTGGTGCCACGCTCACTTCAGTAGCACTTCAGTCTTGCAATCTGTATGGCGTCAATCTTCTTAATGCTGAGTTCAAGAATGCCAACCTTGAGGGTTGTTACATCGACCGAACAATTTTGGCTAAAAAACTCGGCAAAACTCAGCTATAACCAAGGTTCAATTAGGAAAAGTACATGTCAAAGTTGTCTGATTTTATTGTCGATGGTGTGATTGAAAACTGCGATCTCAGCCAAATTTCATT
>DITR01000043.1:3446-7095 GCA_002422175.1 Alcaligenaceae bacterium UBA6179
CAGATGCAAAACACGCAGTGCGTGGCGAGCAAATTTAGAGACTCTGATTTGAGTGGCATCATGGCAGAAAAGGCAAATTGGGAAATGAGTACCTTTGTGACGTGCGTACTCGATAGGGCTAAGTTCAGTGGTACAAATTGGGAATTTATCAGCGCTTTATCGTCAAGTTTTAAAGGTGTCGATTTAACGGGGACGGTCATTAGCCGAGGCACATTTCAGACGTGTGACTTGAGCGAAGTGGTATTTCAAGACACTCAGATGGTTCAAACCATTTTAATAAAAGCCAAACTGCCTGGTCAGCGATTTCCAGGCTGCCAGTTAGATACAACGGTATTTTCAGAAGCAGACTTGACCGGAGCAGATTTCGCACGAACCACGTTATCGTCGGTGATTTTTGGGGAAGCCAACCTCACTCATGCTCAGTTTAATGGCGCACAGTGTCGACAAGTCATGTTTTCTCTAGCAAATATGACTGGCGCCAACCTAGAGGGTGCACGTTTCGAATTATGTGACTTCCAAATGGCCAAGCTTGGAAAAGCTAAAGCTTCGCAAACCTCTTGGCAAGATTGCAACCTAGAACGATTAGATGCACCCAACACTGATTTCGCTGGCGCACAGTTCAAATGCTGTGAATTATCTAAAGCCAACGTTCAAGCTTCTGATTTCAGTCAAGCAACTTTCACAGCAAGCATACTTTTTGGTTTGATCGAGAATGAGACGTGCTGGGAAGACACTGTGTTTGATAACAGCCCCAAATTAGATTTACCGCGAGCCAAAGCTGAACAGTGGTCAGCACCCACCCAGTAATTTGTTTCAACGAATTTTTTAGGAAAGACATCATGAACACGACGGCTAAAATGTTTGACAACATGGCTCAACAAGAAACAGGCCTTCAGGTCACTACCGTTACCGGTCGAGCAGATGAGTGGTTCTTTGTACAAGACTTGTCTGTTAAGCGTGTCAAACGTGCCATAGGTTGTCTAATTGAACCCGAGGTGGGCGATGTCGTCTTACTGTACAAGGCCAGTGGCGAGCAAACGAGCTTTCTTTTGAGCATACTTTCACGCGAGCACGATGGGGCCGGGCAACTTCACCTACCAGGTGGTGTGACGATGCAAACTGAAGGTAAGCAATTGACTGTTCATGCCGATGGCATTGATTTGAGAGGCCGAGAGTCGATTGGCCTTTCAACTTTGCATCTAGATATCAACGCCTTGGCAGCCACCGCACGGGTAACCCATTTTCAGAGCTGGGTTGAAACCCTTGAAACCACTGCTGACCGCATCACAGTCGTCGTTAAAACCATGACGCAACATGTCGGCCGAATGATTGCACGGTTTCGTGAGAGCTGGCGGAAGGTCGAGGGCCTTGATGAGACTCAAGCTGCCCGTATGCGACTTTATGTCGAAGGTACCCATCAGCTTGATGCTGATCACATCACTATGAATGCAGAAGGTTTTGTTCGCATAGATGGCAAGACCATCAATCTCGGTTAAGGCGCCAATTATGTTTGCTGCAACCATTCAAGCTGGGCAGGTGATGTCAATGCCTGATGTCTGCAAGACACCGACGCCGGCTGGCCCTGTCCCAATTCCGTACCCCAACACGGCCATGAACCTCATGGCTTCGCCCCCCGTTATTCAGGTCATGATTTGCAACAGCCCGTCGATCAACAAGGGTTCAAAAATAGCGATGAGTAATGGTGATCAAGCCGGTACTGCGGGTGGGGTGGTATCTGGCTCATTTATGGGTAAGTGTGAGTTCACAACGTGTAGCTTTAAGGTCAAAATCAAAGGTAAACCTGCGATTCGCCAACTCGATCAAGCTCAATCGAACAAAGGCAATTGCTTTGGGTCATTGCTACAACCTAGCCAAACCAAGGTGATCTTTGGCTAGAATTAGGTTATTTGGCACAATAAACCCGTCATGTCGCCATTATTTTCAAACCCTATTGAACCTGTCGTATAAAATAAATTATTACAAAAGATTACAAAAACAAGTCTGCTTGCTCGCACGTCGCCTTTCGCTCTGATCTCAGCGTATCGTTTGTTAGCAGTGGGCTATAAACCCAGCGTCATCAACAGCTTTTAGTCCGTTGTAATTAGAAATTATGAATATCAAACAGAGCATTTACTGGCACCAGGGTTTATTTTTACAGCCCCAGCATTTTCAGCAATTAGAAATGCACCAGCAGTTCAATCGTGAGCAACTATTGCGCTTGCTAAACCCTTATCCGTGGGGGTTTGAAAGTCTTGAAATAGCCGACGCCGCCTTAAATAACCGAATGGTCGACGTACGGGCTTTGAGGCTCATGCTTTCTGATCACACCTATTTAGAATACCCTGGTAATGTCGTTGTGGCTGCTCGGTCTTTTGACAAAATCTGGACAGATCCAGATATGCCTTTCACTGTGTATCTAGCATTACGACGTTTGTCTGAGGCTGAACCAAATGTAACAGTTGTCAACTCAATGTCTGAGGCAACCCAGGTTCGTACACGTTTTTCTTCCTTGTCTCATTCAGGCAAAGTCAATGATGTTTATGCGGCCGACAGTCAAGCTGATATGCCCACAGTCATGTACGTGGCAAGATTGGTGTTTGAATCAGAGTTGGCAGGTCTCGATGCACATGAGGTCATACCTTTATTAAGGCTAAAACTTGAGGGTGATCAAGTTCGGCCTGTTAGCCAATTCATACCCCCTTTGCTTCGTCTTGATGCGTCACTTTTTTTGACGCGTCTTGTCACAGACATTCGAGATGACATGCTGGGCCGGCTGCGGCAACTTGAAGAGTACAAAAACCCTCGAGGTGCCAACGTTGCAGACCTTGACGCCAATTTTCTTATGATGATGCAAGCTGTGCAGGTTCTTAACCGCCATGTGCCCGCATTGACCCATCTCTTAGAGGTCGGTGGCATGCATCCCTGGCCTATTTATGGACAACTACGTCAATGTGTAGGCGAATTGAGTACGTTTTCTTCCCGACTTGATGTTTATGGGCGATTACCGGGTCAAGAAGAAGGCTTGCCACCCTATGATCACATGGCACTTGGCGCCTGTTTCGTAAATGCTCGTGAAATCGTTTCACAGCTTCTTTCTGAAATTGCAATTGGACCAGATTTCAACATCACTTTATCTTTGCAGGGTGATGTATATAACGGTATCATTCCCGAGAATTATTTTGGTAATCGCCATCGCTTTTATGTTGTGTTGCAATGTGACGCCATGAAAGACTTAGATACCCGCGAATTTTTAGAAACCGCGCGTCTGGCCGCTACTGACATGATGATAGATTTAATTGATCACGCATTACCTGGTGTTGAGTTGATTGAGTTGCCAGGCCCGCCACAAGGCTTACCGCGCCGTCCAGACGCACGCTACTTTCGTATTGAGCAGATGAGTGATGGTTGGGAACAGATCGAACAAACGGGCAAGATATCTCTTTACTGGCACGAGCCACCAGAAAACTTGCGTGTTGTGGTGGTCGTAACACGTGGCTGAAATGAATCTAAGCGCTTTATTTGTGCCTTTGATGGCTTATGTGCAAGGCATTGATCGCCAACACTCACCTGAGGCCTCAGAAGTCTTTGATCAATTACAGGGTTTGATCAAGCAGGCTCGCGAGCAAGCCCTCGCAAATGAAATTGACTT
>DITR01000154.1 GCA_002422175.1 Alcaligenaceae bacterium UBA6179
TCTTTGACGCTAACAGATAGTTTTTGACTGCGAAGGTGATAAAAAAAATCAAGCAGCATAGTATTGTGATGTTAACGCAACGCAGTTATGTGGAACGCCGAGTTGAACTGCGCATAACTGACGCTAATCGTTCAAGCAGTTGAGTATCTTGTTCATTTTTAAGCAATGCACCAGCTAAAATGGGTACTGCTGTGGCGCTGTGAGCATCGATTTCAGCGGCACTTATATTTTGCGCAAGAAGTAATCTTAACCAATCTAGAAACTCAGAAGTTGATGGTTTTTTCTTTAAGCCAGGTGCTTCTCGTAAAACAAAAAATGTATCAAGCGCCGCTCTTAAAACGTCAGTCGACACGTTGGGAAAGTGCACGTCAACAATAGTCTTTAGGGTTTCACGGTCAGGAAAACGAATAAAGTGAAAGAAGCACCGACGCAAGAATGCATCGGGTAACTCTTTTTCGTTATTCGACGTAATAATAATCATAGGTCGGTGTTTAGCCGTGATGGTTTGGCGGGTTTCATACACATGAAATGCCATTTGATCGAGCTCGCGCAATAAATCGTTGGGAAATTCAATGTCGGCTTTGTCGATCTCATCAATCAACACAACGACGGGTTCATCTGAAATAAAAGCCTGCCAAAGTACGCCTGGCAAAATATAGTGATCAATGTCAGCAACCCTAGGGTCACCTAATTGAGAGTCTCTTAAACGTGAAACAGCATCGTACTCATATAAGCCTTGTTGCGCCTTGGTGCTTGATTTGACGTGCCATTGCAATAGTTTGCGCCCCAAGGCTGATGCGACCTCTTCGGCCAGCATGGTTTTGCCTGTGCCTGGCTCTCCTTTAATTAAAAGCGGGCGTTGCAGCATCAAAGCCGCGTTAACCGCCAGCTTGAGGTCTTCTGTGGCGATATAGCGTTCGGTGCCTGCAAATGAAGGGGCAGACGTGCGGGTGGGGTTTTCCATATGTAAGCTTTCTCGTTCCAGTGCATCAGGTTTAACCAATTATCGTACAATCTATATGTTTTGTTGCCCAGAGCGATATGTGTCCAGCAATAATAACCAAATCATTAAATATTTTAAGAGCGAACTCATGATCTTTTTCAAAACATTGTCACGTTTAATTCGTTCAGCCTGTTTGGGCTTGCTGACGGTTTTTTCAGTTGCATCATTTGCTGCCGATGCACCTGTTGTAGGTGATCCAGTTGCTGCACAAGCCAAAGTAGCTATGTGCATTGGTTGCCACGGTATTAAAGGTTATCGATCTAGTTTTCCAGAGGTGTATTCGGTACCCATGATTGCGGGTCAGTCGCAAGAGTACCTGGTTGTTGCTTTGCAAGCTTATGCTTCTGGCGAGCGCACGCACCCAACCATGCTTGCTATTTCTAAAAGCTTATCACCTCAAGATATGGCTGATTTAGCAGCCTACTACGCTAACCTTAAGTGAGTATAAAGATGATTAAACGACTCGTTATAACAACCAGCGTAGCCGTGGGCCTATCATTTGGTGGCGCCAGTGTGGCAGCAGATATAGCCGCCGGCAAAGCCGCTTATGAACGTTTGAACTGTGCGTCTTGCCATGGTGCCGATGCTGCCAAAGCCATTTCGCCAACCTACCCAATCTTGGCTGGTCAGCATGCTGACTATTTGAAACACGCATTAACGGCTTATAAACGTGGTGCACAAGGCGCACCGGCGACAGCCAATGTTCGTAAAAATGCCATTATGGGCGCTTTTGCTTCACAGATGACTAAGCAAGATATTGACAATGTTTCAGCATGGTTGGCTCAACAACCCGGGCCCTTATCTGTCAAAAAGTAGTCGCACGCCGCTGTATCAGTGCCAGGTAGCTTTCATTATTAAGTGGCTTACCGAGTCGCTGAGCTTCCCAAACGATTTCACCTAAGCATTCCATGAGTTCATGGAATGCTTTGTGTTCGTCTGTGCGGCTTGCAAGGCTTTCATAAGCCGCCCGAATGCCCGGTGGCTGATCAATTGAGACTTGTTCTGCCAAGGCTAAGTGCATTGACAAATGCAAAAATGGGTTGGTGCGACCCTGCTCGACCGAATAATCGGTTTCAAGTGCTTCAGTATGGCTAAGTTCGTCATGGTATTCGGGGTGAAGTAAGACAATATCGCAGGCCATAGCTTCAAGCGGCGTTAAGACAGCTTGATGACGATGTTTATGCCAAGTATCAATAAAAAAACTACGAACTTGGTCTCGTGTTGGGTTGAACAAAGTATAAATCTCGTAAATTTTATGATTTACAAATGATACCTAAAAGTGTAGCTTTCACAATTAATGACCTACTTTTTAAAAATTTGCTAAGTGGGCCAGGTTAAGTGAGTTAAAAAGATCAATTAAAGATCAATTTGAGCAGGCTCTTTTGATTTAATCGCTTTATTGCCATGAATGAATAGCTGTTTCAGGCAAAGTGATAAAATAAAATAATGTTTACCACCGGAGACATCATGTCATACCAGCATATCAAGTTGCCAGTTGGCGGCCAAAAAATTACAGTTAATGCAGATTTTTCAATTAACGTGCCTAATGAACCAATCATTCCATTTATTGAAGGCGACGGCACAGGTGCCGATATCACGCCGGTAATGATGAAGGTTGTTGATGCTGCCGTGGCTAAGGCCTATGCTGGTAAGCGAAAAATTCACTGGATGGAAATCTATGCGGGTGAAAAATCAACCCGTATTTATGGCCCTGATGTTTGGTTACCTGAAGAAACGCTTGATGCTGTTAAAGAATATGTGGTGTCTATAAAAGGCCCACTCACTACCCCAGTGGGTGGTGGCATTCGGTCGTTGAACGTGGCGTTGCGCCAGCAGTTAGATTTATACGTTTGCTTACGCCCCGTGCGTTATTTTGCAGGTGTACCTTCACCTTTACGCGAACCTGAAAAAACCAACATGGTTATTTTCCGCGAAAACTCTGAAGATATTTACGCCGGTATTGAATTTGCCGCAGAATCAGAACAAGCCAAAATGTTGATCGAGTTTTTGCAAACTAAGTTGGGCGTCACAAAAATTCGATTTCCTAATACTTCAGGTATTGGCGTTAAGCCCGTATCACGCGAAGGTACCGAGCGCTTGGTGCGTAAAGCGATGCAGTATGTCATTGACAACGATCGCAGTTCGTTGACCATTGTGCACAAAGGCAACATCATGAAATTCACAGAGGGTGGTTTCCGTGATTGGGCTTATGCTTTGGCGCAAAAAGAGTTTGGCGCTGAGTTAATTGACGGTGGCCCATGGTGCAAATTTAAAAACCCTAAAACGGGTCGTGAAATCATAGTTAAAGACTCTATTGCAGATGCATTTTTGCAGCAAATTTTGTTGCGCCCTGCTGAATATGACGTGATCGCAACATTGAACCTCAATGGTGATTATGTGTCTGACGCCTTGGCGGCTCAAGTCGGCGGTATTGGTATTGCCCCTGGCGCAAACCTTTCAGACACCATCGCGATGTTTGAAGCAACCCACGGCACTGCGCCTAAGTATGCCGGCAAAGACTATGTAAACCCCGGTTCAGAGATTTTGTCTGCCGAAATGATGTTGCGTCATATGGGTTGGTTTGAAGCGGCTGATTGCATTATTAACAGCATGCAAAAATCAATTCTTTCAAAAAGGGTCACCTATGACTTTGCACGTCTGCTTGAAGGTGCTACGCAAGTGTCATGCTCGGGCTTTGGCGATGTGATGATTGAAAATATGTAATCGTTTTTTTTATATTAAAAAAGACCGCCGAGTGAACTGACCCCATAAAGTTGGA
>DITR01000052.1:0-4223 GCA_002422175.1 Alcaligenaceae bacterium UBA6179
ACGCTTCAAATTCAGAGCGCCTCAAACACATCATCGCTTGTTCAGGTCTGGCTCGATTCGGGTGATGAGCTATCAAGCCCTGACAACAGTGATGTGCCTTTTATTCTTTCCCCACCTCTGTTTAGGCTAGATGAAGGACAAGGTCAAACACTAAGACTGCTTTATACGCAAGAGCCATTACCGACAGACCGCGAATCGCTTTTCTGGCTAAATGTGCTTGATATACCGCCCAGTACGCCAACCACATCGCAATTGCCAGGCAATAAACTTGAATTTGCTTTCAGACATCGTCTTAAAATATTCTTTAGACCAGCAGGTTTACCAGGCGATGCCTTAAGCGCACCATCGAAGGTCATGTGGTCGCTCATGCGTCAAGACGGTGGAACGTTAGCACTCAAAGCCACCAACCCCACCCCATTCCATGTCAACTTTAATAACGTCGATCTCGTCATGGGCACGACTTATTATGCAACTAAATCAGAGATGGTGCCGCCCTTTTCAAGTCGTGTTTTCGTCATACCAACGCTAAATGCCATGCCCGCTGGTCAGCCTAACATCGACTATGCCTTTATTAACGATTATGGTGGCGCAACGAGTGGCGTAGGTGTTGTCTCAAAAGAAAGCGGCGCTAAAACGGCATCACCCTGACGCGCTTTAAAAAGCAATCAGCACGAAGTCATTTAAAACTTTCGTGACATGTTGATTGCTCTAACTCTCTTCTTGATCACGCTAACTATTTCATTGTGCAATGTCAGTACTGTTTATGCTGAAAGCAAAAATGGAACTGAGTTCAATTCGATATTTTTGCGTGGCGGAAGTGCCAAACCTGTTGATATTTCTCGCTTTGCTCATGGCAACCCTGTTTTACCTGGTACGTATCAAATTGAAATCAAAGTCAATGGTCAAGAGGTCAGTAGAGCACCTGTCTTGTTCATTGCTCAACCAGGCAGCCACATTGCCCTGCCCTGTCTAGATATCACACTGATTAATCGCATAGGGCTAAATGATGCTGAATTGTCCAAACAAGCTCGAGCCGAATTGCTTAGAATTAAAAATAGTGGCTGCGCGAATTTCTCTCAAGTGGTGAATGACTCATCTGTAAATTTTGATTTTTCAAATTTAAGTCTCGACATCGTTGTGCCACAAATAGCCCTATTACAAACCCCTAGGGGGTATGTCAACCCAGAACTATGGAGCGAAGGTGTCACGTCTGCTTCACTTGCCTACAATCTCAGCACGTTTAGGTCGGTCAATCTCTTCTCAACCTCAACCAGCAGTTACCTCGGCATGACGAGTGGGGTTAACCTTGGTAGTTGGCAATTAAGGCAACGCTCAGCAATCAATAAACAAGATAACGGTTCTTCAAATTTTCAAAATATTGCGACCTATCTTCTGCATGATATGCCCTCATTAAGAAGCCGAATGGTCATTGGCGACAGTTTCACTGAAGGTAACTTATTTAATAGCATGAGCTATCGTGGCATGACGATTGCAAGCGATGAACGCATGCTGCCTGACTCACAGCGGGGTTATGCGCCAAAAGTACGTGGCATCGCTCGCACCAATGCGCGAGTCAAAATATCTCAAAATGGCAATGTGCTACTTGAAACAACCGTACCGCCAGGGAAATTTGAAATTGATGATTTATACCCCACTGGATATGGCGGCAATCTTCAAGTCACAGTGTATGAGGCCGATGGCAGTCAGCAAAGTTTTGTCGTACCTTATTCATCATTGATTCAACTACTACGTCCAGGTATCTGGCGCTATAGCGCAACAGTCGCTGAAACACGTGATGAGCAAATCACTGAAGTGGAACAATTTGCTCAGGTTGGCGTGCAATATGGTTTGAACAACCTTGTTACCGGTTATTCAGGTATCACGGCATCGTCTAACTATGGTGCGGCACTTGTCGGCGTTGCGTTGAATACGCCAGTTGGGGCATTTGCTATGGATGTCACGCAAAGCAGATCTAACATTCCCAATGATGACACTCAAACTGGGCATAGCGTACGCCTAAGCTATAACAAAGCCATTGAGCAGACAGGAACGAACATTACGCTTAGCGCTTTTCATAATACTTCTGAAGGGTATGCGTCTTTTCGTGATTCGTTAATTATTCGGCAAGCGGCACTTATGGCGCTTGAGCCTAACACCTTAAGCGTGCCACGCAACCAGTTTCAGCTTAATCTTAATCAGACCTTGGGCAATCGTGGTGGCAGTTTGTATGTGACAGGGTCGAAAACAGGATATTGGAATAATGCCAACGCTTCACTTCAGTTATTGGCAGGCTATAGCAATTTTTTTAAGATTGCCCAAACCAACGTCAATTACAGTATTGCATTGAGTCGAATGAAAAATGACTTTACTGGTAGCACAGCCAACACTCTATTAGCCACCCTATCTTTTCCTCTGGGAACAAAGCCACGTAGCCCACAAATGACCGTGCAATACACGCCAAATTTGGCAGGCTCGGCAAATGAATCGTTACAGACAACAATAAGTGGCACCGCAGATGAAAGTAACACCATTAACTACAGTGCATCAACAACGCAGCTATCTAATGATACTGCTGTGAGTGGCGCAATTCAGTATCTAAGCCCTTATGCAACGTTATCAACAAGTGCCAGCCAGGGTGCTAACTTTTCCCAACAGTCACTGGGCGCGAGTGGTGGTATTGTCATTCATAAAGGTGGTGTGACTTTTGCGAATCAACTTACTGATACGTTTGGCATTATTGAAGCGCCAGGCGCCCAAGGTGCGCGCATTACCAATAGCATTGGCGCACGCATTGATAACCAAGGATACGGCATCGTGTCTTACCTGAACCCATATCGAATGAATCATGTCAGCATTGATCCAGAGGGTGTTTCGATGGATGTTGAGTTCTTAAATACGAGCCAACAGATTGCCCCTCGAGCTAACGCATCAGTATTGGTGCGCTTTCAAACGCGAACCGGTAGAGCGGTGATCTTTAAAGCCCGGCAAAAAGATGGTTCTACCGTTCCGTTTGGTGCGGGTATATATGACGCAAACAATAGTGAAATCGGCATCGTGGGTCAGGGTGGCCAAATTATGCTGCGCACACCCAATGACGAAGACAGCTTGACCGCAAAGTGGGGTAGCGCAATCGATGAGCAATGCCGTTTTAATTATCTTTTGCCACCAGCAGAATCAAATCAAAACATAATTTTACGTTTTGATGTCGTGTGTTCAAATCAATAGGCTCATTATGATTAAAGCAATTTTCAGCGTTTGCTTGTTGCTATTCAGCACGCAAACCAATGCAACAGCGACCATCAACTATTCACAGGGCGTGCTGGCGTTTTCATCAGCGGGGGCTTATACCCTGACTTACTGGCAGCCAGCGGGTAGCATCATTGACCATGCAAGCGTCAACATCACAGCCAACAACTTTACGGGCAACTGTAGTTTGATACAAACTTTACAGGTTAATGGTAATGAAATTTCGCTTGGTTCGGGTATTTATGCAACCAGCTTAAGTGGTGTGGGCATGAGCTTCTATTTGGTGACTGCTACAGGTGAGCGCATTAAACTCAAAGGCACACTGCCTGTCAGTTACCCCACAAATAATTTGAGTGGCCCAGGTGCCATATCAGGCGTTGCTGCTGAAATAGTGCTGACGGGCACAGTCTTAACCGGTTTATTATCAAATCTACCAAGCGTGACAGTAAACGTCAGCAGCTCTGGGGCCGTTGATGCCTGCAGTGACCTCACATCAACGAGTCAAACATTGCAGACAACGGTGAGCAGCAGTGCTGTGAATGCTACCAGCTGCCTGGTGCTCACCCCTTCTATTCAAGTTATCTTACCTCATATTTCAAATTCAACACTCCGTACAATAGGCGCTACCGCTGGTGACACACGATTTAATATTGAGTTGAATTGTTTGTCTGGTGTCACTGTTTTTGTGACCTTGACAGACGCTAGCGATGTTGGGAACACAGGGCCCCTTTTATCATTAAAGCCCTCTTCAACCGCTA
Organism: Alcaligenaceae bacterium UBA6179; assembly: GCA_002422175.1. Classification (GTDB taxonomy): domain Bacteria; phylum Pseudomonadota; class Gammaproteobacteria; order Burkholderiales; family Burkholderiaceae_B; genus Algicoccus. The sequence continues at coordinate 4,005 of DITR01000052.1, forward strand.
TGGGCATCAAACTCAGAATCGTAAAAGGTAACGGTCAAGTCGTTCAATATGGGCCTGACTCAGACGTACCTGGAAACCTGAATCAATGGCTAATCGGCGCTTCCGCCACAACAAATAATATTCCGCTCATGGTTCAGTACTACCGTGAGGGCGCTTCAGTCAGCAGTGGCTCTGTTGAGGCGGCGGCGACATTCACACTGAGTTACCAATGAACATGCG
>DITR01000052.1:4258-5972 GCA_002422175.1 Alcaligenaceae bacterium UBA6179
TGGTAGCCCTGAAGAAACGTTGTGATCAAACAGTTGAAACAAGTAAAACATTTGATCACCTCGAAAATGAGGCCTGAATCCAATTGCTTGGGGATGATCACCGCACTAAAAAATTATGAGCTTAAACGTGCCAAGTAAACATCTATTTCAGGCACAATAGAATTATTTTATTGCGAGATAGTCTCATGAATGATCAAAACCCACCTCAGCTTTCAGACTTACAGAAAAAAATTCTAGGTGATGTGGTTAAAAACTCAGGCAAGCTGATTTGGATCGGTGCGCTACTTGTGTTGTGTGGTTCATTAGGGCTATTGGCTGAAGTGGCTTTTTCAATTGCCACCGTCACCATACTAGGTAGTATTGCTTTTATTGCTGGCCTCTTCATGGCCTTTCATGCTTTTCAGTCTAAGGGTTGGAAATCATTTTTAATTCAAACCTTATTTGGGGTGCTTTATATCGCGCTAGGCATTTTTGTTTGGGTGTCACCCTTAGTTGCGTTGCAAGGCCTCACCATCTGGATCGCTGCCCTACTTCTTGTCACTGGGGCTATGAGACTCATTTCAGCGATTCAACACTGGTCTATTGGCAATGCTTTCTGGCCAGCCCTATCAGGTGCGCTGTCAATTGTGCTGGGCATCCTGATCATGAACAATTGGCCCTCGTCGAGCACTTGGGTGCCGGGCATGTTGCTAGCAATTGAATTATTACTGCAAGGTTGGTCCCTTGTTTTTATTGGCCTAGCCATTCGCAAAGCGAGCAATGGCAACAAGTAATTATTAATTTAAAAGTGACTCAAACAGTCACTCACACAGTAACTCACAACTACTTTTTTTATTTTATTTTGTCTTCACAACAAATCTTCGTTGAATGTTCCATTTCTTGTGAAGGAAAATCTCCTGTATTGCAATTAATCCGGAGACCAACACCAAGAGAATCTCCAACGGAATAATCGCTCGTTTCCAATGACAATGACGTTACCATCGGGAAGCTCGTAGGACTTCTCAAGAGCAGAGGATTCAGCAGCAGTCTTCATCTCTTGATCGAAATCAAGGGCGACGTAGGTGAGCTTCTCCTTGACATCACGGACAATTTCACGTTCAGCGGTGGTGGTGAAGGAGTATCCACGTTCAGTGAGGATCTTCATGAGGTAATCGGTAAGATCACGACCAGCAAGATCAAGACGAACAATGGCATGGGGGAGGGCATATCCTTCGTAGATGGGGACAGTGTGGGAAACACCATCACCAGAGTCCAACACGCACCCGGTGGTTCTCCCAGAAGCATAGAGAGAAAGGACGGCTTGGATGTTGACATACATGGCAGGAACGTTGAAGGTCTCGAACATGATTTGGGTCATGCGCTCTCTGTTGGCCTTGGGGTTGAGTGGGGCCTCAGTGAGGAGAACTGGATGTTCCTCAGGAGCGACACGGAGCTCATTGTAGAAGGTGTGGTGCCAGATCTTCTCCATGTCATCCCAGTTAGTGACGATACCGTGCTCAATGGGGTACTTGAGAGTCAAGACACCTCTCTTGGATTGGGCTTCATCACCAACATAGGCATCCTTTTGGTCCATACCAACCATGATACCAGGGTGCTTGGGTCTTCCAACAATGGATGGAAAGACAGCTCGTGGAGCATCATCTCCAGCAAAGCCAGCCTTGCACATACCAGAACCGTTGTCCACAACAAGAGCTTGCACGTCGTCGTCAGCCAT
>DITR01000016.1:0-14532 GCA_002422175.1 Alcaligenaceae bacterium UBA6179
GTGTGGACTTTAGGTGCCGACATTGACACCGATGCCTTAGCACCTGGCCATGCCATGAAATTTGGTATGGACGTGATCGCCCGTCATTGCCTTGAATCAGTCATACCTCACTTCGCTACAGATGTTCGAGCCGGAGATGTGATTATTGCTGGCCCTCATTTTGGTATTGGCTCATCGCGCGAACAAGCTGCAGCCGTATTAGTGATGCATGGCGTAACAGCGGTGATTGCACCCAGTTATAACGGCTTGTTTTTTAGAAATGCCTTTAACGTAGGCTTGTTGTTATTAACCTGCCCCCATATTATTAAGCGCCCTCATTTGACTGTTCGCTTAGATATTCACGACGCGAGACAACCCCTTGTCATCACGGAACAAGGTGAAACGTTAGCCTGTGAACCCATACCTGAATTTTTATTAAATCGTGTCAAACACGGTGGTTTATTAAACGAATTAAGACATCAATTATCTCGGACTCAACATGAACAACACGACGCTTGACTCGGTGACCCTAGCGGTTTTGAAAGGCCGGTTAGAGCAAATTGCTGACGAAATGGACGCCACGCTTTACCGTAGCGCCTTTAACCCCATCATTGCTGAAGCCCACGATGCTTGTCATGGCATTTATGACGCCCTGACCGGCGACACCATGATTCAAGGCAAATCAGGTTTACCCGTGTTTGTCGGTGCTATGGCATTTGCCGTGCGTGCTGCTATGCGAGTTGCCGCATCACAAGGGGGTATGCAAGCGGGTGATGTTTGGTTATTTAACGACCCTTACGAAGGGGGCACGCATGCTAACGACTTTAAACTGGTTAAACCCATTTTTGTTGGGCAACAGTTGGTATGTTTTCTAGCCTCGGCTGCCCACTGGCATGACATTGGGGGCGCCGTACCGGGTAATTACAACCCTTCTGCTACCGAGTGCTGGCAAGAGGCGGTTCAAATTCCACCCGTGCGCATTATGGTTAATCATGTCATGAGCGCTGATGTATTGGCAATTTTGAAAGCTAATACGCGTCTACCTGACAGCTTATGGGGTGACTTAAATGGTCAACTTGCGGCGCTGGAATTGGGTGATACGCGTCTTAAAACCTTGTTTGAACAATACGGCATTGATCTCATTTTAGAGACGATGGCGGCACTGCGTACAAGTGCCCGACAGCTCATGCGTGCACAAATCAATTCTTTACCTGACGGTCACTATCACTTTGAAGACACGCTTGATAATGATGGGGTGGTTGATCAACCCTTAACGATTAGTCTTGATATGACTGTGCAGGGTGAACGTTTGACACTTGATTTTTCCAATACATCACCCGCCTGTGCAGGGCCTGTCAATATTTCTCGAGCCACTGCCGTAGCAGCCTGCTATGTTGCCCTTAAGCACGTGTTTCCAGATGTGCCCGCAAACGCAGGTGTGCTTGATGCCGTTGACATGGTGATGCCTGAAGGCCTTCTGATTACCGCGCAACGACCTCGTCCAGTGGGCGGTTATACGGAAACGATCTTGCGCATGATTGATGTCATTTTTAGTGCCGTTGCGTTAGCTGAGCCGACCCGTGGCGTTGCACAGGCGTATGGCACCATCAACGCCTTATCTATCGCGGGTCATCGCAGCGATGCAGCGCGTGCGGGACAAAGATGGGTCATGTTTAGCTTCTTTGGTGGCGGGCATGGCGGTCATGCGGCGGGTGATGGTTTGAATCATGGCAACGCGCCTATTTCTACTGCGACCATTCCACCACTTGAAATTTTAGAGGCAGCTTACCCTGTGCGTTTCACCCAGTGGTCATTGCGACCTGATTCAGGCGGCGATGGTCAATATCGTGGCGGTTTAGGTGCGATCTATGAGATCGAGTTACTTGAAACCGCAGCACAAGCCTTTATTTTTGGTGAACGTGCGCGTGCAGCACCCAAAGGTATTGCAGGCGGTCATGAAGGAGCATTAAATAAATTCAGTTATCACACCCAAGGGGCTTGGCATGTGCCCCCAATGGGTTCAAAAATGTTGGGTATTCAACTTGTTCAAGGTGACAAAGTACGACTTGAAACACCCGGTGGAGGAGGCTATGGCTCGCCAGCAAAGCGCGACCCTGGGGCGCGTCAATATGACAGTTTCAGCGGTTATGTCACAGGAGTCAAACCATGACACAGCATAAAAAATTAGGTGTCATGATCGGTGTTGATGTAGGCGGTACCTTTACCGACCTTTTTTTTCTAGATGAAGGTAACGCACAGGTTGAGATCATAAAAGTACCTTCAACGCGTGGTCAAGAAGCCGTTGGGTTTATGCAAGGCATCAAAAAAACGCAATCAGATCAACACACCGATGCCAGCCACATCACCACGATTGTGCACGGTACAACGGTGGGCACTAATGCTTTGCTTGAACGCAAGGTTGCTCGCACGGGTTTGATCACCACCCGTGGCTTTCGTGATGTGCTTGAAATGCGTCGCCGCGATAGACCCCAAACCTGGGGGCTGAGAGGGCATTTTGAACCCATCATTGAACGTGGCGATCGGCTTGAGGTTAATGAACGCGTGTTGGCCAACGGTGATATTCATACCCCTGTTAATGTGGAACAAGTCAAAGCCGCCACACAGCAACTATTATCACAAGGTTGCGAAGCAGTTTGTGTGTTTTTTATCAATACTTATGCCAATGCACTAAACGAACAAATCGCTGTCAAAGCAGTACGCGACATTTGGCCTAATGCATTTGTGACGTCAGCTGCCGAGGTTTTACCTGAAATACGTGAATTTGAGCGTGCCTCAACCGCGAGCTTAAACGCGGCCCTTCAACCTGTTGTTGGCAGCTACCTTGAGAGACTAGAGCACGATTTAAAAGCTGAACAATTTAAGGGCGAATTACTGATCGTTCAAAGTAATGGCGGCATCATGTCTCGCCAAACAGCTTGCGACTTACCGATACGCACTGCCCTTTCAGGTCCCGCAGCAGGTGTGATTGCCTGCGCAGCTATTGCGACTGAAGCAGGGTATCCAAACGTCATCACCGGCGACATCGGTGGCACATCCTTTGATGTGTCGCTCATTGCTGAAGGTCAAACTGCTTTAGCCAGCCAAACCAGTATTGCTTTTGGTATGGTGGTGCGCTCACCCATGATTCAAATTGAAACAATTGGTGCAGGTGGGGGCTCCATTGCAAAGGTTGATGCCAGTGGCATGTTGCAAGTCGGTCCGGAATCAGCCGGAAGCAACCCTGGCCCCGCATGCTATGGTCGGGGCAATGTGCGACCGACCGTCACGGATGCAAACGTTGTTTTAGGTCGTATTGCGGCTGAGCGCCCTTTGGGTGGTGGTTTATTAGGCGCGCTCGATTTGAAGCTGGCTCTTCAAGCCATTGAAACTGACGTTGCGAAACCGCTAGGCTTGTCGATATTGGCCGCTGCAGAAGCCATTTTGACTGTTGCCAATGCCAAAATGGCGGGTGCCATGCGCTTGGTTTCAATTGAAAAGGGTCATGATCCACGCACTTTTGCTTACATGCCGTTTGGTGGTGGGGGTGGGTTGCATGTTTGCGCGATGATGCGAGAAGTGGGTGTCGTCACAGGTATTGTGCCGCGCTACCCAGGTGTGACCTCGGCATTAGGTTGTGTGATGGCAGATATGCGCCACGACGCTGTACAAACCTTAAACATTGCGCTCAATATGCTTGATATCGCATCGTTGACTGAGTTGATCGACACCCTTTCCCAACAATGCCAAGCAAGACTTGATTCAGCGGGCGTGCATTTTGCCGAGATTCGAGAATCGATTGCATTTGATATGCTCTACCAAGGTCAAACGCATACTGTAAGTGTTTCAGTGCAACGCCAAGACCTCTCATTAAAGGCCTTACAACAGGCATTTGAACGAACATATCAACATGATTTTGGGCGCATTCTAGACAATATTCCCATCAGGGTTTTAAATTTGCGATATGCCTTGATTGGTGTTCGACCTAAATTTGATTTGTCATGGCTAGCGCCTAAAGGGGCGGGTCAAACTCAGGCGTTAGGTACTCAGCAAGTCTATATCAATGGCCAGTGGGTCACGGCACCCCGATTTGCTCGCCTTGAGTTGCCTGTTGGTCATGTTGTAGAAGGGCCTGCTATTTTTGAACAAGGCGACACAACTGTTTGGCTTGAACCCAAGCACCAAGCCCATGTGGATCGTTTGGGTAACCTCATTATTAAACCGACTGCATAAATGATGAAGACTGCTCTGATTGTCATCGACTTACAAAACGATTTTCTCTCTGAACAAGGGGCCTACGCACGGGGTAATTGCCTGAACCCTGCTGCCTTAGCGCTGCCAGAACGCATACTTGAGGTGGCCAAAGTCATTAAACAACATGGCGGTTTAGTTGTGGCTAGCCAATTTACCCTTTGGCCAGACACGCAAGGGCAGCCAATGATTTCACCGCATCTTAAGCAGTTACGGCCCTTTTTGCGTAAAGGTGACTTTGCGCCTGGCAGTCACGGGCAAGCTTGTGTTGATCTATTGAAACCCGTCATTGATGTCGCCGTTCAAAAAGTAGCCTACTCGGCTTTCTTCAACACTCAGCTTGATTGGTTACTGAAAAAGAACAATATCGCCAGAGTCGTCGTTTGCGGCATTGTGACCAATGGTGGTGTTGCCAGCAGCGTGCGTGATGCGCACATGCGTGATTACGATACTTGGGTACTGAGCGATGGTTGTGCGGCGTTTAGTCAGACAACACACGACATCGCTTTAGCTGACATGCAAACGGTTGCTCAGGTCACCACGTGTCAAAAATTTATAGCTGAGATTCAACAGTAGATATGGCATTTAACGTTAAAACTGACCCGCAATTTCAAGCTGAAATTCACACCCCCGTGATAATTGTTGGGGCAGGTGCGTGTGGCTTGACTACGGCACTGACCCTTTTAAAGCATCACGTTGATTGTGTGGTGATTGAGCGTGATTCAACGCCCAGTGGGTCAACAAGCCTATCTTCTGGGTTTATACCTGCGGCAGGTACACAAGCTCAAAAACGCTTGAGCATTGAAGACTCACCCGCGCAGTTTGCTCAAGATATTCAACATAAAGCCCACCACACTGCCGCCCCGCATCTAGTTAAAACTTACATCGAGGCGATTGCTCCCACCCTTGATTTTTTAGAAAATGACCATGGTTTTAAATGGGAGATTTTGTCTGATTTTCTATACCCAGGTCATCACCAATACCGCATGCACACACTCAGCGCTAAGACTGGAGAAGCATTGGTTCAGGCTTTAGAGTCAGCCTGCAAAAAAGGGGACATACCCATTTTGACATCAGCATGTGTGAACACACTTTGGGTTGATGAGCATCAACGTGTTTTAGGGGTAAGCCTTCAACGGCCTACTGGTGAGGTTGAACGTATCAGCTGTGACGCCATCGTATTAGCCTGTAACGGTTATGGTGGCAACCCTGAATTGGTCAAACAATTTATACCCGAGATGGTACATGCTACCTTTGGTGGCCATACGGGCAATGATGGCGCAGCCGTTCTATGGGCTCAGCAGCTTGGCCTTGAGTTAGCTGATATGGGGGCATACCAAGGCCATGGCTCGTGGGCTACGCCCCACGGCATCTTAATTACGTGGGCACTGATGGTTCAAGGCGGCATACAAGTTAATAAACTCGGGCTACGCTTTCATGATGAGTCGTGCGGATATTCAGAGGCGTCATTAGCCGTTTTACAACAACCTGACAGCATAGCTTGGCAAGTATTTGATCAAGAGATAGAAACCATCGCCCAAACCTTTCCTGATTACCGAAGCGCTTATGCGGCGGGCAGCGTGAAACGATGCGAAACCGTTGAACAACTTGCCTTGGTTTTGGGCTGCCCAGTCGAGCCGCTCAAGCAAACACTCGCAACGCTTGGCGGTGCTGAGCCTGACGGCTGGGGTCGGGTCACACAACGCGCCTTGGTCGCGCCCTACTTTACGATAAAAGTAACCGGCGCACTGTTTCATACCCAAGGTGGCCTAAACGTTGACGCTCAGTGCCGTGCGCTTAACCCACAAGGCAACACCCTACCCAACCTTTGGGCAGCTGGGGGCGCAGCACGCGGTGTATCTGGCAACCATATGAGCGGCTATTTATCTGGCAATGGTTTATTGAGTGCAATGGCTGGGGGCTTTGTGGCGGCGCTGTCTATAGCATCACAGTTAGGCCAAGAACCGTTAGAAATATCACCTTGATTGACACAGCGACTCACATAAGCCTGTCATGCATATGAAGCGAAGCTCATACTCAAAACTCATTATTTATTAAAGGAATCATCATGCCCACCACACAAATTACATTGTTACCTGGCTACGAAAAACCGATACAAGCTCGGCTCGTAGAGAGAGTTTCAAATGCAGTACGTTCCGTTGTGCCCGCTACTGAAGCAGGGACCATCACATTCATATCAGAAGCCTCGACGTATATGCGCGATGGCCGTGTACTTGATCAAGGCAATGCCAATCTGCTTGACGCAGAAGAAATCGTGCGAGCTTTTTTAGCCGCCATGCAGTCACGCAATCTTGACCTCGCAAAAACGTTTTTAGCACCAGATTTTGTGATGTGCTTTCCAGGTAAAGCTCAATTTAAAAAGCTTGAGGAATTAGTGCAATGGGGTAAACAGCGTTACCAAAATGTCGGCAAGGTAATTGACAGCATCGAGCAGTCTTGGCAACGCGACAGCACGACTGTGTATTGCTTTGGCACCTTATACGGCGAGTGGCCTGATGGCAAACCGTTTGAAGGCATTCGATTTATTGATCGCTTTAAAGTAGTTAATAATCTGTTGGTGACACAAGATGTTTGGAATGATATTGCCGAAGTTCGCTCAACGCTTTAGGCTAAGCACCCTGCTGATTAAATAACGTTTGTAGCGCCACATGATCGCGTGTTTTAAGTAACGCAAGCATCAGTAAAATACGAGACTTGGTTGCACTGAGATACGCGCTTTGAATCAAACTGTAGTTTTCATCTAAATGATTGTAATTAGGTGTGACTGCGCCACTGGGTAAACGGGTGCTACGCACAATCACCACCCCTTTTTGTATGGCTTTTTGTAATATGGTGCCCCAGGCTTGAGGTAAATTGCCGGCACCTAGCCCACCCAAAACTAAGCCTTGTGGCGTGTCATGATCAAGCATTGCATTTAACAATGATGTATTAAAACCAACATGACAAAACTGCAAGGCGACCTGAGGTAGCACGTCACCCTCGTTCAGAGCTAAGCCTGAAAAAATACGTTGTGTGGCGCCACCTTCAGCATCACGCCAGCGCACTTGCCCAGATGATATGCAGCCTAGTGGCGCACCATCTTTTGCAGCAAAAGCATCAACCCCCGATGTACAAAACTTGGTAACTTGTTTAGCGCTGAATATCTGATCATTCATCACCACCATCACGCCCCGCCCTGCAGCACCCGCATCTTGGGTTAAAGCAATCGCGTTGTAAAGATTCATAGGGCCGTCTGCACTTAAAGCTGATGCAGAGCGCATTGAACCGACGAGCACCAAAGGTTTAGGCGAGGTGTGCAACAAATCTAAAAAATAAGCCGTTTCTTCTAAGGAGTCAGTGCCATGTGTGATGACAACACCACTTATATCACTACGAGCTAAGGCTTGAGTGACCGCTTTAAGCAATATTAACCAACGATCATGGGTCATATCAACACTATCAATATTAAAAACTTGCTCAGAGGTCAATTGAGCATGCTCTGAAAGCTCTGGCATACGTTCAAGCATAGCGCCAATAGGCAGTGAGCCAGCCACGTAGGCACGAGCTGTAGACGACGCAGCGACCCCTGCGATGGTGCCGCCTGTTGCTATGACGTGTACAGTGGGTTGAGACATATAATGATTCACTTAATCAAAGAATTTAGATTTGAATTTATTTTACGGGCAGCTTAAGCAGATATGACAATCGCTACGTGGTTAACTTTTTTAGTAGCCTCATTCGCTATTAGCATATCGCCTGGGGCAGGGGCAGTCGCCGCGATGAACTCAGGCTTAAATTATGGTTTTAAGCGGGGTTACATCACCACGTTTGGTCTCATTTTAGGCATTATTACCCAATTTACATTCGTCGCGATTGGCTTGGGTGCGCTGGTGGCGACCTCAAGCACCGCCTTTCTAGTTGTTAAATGGGTGGGTGTCGCCTACTTGGCTTGGCTAGGCATTCAACAATGGCGTAGCCCAAAACAGTCTTGGGGGTTGCCTGGCACGACAAAGGTGATCCCACCCGCATCAAAAATGATTTTGCGTGGCTGGGTTATTAATGCAGTAAACCCCAAAGGCACGATATTTATTTTAGCGATTGTGCCGCAATTCTTAAATTTAAATGAGCCACTTTTTCACCAATACTTAATTATTGGCATCACGCTGTGTTGTACTGACTTAATTGTCATGGCGGGCTACACCGCACTAGCAGCCAAAATACTTTTAACACTTAAAACAGGCTCACACCTCAGAGCAATGAACAAAGTATTTGGCGCCTTGTTCATCGCTGCTGCGGCATCATTGGCGTTATTTAATCGGCATTGATTAGGGTATAAATCACGACAGACTGTGTCAGAGTTGCCTCTAGAATCACTTTGAATCACTTTGAATAACCATGGGTTTGAACTAACCCCCAAATTTAAAGTTTGCTCTGTTTGGTATTCATAGCGTCTCGTCAGTCGTAAATTAAGCATATTTCTTATCAAATTCCCAAACCGCCTCAAAACCCATCAGCTTTGAAAATTCTTTAAAGTCGAATAGCTCACCCTTAAAGTTCGCCGTTGAGCCTTCTTTAGCAAGCGTTTGGTAAACCAAATTCATTGCTGCTGCTGCTGCTAAAAACCCACAAGTTGGGAAAATCGCAAGACGATAGCCAAGCGCTTCAAGTGTCTGACGATCAAGTATGGGGGTTGAACCACCTTCAACCATATTTGCAACCAATGGGGTGCCTTTAAATTCATTACAGATGCGTTGCATCTCATCTTGAGACTCAGGCGATTCAATAAAAAGAATATCTGCACCCGCCCTACGATAAGCATCGCCACGACTTAGGGCCTCATCTAAACCATAAGCCGTGCGAGCATCGGTTCTAGCAACAATTAAAAAATTTGGGTCTTGGCGCGCATCAACTGCAACACGAATTTTGTTCACCATGTCTTCAATTGGTATGACACGGCGACCCGGTGTATGACCACATTTTTTTGGGAATTCTTGGTCTTCTAATTGAATCGCTGAGGCACCCGCTTTTTCATAGCCTTTAACTGTATGAGCAACATTGAGCAAACCCCCATAGCCTGTGTCACCGTCGGCTACTAGAGGTCTGTCTAAGGTATTTGCAATGAGTTCAACTCGGCCAACCATATCGGTAAAAGTAGCCAAGCCTGCATCAGGCAAACCCAAATGAGAGGCCACTGTTCCGTAACCTGTCATGTAGAAGGCGTCAAACTCATACTGCTTAGCAATACGAGTTGAAATTAAATCAAAGACCCCAGGCGCAGAAATAAGCGCTGGTTGACGAATGCGATTTGCAAAGAATGCACGTTTTTCTGAAGGAGTCATTATTTTTTTCACTATTAAACAATAAAATTAACGTTTTAAATGATTACCAATGCGCTGCAATGACACACCAATTAAAATAGCAACGCTTAATAAAACCAGAGCGACGGCAGCCATTAGACTCGTATCATTGAGTTCTATACCCTTCATAAGCAAATACCCCAGGCCTCTTTGAGACCCAAACATTTCGCCAATCAGAACACCTAATAAAGTGAGCGATACACCTATTTTCACGCCAGAAAAGTACTCAGGTATGGTTGCAGGCACCACGACGTAGCGAATGTATTTTTTATGAGGTACTTGTAAGGTTTTTGAAGCTTTGAGATAAATTTTTGGAATTTGTCGAATGGCACCAATGGTAAAAATAGCAATAGGCAATACACCATGCAAAAAGCCAAAGGCTACTTTTGCAGACATACCTAACCCAAAAATCAACAATACAACTGGGTATAGCGTGACCTTAGGTAAGGAATATATCGATACCAAAATTGGCTCACCCACATCACCCGCCATTTTATGTAAGCCCAACAACATGCCAGCCAACGTGCCACCCATAATGGCTAAAACTAAGGCGTAGGCATAAGCTGAAAAGGTTTCAATCATGTGGCCCAGCAAATTGCCGTTAAGTGCTAAGTTTATGAGCCTTTGCACGGCTTGAAGAGGTGAAGCAATTGCATTTGAACCATATATGATGTTCAGTAAAGTCCAAAATCCAATGAAGACCATCAATAAAATGAGAGAGTCATAATTACGGGTGTTTTTCATATCACACCGCGTCTTGTCAACAGTTTCTTTTCAATACTCATTAAACAAATATTGATGATCGACACAACAATCATAATTAAAAGCATTAAGGCATACATCGCTCGCGTTTCAAAATTATTGTAAGCGTAGGCAATGGCGTAACCTAAACCACTTGTTGACAAAATAAACTCGGCTGCAATGACACCAATAAAAGAGTAGGCAACCGTCAGTTTGAACCCTGTCATCATCTGTGGAAGTGCGGCAGGAATACGTATTAAATAGGTTATTTGCCAAGCAGATAACTTATACGTTTGAGCAGCTTTAAGATAAACCAATGGTATGCGATCAAAACCATTTAATGAATTAACGATCATCGAGACAACGCCAAACAACACACCAATCATAATGATGGGCATATCGTTCATACCAAATAACGCAATCAATATGGGGTAAAAAACGAACACAGGCACCGAGTAGTAAGCCGCCAACACAGGTTCAAGCACACGCCTAAGTCGATCAACACGCCAAAGTAACAACCCCCCTGAAATACCAAGTACAACCGAAATCAAAATTGCGGTAAGTGCGCTATAAAAAGTTGACTCAAAATTGGTAGTGACTTCACCTGACAAAATCATTTCTATTAACGTAACCAGCATGATGCTAGGGGCAACAACCACCTGAGGTGTAATGACTCCAGTTCGACACAAGACTTCAAGCGTCAAAATACTTATGCCCACAACGGCTATTCGCATGACAGCAACACGAGAAATCATGCGATGCGCTCACTTTGAGCCATAGCAATCTTAGATTCTTCGCGCATAACACCCCACAATTCACTCACTAACTGACCAAATTGAGGTGATGATGAAATGTCAGAGGTACGATCTTTAGACCAGGGGGTTTTAATTTCTGTTTTAATCTTTCCAGGGCGGGCGGTCATGGCCAACACACGATCAGACAACAGAACTGCTTCTTCTAGACTATGCGTAATTAAAAAAACGGTTGCACCTGATGCACGCCATATTTTTAATAGTTCATCACCCATTAATAAACGCGTTTGGGGGTCCAGCGCTCCGAACGGCTCGTCCATCAAAATAAAATCAGGTTTAGTAACGAGTGTGCGGGCAATTGCTACCCTTTGTCGCATACCACCAGATAATTGAGAGGGGTAATGCGATTTAAAAGCTTGTAAACCAATGAGTTCAATTGCTTCATCAACACGAGTGCGTATTTCATTAGCGGGCAAAGAAACATTACTATGTTTTAAACCAAAGCTTATATTTTCATTAACAGTTAACCAGGGGAATGCTGCATTTTCTTGAAAGACAACGCCCACTCCCGCTGGTACTTCCCCAGAAACAGTCACATCACCCACCACAATGCTACCTGAAGTAGGTGTTGTTAAACCAGCTATGCATTCCATTAAAGTAGATTTACCGCAACCTGACGGGCCCACCACAGACAGAAACTCTCCTGGGTTGATGTCAAAACTAACTGGCCCCAAAGCGTGCACGGGTTGTTGGCCATGCACGCTTTCAAAGGTACGCGTTAAATCACTCACTGTGACATGTACACCGTTCATTTTTGCAAATACTGTGTGTCAATTAGCTTGCCCCACTCAGGGGTATCTTGAATCACGCCCATGAGCTTTAAGCCTTGAGACATGTTATTGACGCCTTTAATATCAATTTCACCTGGGCTCCAATACTTGGCTGCCACTAGATTTTCCATCGCCTGTTGCATGACCAATGGGTCCATATCGTAAACTTTTGCCACAATAGCAGCCGCTTCTTTGGGGTTCTTGTATATGAACTCCACACCCTGACGACGCCCTTCAATGATGGCTTTCAGTTTTTGTGGGTTTGCCTTTGCAAACTCAGACGTTGTAATACCTACTGTTTGAGTCATATTGGGGTCTGGCAAATAGTCTTTTGCAAAAAACAAAACCCGAAATTTGTCTTTGTTTTTGGAATAGATGGGTTCACCCAAAAATGCTGCATCGACACCTTTCTGCTGTAAAGCTGTCATCTGAGCACCAATACCGCCCACCGCAACGCGATTCACATCCTTTAGATTTTGAGCATCAACAACCATTGTTGTAACCATATCGGTCACACTTTTGGGGCTCGTATAGGCTAATTTCTTACCTTGAAGGTCTTTCAAAGTTTTGACTTCTGAATCAGGTAACGTCACCCAAACTAGATCAGCTAAATTTTGTGCGCCTGAGTTAACAATTACGATATCTAGACCTTCACGAGCTGCTGCAATCGCCGCACCCAAAGATACCTCACCGTAAGGCAAACCCCCTTGAATCACATTTCGTACTGTTGTTCCGCCGCCTTTAGATGTCACAACGCCATCAACATCAACACCTGCATTTTTAAAGTAGCCTTTTTCCATAGCCACGGCGTAAGGCGCGCCATATAGCAAAACACCCCAGTGCGTCACAGAGATTTGCTCTGCCTGCGCTAATGAAGCGCACATCGCGATAACAGCTGAAAGCCCTACTTTTTTCAAAACATTCATCTTTGTCTCCAATTATTTAGGTCTTAGATCAACCTTTCATTGTGCACAATAGACTGTTAGACAAGGTATTAAAACCCGTAAATACCCTAATTTGTTGAGTTAATTCTATTTGATTGTGCACAATGTAGAAAATACATGATCAAAATACATGCTTTTAGGTGTACCATTTTTCAAAATAACTTTAGGTCTTCCAGACATGGAAACAGTCGCACAAAAAATCTATCAAGAAATTAAAGAAAAAATTATTGATGGCGTCTATTCGCCTGGCGTACGCATAACAGAGCAGGGAATTGCGGCAACGTATAACAGCTCACGTACACCTGTTCGTGAAGCACTCAGGGGCTTAGCTGCAGATGGTTTTTTAATTGTTAAGCCCAACAGCGGCACAGTCGTCAGGGGTTGGAGAGAAGACGAAATCATTGAACTCTTCACTTTAAGAAGCATGCTAGAAAGTGAGCTAGCAGGCTTGGCTGCGGTCAATATTTCGACTCAAGACATTCAAAAGCTTGTTGCCATACAAAACGAAATTGAGCTTAAAGGGGCTGATACATCACTGGAAAATACACTACGCATTAGTCCGCTGAATCGTGACTTTCACCAAACAATCGCTTTGGCAGCTAATAGCCAAAGGCTTGTTGACCTGCTTCAACACACCATTGAAGTGCCTATTGTGCAGCACACTTTCCGTCGTTATAACGCCATTGAAATGGCCAGAAGTTTTGGGCATCACCGAGAGCTCATTGATGCCCTAGATAGTAGAGATGAATCGTGGGCCAAAAGCGTTATGAATAGCCACATTAGAAATGCAAAACGCGTCTTGTTAGCAACCAAAGAAAAATGGGCACCCCAACTAGAACAGTTTAGAGCGACCCATTAGAGGCATAGATTTAAAGTTTAATTGCGTTCATTTCTAGTTATTGTGCAAAACTTTTTTCCATTTCACGTCGTATTTTGTAGGCGTAAGTTGTCATATCTATATCAACATCTCGCCAAGTGAGCGACTGACCTTTAGCAACAGGTCTCACAACTTTCACCTGATGTGCTAAACCAAGCGGCAAACCACCCATCGCGGCTGATTTTTGAGCGGGCAACAATTTGCCCCACACGGTATGCCCCCCCTCGCCGTCAAGCATGTCACCGGGCTTTAAATCGCGCTTAGCCGTTGCCACCACATCAGCGTGCCAACCCGTGGCAACCCCCGTTGGTTCGCCACGCAACGCCACTGAAGCGACTGACATACCCACTTCAAGACCAATTAGATGCCAACGCTTATAAAGGGTAAAGTAACGACCACTTGGGTCTGTGTGGGCGTTATATTCTTCAAAACAATTTTTAATATAATCTGTTTCAGCTTCAACCGTTACCCACACCCCCATGCGAATATCGTAGGGAATTTTTCTACCATCCGCTTCAAGTGAAGAGATCACTTCAACCATGCCTTTACGCTCAAGCACACCCCCTTCAGAAATGGGGCGAGTCACATAAGGAATGTCTTCGACGCTGGCAGGTGGGTAAAGTAAGCCATTGCTTGGAACACTCAAGCCCGTTGCATTGGCAACGGCTGTACATTCAATAGAGGGTTTAGACCCATCTAAAAAGCTATTAAACATTTTGGGGTTTAAACCACCCCGCTCTGCCTGTTCAGGGGTTAAACCATAATGACCCCAAACGGTTTCAGGGGTTGACTCACTGAAATGCG
>DITR01000016.1:14568-16325 GCA_002422175.1 Alcaligenaceae bacterium UBA6179
GAATATTGCACGCCAGCTTGCTGTGCACGCAGTGCTAGCAGTGGCCCACAAAATGCATCTGCCTCAACTGTTACGTTAACAACATGCTTGCCATGTGCAAAACTTTCAAGAATATGATCTACCGCCGCTATTGGATGCCCCGTGCACTCAACCACCACATCAATACAAGGCAAGGTCACTACAGCTTGCCAATTATCAGTTAACCAAGTCGTGCCATTTAACAAAGCATCATCGGCTGATTTAGCAGTGCTTTGCTCAGATACCCAACCAACACGAGCAAGATTTTTGCGTGCAGCCTCAGGGCTTAAATCAGCAATCGCAACCAAATGTACCCCAGGTGTGCGTGGAATTTGAGCCAAATACATTGAACCAAACTTACCTGCACCAATTAACGCAACCCGAATGGGTTTGTTAGCTGCTGCGCGAGCTTGCAGCTTTTGATAAAGACTCATGACTTAATCTCCTGACTTTGAAAAACCAATTTAAATCAACCAAGGTATGAAACGTTTTGAACGCCTACAGTACTCACTATATTGAGAAAAGTGCTGCATAAGATAGTGCTCTTCAATAGCGGCCTTAAACACAATAACCAGAAGCAAAGCAAGCCAGTTAAACCAAGCCCACCAGCCATCAATGATTAGAGAACAGGCTGCAGCAAACAACAGCAAGCTGGTATACATGGGGTGCCTAATGAAGTGATATGGGCCGTGAGTAATCAATTTACCACCCTGCTTTGGCTCGGGCACAATTTTAAAATTGCCGACTCGGTTTGCAGTCAACGCCCAAACGGCTAATAAAACAGACAGTGTTAATAAGCCTGCACTGAAATGATCTAAGCGCAAAATTGACCATCGGTTACCCACTTGCAGAATCAACATTGCTAACAGACCAAATTGTGCAAACACTAGACCCTCATTCATGTGCGGTACCCTTTATTTTGTCAATTTGGTCAATTTTTTTAATTTCAACGGTCAAACATGAATGTTCATCTATGAATTTTGCATTCAATTTTTAATTTATTCATTGATTCAATATTAACGGTTTAATATATTTAAAGAACCCACTTAAAGCTTGCCTTAACTTTAAATTAATAGGTACTACGTGGCACCTGTTAAACATTAAGTAATTAAATACAATAAAACTGCATTGGGTTTTCACCTTAATCTTGAATGCAAATCATTAATCGAATTAGACTTTAATTAAATCAAAATTTAACGATAAAAATGATTAAGGTGTTAAAATTAAAATAGAAGTTTGAAATTAACATTTAATAGTCATACATTATTCAAGTTACATTGAAAGAACTTGAAGGTTTTTATACAAAGCACCACACATACTGCATAAGATCAGTCTAATCATGTGCTTTCTGCACGCAGGTTGAATTTTATGCGTATCAATCTTTAACTCGTATTTAAAACTTTGTAACAACCTCACAATGTCGTGTATTTGTTACGTGAAGCCAACCTTTTAATGAAATGAATTGTATGCATGGGTGACTAACCTGAATTGCATCAGTTTATTTCCAGCACCATGCACTATGTCATGTTAGTGCCCGTGCTGACGGCTTCATACTGACCCTTATCTTTTTTTCGTGGCCGCTTAATTATTCTGGTTAAGCATCGGGGCTCGTCAAATCTTTTTCATATCTGACTGATCTAGTCATTCAAGGTGCTAAGCACCGACTGTCAGATTTCTTCAGCCCATTTGTTGGGTTGCTCATCTTATATTTCAAGCGCTTTCTTCGAGATATTTCGTCG
>DITR01000094.1:0-851 GCA_002422175.1 Alcaligenaceae bacterium UBA6179
TGAAGTGACTGGCGCCGTCGCTGTTACCAGCGTGACCGGCATGAAGGTGAGACTCATCTTCAATGTGTAAAGACTCGGGCGCTAAAGTGGCTAAGCGCGTTTCGAGTTGGTGAGTTAAATCAATATTCATAATTAATGTTAAGCGTGGCTTATTTTTAGTGGTGAAGGCGTTGCTATTTATAGCGTTTGTTTTTTTTGTGCGGCATCGTCAGGCAAGGTGTGTTTACCGAGCCAAACAGATTGGGCAATGACAAATAAAATTAATAAACCCATCAGCCCAAAGACCTTAAAGTTTACCCATTGTGACTCAGTAAATAAACCTGAAAATGCCACAAATAAATTTAAGCCACCGGCGATTAAAAAGAAGAGTGCCCAACTTAAATTAAGACCTGCCCAGCCGGCATCGGTCAATGATATTTTTTGACTCAGTAATTTTTTTAGGGTGTTGCGTTTGAAGAACCATTGCGAACCAATCATGAAAAAGCCAAACAACCAATAGAGCACGGTTGGCTTCCATTTGATAAAAGCTTCATCTTGCAGGTAAAGCGTGGCCCCACCAAAAAAAACAATAATGCCCAAGTTAACCCAGTGCATGGTTTCAATAACCTGACCGGTCAACTTAATATATAAAATCTGTGCAACCCCGGCAACCATCGCAACCGCTGTGGCGACATAAATATCGGCAAAGCGATACGCCACAAAAAATAAAATGAGGGGGAAGAGATCAAATAAAAACTTTTTCATACTTTGATTTATGGCGCCGGACGGTCTGTTTCTGTTGATTTAAGGGGTTCAAATCTTAAAGAAACTGAATTAATACAGTAGCGTAACCCAGTTGGTGCCGGCCCATC
>DITR01000094.1:892-2697 GCA_002422175.1 Alcaligenaceae bacterium UBA6179
AAATAACTGGGCCAACCACAGCCCGCATCGAACTTGGTGTCTGAAGCAAAAAGAGGGGTATTGCAGCAGATGCAATGATAGATGCCGGTGGCGCGATGCTTATCAAATGCACCACTATAGGGGCGCTCTGTCCCTTTTTGTCGTGTAACGTAGTACGCTTCAGGCGACAGCTGTTCACGCCATTGNNCGGCTTATTAACGGCTTAGTGACCCCCACCTCAGGTACAGTCACGGTAAACGGGCTTGATGTGACGCTTAATGTTAAACAGATTAGACGACAAGTGGGTTTTGTGTTTCAAAACCCAGATAATCAAATTGTCTTTCCCGTGGTGTCTGAAGACCTTGATTTTGGTCTTAAATCGCGTTTACCGCTTGCGGCAGAGCGTTTGATTCGTATCAAAGAAACCCTGTCACGTTTAGGCATTGATGCGTTAATTGACCGTGCTGTGCATCAATTGTCGGGTGGTGAAAAGCAGCTGGTGGCGCTGGCCGCTGTACTGAGTTTAGAGCCGCAAATACTGGTTTTTGACGAGCCCACCACGCAGCTTGACTTGCGTTATCGCAACCGGTTTATGCAAATTGTTTCTACCCTTTCCCAACCGATCATCATGGTCACACACGATTTAGAGTTATTAGCAAATTTTGATCGAGTGTTGGTGATTGATCGGGGCCAAGTCGTGCATGACAGCCCACCTCATACAGCCTTAAATTGGTATGTTGAGTTTATGGAGCAGGGCACATGATGTTTTTAAGCACAGGTTTGCAGGCATGAAAGACCAGCAATCAGGCTCACAAAACAGCACGGGCAACAATACGGGCAACAGCACGGGTGTTCCCTTGCGAAATGAATCGCGTGGCGTTTTGCGCGGTGTGATGTATCGCGCTTTACATCGTGTGCCCGCAGGTTTGAAGCTTTTGGGTTTAATTGTTTTCAGCACCGCACTGATTTTGTTACAAAACTTGCTGTGGCTGGGTGTCATCGCTGCCGTGATGTTCTTTGTTTGGTTTAGGGTGCGAGACCCGCGCGCCTGGTCTTGGCCAAGCATATGGCCTATTGCGCTCACCTTTATTTTTTTATTCGCCTATATGACTTGGGTGTCGGGCGTGCAAGACGGGGGGGTGGCGTTATGTCGCCTGATTGCCCTCTGGGCAGCGGCGCAAATGGTCATGATCACGACCTCAACCACGGCGATGATGCAGGTGGTTGAAACAGTCGTGACCCCAGCTGCCCGGTTATGTCGTGCCAACCCCGCTCGTATCGCGTTATTGTTTGGCTTAACCATTCGGCTCATACCGTTGCTAGCGCAACAGTGGCAAGAAGTGCGCGAGGCACAGCAGGCGCGGGGTATTAAAATTAAAATACACAACATGCTCGTACCCATGCTGGTGCGTACGTTGAATCGTGCGCAAGCGCTCACTGATGCCATTGATGCGCGACAATTGGGTGTGAGCGATACGTCTGAAGCGGTAAACAATGAGGCCTTCGCCCAAAATAAGCAGTCCTCAGGCGTTTAATTTTTTAAAATTTTATAATTTTTAAAACTGGAATGAATTCATGACAACGCGTACCCTTGTTCTGTCAGCTTTATTTACGGCGCTTTTGTGTGCTCTGGCAATTGTGCCGCCCATACCCATGCCTTTGGTGCCTGTGCCACTCACACTACAAACGCTTGTCGTGATGTTGGCCGGCTTAATTATTGGCCCACGTGCTGCCGGTTTATCGGTTTTGCTGTATGTCGTGTTGGCTGCAATTGGTTTTCCTGTGCTGCCTGGTGCACGGGGTGGTTTGGCGGTGTTGTTAGGCCC
>DITR01000007.1:0-5636 GCA_002422175.1 Alcaligenaceae bacterium UBA6179
CTGTTCGAAACGACCGATTAAAACGTTCGACAAATGCATTCTGATTGGGCTTACCTGGTTCAATAAATAGCAACTGAATGCCTAAGTCTTGAGCCCATTTTGTGAACACGCAACCCGACATTTCGGGGCCGTTGTCACAACGAATAGCGTCTGGTAAACCATAAAAGTCTATTAAGCAATTCATGGTACGAATCAGTCGGGCCGCTGTGATTGAGAAGCCTGGCTCAACGGCAAGTGCCTCACGATTTGATTCATCGATAATATTAAGCACTCTAAACCTTCTGCCTTCGTATAACGAGTCGTGAACAAAGTCTAGCGCCCAAACACGGTTATGTTGGTCAAAGACCGTTAAAGCATGTCTTTCCCGAGTCATCACGCGCTTCTTAGTGCGCCTAGGTATGTTTAGTTTCATTTCACAATAAATCCGGTGACAACGCTTATGGTTCCATCGATGCCCATCATTGCGTAGTTTATTAAAGCATTTCCAAAAGCCCCAGCGACCATAGCTCTCGACGACTTTATTGAGCGCCTCAATCACAGGGGCGTCACGCTCGATTTGGGCGACTGAAGCCTCTTGGTAATACGCCGTCCGAGAAAGACCAAATGTTTGACATGATTTGGTCACGCTTAAGCCATATTGCTGGTTCGCTTTTTTGGCTGCTTCTCGGCGCTCAGACGGCGTTAAATCTTTTTTCCCAATACATCCTTCAGAACAGCGATTTCAAGGGCTTGTTCGGCAAAAAGGCGTTTAAGTTGGCTATTTTCAACCTCTAACTCGCGCATGCGTTTGAGCTCAGAGACCGACACACCCGCATACTTTGACTTCCACTGATAGTAGGTCGATTGCCCAATGCCGTTTTGCCTACAAATCTCTGCTACCGCTATGCCTGATTCGCCTTGCCGCAAAATATTAACAATTTGGCTTTCTGTAAATCGTGCTTTTTTCAATTTCCTCTCCTGCGTTGCACTACGTTATGCAGGAAATTCTATCGTTTCATTTGTTCGCTGTCAGGGGAAGCTTACGGTAACAAGAAGACACACCGGGCCTACATCTGGGCCTACGCCCCAGGCGTACATGAAGATCTCAAGGCAGTGATTTATGACTTTGCAGAGGGTCGATCTGGCGAGAACGCGCGTCACTTTGTAGGGGATTGGCGTGGCAGCTTGGTGTGCGATGACTTTAGCGGCTATAAAGCAATGATCGCTCAGGGTGTGACAGAAGTAGGTTGTATGGCACATGCAAGACGTAAGTTCTTTGACCTACATGTGGCCAACAAAAGTCAGATTGCAGAGTATGCGTTAGGCTTGATCGGTCAGCTCTACGAAATCGAGTGCGAAGCTAAAGCACTAGACTCAACGAGTCGACAAGCGTTAAGGCAATTACGAGCCCAACCAATTGCAGATGCGCTCTTTGAATGGATGCGACTGCAACGGTTGAAGATCACTGACGGCTCAGCCACTGCACGGGCGCTGGACTATACCTTGAAGCGATGGCAGGCACTGACACGCTACATAGGTGACGTTCAATTACCGATTGACAATAATTGGATCGAGAATCAAATTCGCCCCATTGCCATCGGACGCTCGAACTGGTTGTTCGCGGGCTCCTTGCGCGCAGGCAAGCGTGCTGCTGCCGTCATGAGCTTGATCCAATCTGCGAAGATGAACGGGCATGACCCCTATGCCTACATCAAGGATGTGCTGACTCGACTGCCCACGCAGAAAGCCAGTCAGATCGAAGAACTATTGCCTCATCGCTGGCAGGCACCTCACGAGCGCTAAAAGTTGCATCATAAATGGTAAGCTAATTGTATGGCTACCGTTAAAAAATCTCGTCTTCCTACGCGTGTTTACCAATTACGCGTTGAGCTTGCGAATATCGAGCCATGCATCTGGCGAACATTATTAGTTCCTGACACTCTTAAACTCTCAAAACTAGATCGCGTCATCCAAGAAGCCTTTGGCTGGACGAATAGTCATCTGCACGAATTTAGTGTGGGAACCAAACGCTATGGCATGGTTGACGTTGTAGAAGATCTGGATTGGGACGAAGAAGAAGCGTTGCTCGATGAGCGAAAGTTCACAATTGGATCGGTGCTGAGCGACGATTTAGATTACTTTGAATATGAATACGACTTCGGAGACGGTTGGGACCATATCGTAAAAGTCGAAAAGATCTTGATCCCATATCAAACTAACGATTGGCCGATGTGCATTGCCGGCGAAAATGCCTGTCCACCTGAAGATGTTGGTGGAACATACGGATTTAAAGAGTTTGTTGAAATAATGGCCAATCCAAAACACGAACAATATGCAGAAACCTATCGTTGGTTCGGCGGGCCGTTTGATCGGCACGGATTTGATGTGAACTCAGCCAACTCAAGAATAAGGCGTTTGCGCTAGAACTAGCTGTCAATATGTATTCCGCAGACGCTTACGATAAGCGTTCAGCACCTCATGACGATAGGTTCGGTTAAAGCGCTCGATGAATGCATTTTGTTGCGGCTTTCCTGGCTGAATAAACATGAGTTCAATTTGTTTCGATTTTGCCCATTCTGTGAACGTCACTGAGCGGTATTCGCTTCCGTTGTCTAGACGAATAGCTTGAGGCAACCCACAAATCTCTTCTAATTGCTCTAGCACCCTGATGACTCTTGCCGAAGGCAAGCTGATATCGATCTCAATAGCTAATGCCTCTCGGTTTGATTCATCAATCACATTAAGTGTTCTAAACGGCCTACCGTATTGCAAGGTGTCATACATAAAATCTAAAGCCCAGATGGTGTTTGGTTGGTTCGGTGCAATAAGGGGGCACTTTGGCATCTTTGGTAAACGCTTTTTAGTCCTTCTAGGTAAGTTCAAACCCAGTTGTTTATAAATACGCCAGACCCGCTTATGGTTCCAAACATGACCTTGATTTCTCAAATAGTCGAAACACAACCTAAAGCCCCAGCGACCGTTCTTAGCCACCACTTGATTTAAAGCGTCAGCAATGGGTGCATCAGCTCTACATTTAGTGGCTGGCCGTTCGTAGTACGTTGACCTAGCTAAGCCAATATATGCACAAGCTCTGGTAATCGGTAACATTTCCTCGCCAACCAAGTAATTAACTGCTTCTCGCTTACCCGTTGGCGCTAGAGCTTTTTTTCAATTAGGCTCTTCAACGCTCGGTTATCGTGGCTCAGTTCAGCAACCATCGTTTTATATTCAGATAACTGCTGCTCGAGCTCTTTAACACGCTTGAGTTCAGACGCCTCAAGGCCACCGTACTTTGAACGCCATTTGTAAAAAGTCGAATTACTAATACCGTGATTGCGTAACAAGTCAGCCACGGCAATACCATTCTCAGCTTCTTTCAAAATGTTAACAATCTGAGTCTCTGTAAATCTTGTCTGCTTCATGTTGGTTCTCCTGTTGTAAATATTGCCATAAACAACAGAAAACTCAACTTCTTAAATGTACGAATTTAGGGGGATACTACATTAATAAAGAGATAAATGTTTACCAAAACAGAACTCAAAATGAATGGTTTTTCGTATGTGCCAAACTATGTACCAAATAGAAAATTAATTAATACAACCAACTTTACTAATGGTCTTGAGGCATTCTGAAGGACTGCGCCTCCGCCAAGTTGTCAAGCAAATTAAGCACCTTCGGGTGCTTTTTGCTTTTTCCCCACGCACATCAATTATGCATTCACAATCAATAGATACTTACCTAACTGCGGGTCGGTGTGTCTTCAGTTGTGTCGGTCATAAGCCCAATAGGGTACTTATTTGTTTGTAGTTTACGGGTCGGCCGCACTGAATCGTCGTCGATTAAGCCATGTTATGCCCGCACCCCTTGGCGATTTTATCCAAACGACACCCCCTACTATTGGTATCAACCACCAATCGTTCTCAAACTTATGATTGATCGCTTAGTTTGCGCCGATGGAGGTGACCCTGACCCGACATCTACTGGCGGGAAAATTGCAGAGAAAGCTAAAACTATCGAACTTGTAGGTTGGGGTTATCCAAAACATTTGGAAGCTCGGGTCTATGGCTTGGTAGTCTATGGAGATGTAGCGGGTGCTGAAGATGTAGGCCGATCCCTATCTGACTAGCTTGACTGGATGGGGTTAGTTGACGCGGGAATAGGCGCGCGGTGAGACCGCATGATTGGGTATTACCAACATTAAGTGAAAAGTAACTCGGTCCTTGACCAAGTGCTAAAAGCAAATGCAAAAAGTAATAAATATGGTGCTGACCAGAGACTCTAAAAGGCAAACTACCTTTAAAAAATATAGCTAAATAAAACTAGGCTTCCTTCAAAAGCGACCTCAGTACGTCCAAGGTTTTCATATTTGAATTATCAATTTTGGCAAGTAGCTCAGCAAATTGGGGGAAAAAAACTGCAAATTCTTGGGTGTCAAACAATTTCATCGACCACTGTGGGAAGCGTCTCTCGTTAATTTCTGTAATACTTAACAAATCAATACCGTGGTGTCTTGAATCTTTTTGAATTCTGCCCCATGTTTCCTCTACTGCACTTCTGCTGCCTTCAATGATTTGACCAAAATAACCGTGATCGAAAAAGAGGATACCCGTAATGGAGTGCAGTTTATTTTTGGCTGTGGAAGAATCGATTATTGATGTCAAGCCCCAAACATTCATAGCCGTTTCAGCTTCACTTAGGTACTTCAATTCAACTAAATCTGTTTTATGCATTATGTGCTCCTGAAATAGATTAAACAAATTAAGTATGCCTGAATAGCCCTATTTGGCCTATGGCAATAATCTTAAAGTACATTGAATTTTTATGTGCGATAACGCACATAAGAAACGAGTCATGTTCGATACCGTAAATACTATTGTTATTTTGAAAGTTAAATTTTAAATAACTAAGGATAAACCCATAAGTATGCGATAAGAAAAGACTAAATTAAAAGATCAAAATTGGCTTTTTTGCGCCATTCCTGAAGATTCATGGCAGAGACTTTTGCCGCATATTCAAAAGTTCGATATGCCGCTAGGCTTTGTTTTATCAGAATCGGGCATCAAAATGTCTCATCTTTATTTTCCTACCACTGCCATTCTTTCACTGCTTTATAACTTAGAGAATGGATCTTCAGCTGAAATTGCCGTTGTTGGTAATGATGGTTGCGCAGGAGTATCGCTCTTTATGGGCGGAAATTCCACTCTGACCACGGCGGTGGTACAGAGCGCTGGCAAGAGCTATCGCATTAAAGCAAATGTAGTGACAGAAGAATTCAATAAAGGGGGTGCAGTCATGCGCTAATTATTACGCTACATACAATCTTTAATTACGCAAATGACTCAAACGGCAGTTTGCAATCGCCATCACACCTTAGATCAGCAATTTTGTCGTTGGTTACTCTTAAGTCTAGATAGATTAGATAGCAATGAGCTTGTAATGACTCAAGAGCTCATTGCCAATATGCTGGGAGTACGAAGAGAATGTGTAACTGAAGCAGCTTCAAATGCTCAAAGAGCTGGTCTGATTAAGTATGCTCGTGGGCATATCACCATCTTAGATCGAGTAGGTCTTGAGGGGCGCACTTGTGAGTGCTATCAAGTGGTTAAAACGGAATGTGATCGCCTTCTTCCAAAAAACCTAGCCGTTTAATTGGTTTA
>DITR01000007.1:5657-7398 GCA_002422175.1 Alcaligenaceae bacterium UBA6179
TGATTTTTAGCACTACGCTAATAGAGAGTATTTTTGATAATCTCCGACTTGAAGGAGTACTAAATATAGTTAAAGGTCGGCGGCTAGTGATAAGGGATTATGCGTTCGCACAAGATTGGGTGGCAATCTTCGAGTGGGTAGATTGGTCTAACAACCGAAGGCTACTAAGCTGTACCGTATTTATTGATCCTGCTGAGGCAGAGGAAAAATACTATTAGCAACAAAATATTCAGGCTGTTAAGTGCCAATCACTTTAACCAATCAACCTCCTCGAAAATCGGTATGCAGTGATTACTTGATTCGCATATCATTTTTGACTGAAGTCACGCCACCCACAGTGCGCGCTACGTCTACCGCACGACTTGCTGCAGATTGTGACGACACAAATCCGCTGAGCTGAACAGCACCTTTAAAGGTCTCGACATTGATCTCAGCAACCTTAAGCATCGGATCGTTAAGTATCGCTGTTTTAACTTTCATAGTGATCATGCTGTCATCCACGTATTCACCTGTTCCTTCCTTCCTGGGACCCGACTCGCAACCCACTACAGCAAGCAAGGCAAATGCCATGAACGCAGCACCAATGAATTTATTGATATTTTTCATTATTTATTCTCCAATTTGAACTGCAGGTGGCTACTGCGGCGCTTAAGCCACCATCGAAGTAATCAATCATTTATCAGTGATCGCATCCGACAGCTGCATCTTGTGTTGCAATCCAGAATCAGTCTGTGCGCTGTCGTACATACTAAAGATAGATCGACTACGGTATTTGGCCACACAGACACTCTTGGGGATAAGAACTATTCGGCATTCTAGGCACCGTTCTAGTAATCTTTTTGATCTTATTAATTATCGGTCGAATATGAATGAGTTCTCACCCAAAATTAAAAACGCCGGGTCTTACGACTCGGCGTTTTGCGATTAAGTCTGAACAATCTACTTACTAACTTCATGACCTACAACACCTCCAACAGCGGCGCCACCTACAGTTCCTAGCGCACTTCCCCCTGTTAATACAGCACCCCCGACAGCCCCGACTCCCGCGCCAATCGCTGTGTTTTTATTTTGTTCAGACATTCCTGAACAACCCACGCTGAATAATGTTACAAAAATTAGCGGTACGATAAATTTAAAAATGTTCATTTTATTCACTCCACAAAAAATTTTTTAATACGCGGCATTTTTAATAACAGTATTCCTATGTGTTATTGCTGTCTGTCTGCCATGCAACATATAAAAAATTAAAAGAATCAAGTTTATGTGCTTTAACGCACATACACGACATTCAAAAACGTCGAATATGCGTAAATGTTAATGAACCATAGGTTCCACATGAGCCATATTTATATAAATTTATTTGTACTAGTACTCATCGTCTTGTTGGCAGCATCGGTTTACATCAACACAGCATCTGCTCAACAAATCACGTCAAGCTATGTTCAAACTGAAGCTGCACGTTGGACGCAAGAATATGTGACTGTTCAACTGCAGTGCTCAACGACCTGTAAAGAAGCTACGAATGTTAAGCAACAGTCCCTTGATGAATGCAAGCATTCCAATACACATCAAAGAAATGAATGTATCGCGAATGCACGTTTGGAATACAACCAACACATTGCAGATATCCGACTGAAATTTAAAAAATAATCAAATAATTAGACAAAATATGTTTGTGAGGAAAGACCATGAAAATTAAAAAAATATATATTGGTGGGTTGCTACTATTGGCTAGTCAATC
>DITR01000143.1 GCA_002422175.1 Alcaligenaceae bacterium UBA6179
ACCTTTCGCCAGGGTTGGCTTAAAGACGTAGTATTCATCAGGGTTAACGGCACCTTGCACCACCGTTTCACCCAAACCATAAGAAGAGGTGATGAACACAACATCTTTAAAGCCAGATTCAGTGTCGATGGTGAACATGACACCCGCGCTACCCATATCAGACCGCACCATGCGTTGTATGCCTGCAGACAGCGCGACATCAGCATGGGCAAAGCCCTTGTGCANNCAAAAACGTGACGAATTTTGTCAATAACATCGTCAATACCCACAACATTTAAAAATGTTTCTTGTTGGCCGGCAAACGAGGCATCGGGCAAATCTTCAGCAGTCGCTGATGAACGCACGGCAAATGAACCTTTACCATCAGCGTCTAGTATGGCAAATGCGGCGCGAATATCTTGATCGAGCTGCTCAGGTAAAGGCGTTTCGACTAACCATTGACGAATTTGCGAACCCGCTTCTGCTAATGCCCGCACATCTTCTGAATCAAGCGTAGCAAGACGATCAGCAATTTTTTTGTCTAGACCGGTACCCGATAAGAAATCACGGAAAGCCTGGGCTGTGGTCGCAAAACCACCTGGCACACGCACACCTGCATCGGCCAATTGGCTAATCATTTCCCCTAAAGAAGCGTTTTTACCCCCAACTGAGTCAACATCGGTATTACGGAGATGTTCAAATGAAACAACGTACGACATGAAGTCACCTTTTACAATAAATGGAAAGCGAGTTTGGTTAATAAACTGTATTTATGTTGTACTAACCAAACTGGCCTTAAGGTGTCTTGAGATGCCTTGGAATGCCTTAAATTGCCTAAAATTGCTTTTAAAGTGTACTGAGCGATTCATGACGGGTCGTACTAAAAATTTACAGCACTAAAATTTAAACTTTATACAAAATGAACAAATGAGCTTTACTCTTATATAAGAATGTTGCATCGCATTGTACTACCCTACAATCATCTTTTTACGGATTTTTGCATATGTCTAGCCCAGCTATTGAGCGCACAGTTTTTATTATTTCTGACGGTACAGGTATTACGGCTGAAACCTTTAGTCATTCGGTTTTATCTCAATTTGAAAGTGTTAAATTTCATCAAATTCGTGAGCCATTTATAGATAGCCTGGAAAAAGCTGATGCTGTGGTGACACGTATTAACCAAATGGCACAGAAACATGGCGTTAAACCGATTGCATTCACAACGCTGGTTAACCCTATAGTTTCTACACGAATAAAAGCTGCTAATGCGTTGTTTTTAGACCTTTTTTCAGGTTTTGTTGAACCCTTAGAACTGGCATTAGGTTTGAAATCAAGCCATTCAATTGGCAAGTCACATAAAGCAGCGTCTTCAGCACAATACAGAAACCGAATAGACGCCATAAATTATAGTTTAGCCCATGATGATGGTCAGTTTATTAACGGTTTGGCCCAAGCAGACGTTATATTAATTGGGGTTTCACGATGTGGAAAAACACCCACAAGTTTGTATTTAGCCATGCAATATGGGGTCAAAGCAGCTAATTTTCCGCTTATTCCAGAAGACTTTGATCGGGGTAGCTTACCTAAAACATTAAAACAATATCGTAACCGTTTGTTTGGATTAACTATTCAGCCTGAACGCCTTTCTGAAGTACGGAATGAAAGGCGACCCGACAGTACGTACTCATCGCTTGCACAATGCCGCCATGAAGTAGCCGAAGGTGAACGCATGATGCGCTTAGAGGGTATACCTTGGCTGTCAACGACAAGCAAGTCTATTGAAGAAATATCGACCACAATCTTGCAAGAGGTCAAACTTGATACGTACAAGGCATATTAAAGACTGTTTTGCCGGCTTTGCTCGTACAAACAAATGGCCGCTGCACTGGCAACATTGAGCGAATCAACCACTGTTTGATCATGCGAAATATTTACTTTGACGTCGGCCATTTTAAGTAATTGCGGGCTAACACCCTGACCTTCATGGCCAAACAACCATATTGACCGTTGAGGTAGCCTGACAGAACCCAAAGATTCGGCATCGACTACTGCCGTTGCTAAAACCAAGGCAGAATCAGTCACGGCTTGCCGATAAGCGTGTAACCAATCAGCTAAATCGTCGACTTCAATAAGCGTCATTGCAAAATGTGCCCCTTGTGCACTTCTCAGTACCTTAGGAGACCACACAGCGGCACAACCAGAACCCAAAATGACGTGGCTTACACCAAATGCGGCACTTAAACGCAAAATAGTGCCTAAATTACCTGGGTCTTGAATCGAATCTAGCATAACAGCTCTTTCAAACTCAACAGCGTTAGACGCAAATGAATTCGCCTCTGCCTCTGCTTGTGAAACCGCATGCACAGGCGATGTTAGCGTCATGGCATGCTCTACTAAAAACAAAATACCTTGTGCAGTTTTAACGGTAACGAGTTGATCAAATAGCGCACTTGGCATGATGACTTGACGCGCGGGGTCAATCTGTTGACGAAGCGTCAAAAAATGAGGTGAATCCATTTTCGATTGATCAAAAATTGCCCAAAGCGGCTGCCCCCGTTTAGCTAACCAGGCCTGACATAAGTGCTCACCATCCAACCAAATCAAATTGCCAGGCCGGCCCGCGACAGAACGCTGGTGCATCCAGTCGCGCCATAATGGGTTTGATCGTGAACTTATTTCTTTCATAGGCTTGCGTTTACCCACAAAGCCCGAACCGGGGCAAAGCTACGTCGATGGGCAGGGCAAGGCCCCCATTCTTTAAGTTTAGCCAAATGCAAGGCTGTACCATAGCCCTTATGTCGATCAAACGCGTATTGCGGGTACTGTGCATGCAATGCCATTAAACTTGCGTCACGGGCGGTTTTAGCCAATATTGAGGCAGCTGAAATTTCCGCTACCGTGGCATCACCACCAATAATGGTTCGCGTTGGAAAGGTCAAATTAGGGGCACGGTTACCATCAATTAAAACTTCTGTCGGGTTTAGTCCCAACTGTTCAACCGCACGTTTCATGGCTAAAAGCGTGGCTTGTAAAATGTTGATGTCATCTATTTCAGCCACACTCGCTGACGCAATCGCCCAAGCCGTCGCCCGTGCTTTGATCAGTGGTGCTAAAAAATCGCGTCTTTTTTCACTGAGTTTTTTAGAATCAGCCAACCCCTCAATCGGGTGATCTGGCGACAAGACAACCGCAGCAGCAAACACATCACCTGCCAAAGGGCCGCGCCCCGCTTCATCAACGCCTGCAATATAAATAATGGCTCTTTCATCAATGCTTATCATTGAATAACTCCGCAATCGCTTCAGCTACTCGCGTTGGCGTATCGCAACGAAGGGTTTCATGCATGGTGATGAACCGTTCAACAATATATTGACACCTTACCGGGTCTTGCGCCAAAGTATTCATGGCGTGAAATAATGCCTCAGGCGTGGCATCATCTTGTAACAACTCTGGCACTAAAGATTCATTTGCTAATACGTTTGGCAAGCCGACCCAGGGTAAATAGGGTTTGGCTTGGCCAGACTTCCAAGCCATTAAACGACGCATCCATGGCGACAGCACATAACTAATGACCATAGGTCGCTTGAATAATGCCGCTTCAAGCGTTGCAGTACCACTGGTTACCAACGCGCGATCACATGCTTGAAGCACTAACCATGACAACGGGTTTGCATGCTGCACACCGTTTTCGGTTTGTCTTAAAACCTGTATGGCGGGTACAGGGTATTGTGCCAATATCGTCATGAACTCTTGGTAACGTTGCGCATTCACCATAGGTACCAAGCATATCAAGTTTGGGTTTTGTTGAACCAAACGTTGCGCAGTTTGAAGAAAAAGCGGTGCCATCAATTTGATTTCAGATGCACGGCTACCTGGCAAAATAGCCAATACCTCTGCGCGCTCATCTATACTCAGCTGCGCGCGGGCGGCAGCTTGATCAGGTTGCATCGGTATCACGTCGGCTAAGGGGTGCCCGACATATTTAACCGGTATACCCTCTTTTTCATAGATAGCTTGCTCAAAGGGAAACACGGTCAACATCAGATCAACCGAGGCTTTAATCGTATGAATACGCTCATAGCGCCAAGCCCAGATGGATGGACTGACAAAATGAACGGTGGGAACACCTTGTTTTTTTAAACGTTTTTCAAGCCGTAAATTAAAATCTGGAGCATCAACCCCCAAGAACAAATCTGGTGGGTTGCGTTGCCAACGCCGACATAAGTCATTAAAAATAGACCATAACTTAGGCAGGCTTTTTAATGCATCAACGTAACCGAACACCGATAAGGCATGCATATCATGCCAAATATTCATTTTTTGCTTGGCCAGCTCTGGTCCACCAATACCTTCAGCAACAAAATTCTCATGTGGCCGAGCGTTTAAGCCTTGCAACACGCGGGCTGCGATGAGGTCACCAGAAGGCTCACCCGCGACCAACCCAATTCGACGCGTCATGGTCGAATAATGCCCCGCGCACTTGATTCAAGAAAATCAAGTAGTACTTGCAGGGCTTCGGCTGTAATAGGCTCTTGAGTTTGACGTGCACGAATCTGATTTTTAGCATCATCAAGTGAGAGGCCTCGGCGATACAACATTTTATAAGCATCACGTAACGCGGCAATTGACTCTGGGTTAAAACCTCGTCTTTTCAGCCCTTCAGTATTAACGCCGACTGGCACACAAGGGTTGCCAGCACCCATCACATAAGGGGGAACATCCATATGTAGTGCACTTTGCCCACCCACCATGGCATGAGCGCCAATTTTGCCAAATTGATGTACTGCCGCTAGTCCGCCCACAATAGCCCAATCGCCCACATGAACATGACCACCCATTTGAACGCCATTAGCCAGTATGGTGTGGCTACCAATTTGGCAGTCATGCGCAACATGAACGTAAGCCATAACCCAGTTGTCGTGCCCTAACCTTGTGACACCAACATCTTGTATGGTGCCCGTGTTAAAGGTCACGTATTCACGCACCATATTACGGTCACCGATTTCAAGCCGAGTTGGTTCACCTGCGTATTTTTTATCTTGTGGTGCGCCACCTATGGAACAAAACCGATAAAAAGTGTTGTGTGCGCCAATTGACGTATGACCATCAATCACGCAATGCGGACCAACAATTGTGCCCTCGCCAATCGACACGTGTGGACCCACAATTGAGTAAGGACCAATTTCAACTGTTGGGTGCAAAATAGCGCTTGCATCAACTAACGCAGTGGGATGAATCTTGGCTGTCATCATGCTTCCATCGGGCGAATCGCGCACATCAGTTTAGCCTCAGCAACAACTTGACCATCAACTTTAGCAACGCCCGTATATTTGCATATAGCCCGCCCCAAGCGGTCTGCCACCACCTCAATATGGAGTTGATCGCCCGGCAAAACTGGCTTTCTAAAACGTGCACCATCTATACCAACAAAATAGTACAAAATTTCTTCGTTTTCTGGCTTTAAACCCGTTTCATCGGCAAAAGAAAAAATTGCAGCGGCTTGCGCCATCGCTTCTAAAATCAAAACGCCTGGCATCACGGGGTGATGCGGAAAATGACCACTAAAGAAAGGTTCATTAATTGACACATTTTTTAGGGCATGAATTGATTTGCCAGGCACCATGTCAATGACACGATCAATCAAAAGCATCGGGTAGCGGTGAGGAATCCGGTCTAAAATGGCTTTAATATCAAGTTGCATGGCAGTTCCCAAGGCGACTAAGATGCGCCAACATGTTTCATTTTAATCGCTACTGGGCTGCGTTGCAGGACCAACCCTTTCAAGCGCTCTTAAGCGTTTTCTAAGCTGCGCTAATTGACCAATTACGGCAGCATTGCGCTGCCATTGATCGTGACGTGCAAACGGAAATACACCTGT
>DITR01000131.1 GCA_002422175.1 Alcaligenaceae bacterium UBA6179
GGGTCATAAAAATATCAGCAAACGTTTGGTCGCATGAAAATTGTTTAGAAGCGACGTTGAGTTGATAGAGTGTGCTAGCTATTCCACCTAGACCAGTCAAAATAGTTAAGGTATTTAATGCAGCCTTAACTTTAAATGATGCAATAAACCAACTGACAGCTGAAAACAGCGCAATACATAAAAAAAGTAAGCGCTGAAAAACACACCATGCGCAGGGTTGCATGTCAAACATATGTTGACTGATGAGTGCAATGAAAACGGCCACTAAAGCTGATATGCAAATACATGCATTAAAGAGTGAGTTCAGCCTACTGGGGTTGTGCATGGGTCTTCTCAAGGGCTAGCGTTTCAAACAAAGCGGTTTGAAACTGTCGTTGTATGCGAGGCTTTTGCAGGGCTTCACCTTTCACAACAAAAACGTCCTCGACGCGTTCGCCAAGAGTCATGACTTTAGCCGTTTCAAGCGACACATGAAAGTCTACAAAAACGTGTGCCACATCAGCGAGTAAGCCAGGCCGATCGCTTGCAATAATGGCTAAACGCCAGTTTTGATTTCGTTCATCAGGTTGAATATCGACCTTTGGCACAAACGGAAATGCACGAGACTGTCTTGATGTTCTAATTTTGCCGGCAGCAAAGGGTATGTTGGTTGCCGAGGGTTGATTTAAAGTCTGAGCTAGCTCGTGTTCAATGAGTGCAGATTGTGTGCGTAAATTGGTATCGTTGGAAGAGGGCAGAACAATAAAACTATCTAACGCATAACCATGACGCGTTGTGTGTATACGAGCATCTTGAATATTAAGATGTTGCCGACCAAAAAATGTGCAAATACGCGCAAATAAATCCTGTTGATCTTTGACATAAACCATGACTTGAATACCATCGCCTCCAGAGGTGGGCCGCGCTTTGACGATGGTGTTCTCAGGGCTCGATTGATAGTAAAGTTGTCGTGTATGCCAAGCAATATCTGGCGCGTCATGTCGCAGAAAATAGGCCACATCGAGCTGACCCCAAAAAACGTCTCGACTACTGTCTTGAAGGCCAGCTAAACGTGTGAGACTGGCTGCTTCGTTCATGCGTTGCTGTAAGACGGTTTCGGTGTTGTCGGGTTCACTACCTAATGCTGCACGCGTTAAATTAAATAAATCTTCAAGAAGTTTGCCTTTCCATGCGTTCCATACTATTGGGCTTGTACCGCGTATGTCAGCAACAGTGAGCAAGTAGAGTGAGGTCAGTTGCCTAAGATTACCTACTTTTTGTGCAAAAGCGTGAATCACTTCAGGGTCTGATAGATCTTGCTTTT
This sequence comes from Alcaligenaceae bacterium UBA6179, assembly GCA_002422175.1. Taxonomy (GTDB): domain Bacteria; phylum Pseudomonadota; class Gammaproteobacteria; order Burkholderiales; family Burkholderiaceae_B; genus Algicoccus. Next base: position 1,304 of record DITR01000131.1, read on the forward strand.
GAGCGACTTGTGACATGAGCAAATGATTTTGAACCAAGAAGCTTATGCGTTCACTATCAGGGTTAGACAGGTTGTGCGTTTTTGCAAAACGTCTAACTTCTAATGTGCCCAGCGTTGAATGATCGCCCCCGCGCCCCTTGGCGATATCGTGAAATAAAGCCGCCGCATAAAGTAACCAAAAATCACTTAAGCCAGCAGCTAATTTAGATGCAAGAGGGTACTCTTGCGCATGTTCGGGCATGGTGAAACGGCGTAAGTTTCGAATGACTTGTAAGGTGTGTTGATCAACCGTATAAGCATGAAATAAATCATGCTGCATTTGCCCTACGATACGTCTAAAAACGGGTAAGTAACGCGGCAAAATATTAAGTGTATTCATGCGTCTTAACGCGTGCACGATACCTTGCGGTTGTTGCAAAATACGAATGAAGTTTTGTTGATTAATAGGGTCTTGACGAAATGCGGCATTGATCAACGTGCGCGCATGCCAAATGGCTCTAAGGGCACGCGCTGACAGTTCAGTGATGTCAGGGTGTTGCTGCATAACTAAAAAAACGCGCAACAGCTCTTGTGGGTTATCGCGAAAAACGTTTTCATTCACAATATCTAAGTGATCGTTGCGTTTGACAAATACTTTATCAATTATTTGAACGACATCATTTTTGGGTGGAAATAAATGCGCCCCAATTGTTTCTACCAATATTGTATTTAACTGCGTGACCAGTCGTGCAGCCCAATAGTAACGTTGCATCAAGATTTCACTTGCACGACGCGTTGTTGTCGGTTCGATATGATACTGACTGGCGAGTTTATTTTGAAGATCAAATACCACCCGATCTTCACGACGATTAGCGATCAAATGCATTTCAATACGAAGTCGTTTGAACGCATACTCAGCGCGTCGTAAGTCGCGTGCTTCTGCAGAGGTTAAAACACCAGCGTTAGCAATTTGATGCCAATTTGAACCAAAACCGGCTGCGCGAGCCAGCCATAAAATCACCTGCAAATCGCGTAACCCGCCGGGTGATTCCTTACAATTTGGCTCAAGAGCGTATGCCGTATCTTGGTATCGACCGTGGCGTTGCTGCATTTCAGCCAGCTTTGCTTGAAAAAAAGCTCTTGGATCAAGTTGATCAAGCATGGCACGTTCAAACGTTTCAAATAACGTTGTATCACCCATGATCAAGCGTGCTTCAAGTAATGATGTTTCAACTGTAATATCAGCGTCGGCTTCTTCAATGCATTGTGAAATCGTTCTGACGCTATAACCCGGTTCAAGGCCGATGTCCCATAAGGCGGTAACACAATCGCTCAGTTGTGTCTCGTCAGCGGGTGCAGGCTCGTGTGCAAGCAATATTAGCAAGTCAACATCAGAGTAGGGGTAGAGTTCACCGCGACCATAGCCCCCTACTGCAACTAATGCAGAACCTTTAGGCAGGGGAAAAAGCTCAAGTAGTGAAATTAAGGCTGAGTCAGTGATTTGACATAGAGCATGTAAAAATTGATCGGGGTTGTGGTTAATATAAAACTGATCAACTAATTTTGTTCGGGAAGCCTGATAATTTTGTTTAATAAAGGCAAGGCTTTCATTTGAACGCATCACAACCCCATTTTGATGGCTAAGTTCGAATCGGAGCGGGAGCCGCTGGCATACCTACAGAAGTTGTTAGTACCTCATAACCCGTTTCAGTCACCAAAATGCTGTGTTCCCATTGTGCCGAAAGGCTATGATCTCTAGTGACAACTGTCCAACCATCAGCCAGTTGTCGAATATCTCGTTTGCCCGCATTGATCATCGGTTCGATTGTAAAAATGAGGCCGGGTTCAAGACGTAAGCCTGTGCCGGGTTTGCCGTAGTGTAAAACCTGCGGGTCTTGGTGAAAGACTCGGCCAATGCCATGCCCACAAAATTCACGAACCACAGAAAAACCTTCAGATTCAGCCAATTGCTGAATAGCGTGCCCGATATCACCAAGGGTATTGCCAGGCTTGACCTGCAAAATACCGCGCCACATACAGTCAAACGTTATTTCAGTGAGGCGTTTGGCCAAAATAGAGGGTTCACCCACGTAATACATGCGACTGGTGTCGCCAAACCAACCGTCTTTAATAATGGTGACGTCAATATTGACAATATCACCTTGTTTAAGAATTTTTTCGCCGGGTATGCCATGACACACTTGGTGGTTAATTGAGGTACAAATTGCGCCTGGGAATGGCGTATAACCTGGCGGAGCATAACCGACTGTTGCAGACTTAGCCTTAAGAACATCTTGAACAAAATTAAGCGCTAAGCGGTCTAGTTCACCGGTGGTTACCCCCGGCAGTACAAAAGGGGTGAGGTAGTCAAGCACCTTGGCAGCATCTTGGCAGGCCGAGCGCATTTGATCGATTTCTTGGGTTTTGGTAACTAAAGGCATATTCAATTAAGTACTTATACGTAAAAAATAGTAGAATTATAGGCTTCCTGCTTAAAATTCTCTTTAAAGCGTATTGATAGCAGGGAAATCGCATGGGGTGTAAACAGGGTGTCAAGACCATATTCTTGATGCATACACCTCATTAGACCTAACCCTTGGAGCTCTAAAAAATGTCATTAATGCGTGAAATGCTAGAAGCTGGTGTGCACTTTGGCCACCAGACCCGTTACTGGAACCCAAAGATGGCACCTTTCATCTTTGGCCATAGAAATAAAATTCATATTATCAACTTAGAGCAAACGGTTGAAAAATACGTAGAAGCCACCAAATTTGTTAAACAGATTGCATCCAAAAATGGTTCAGTCATGTTTGTCGGCACAAAACGTGCAGCGCGCGACATCATTGCCCAACAAGCTGCTCGCTGTGGCATGCCCTTCGTTGATAGCCGTTGGTTAGGTGGCATGATGACCAACTTTAAAACGGTTAAAAGCTCAATCAAGCGTTTGAAAGACTTAGAAGTGATGTTGGCTGATGGTAGCTTTGAACGTATGAGCAAAAAAGAAGCCCTGATGTTTGATCGTGAAATCGTCAAACTCAACAAATCAATTGGTGGCATAAAAGATATGACAAAATTGCCTGATGCAATTTTTGTCATTGATGTGGGCTATCACAAAATTGCTATTGCTGAAGCGCGTTGCTTAGGCATCCCCGTTATCGCTGTGGTTGACACCAACCACTCACCTGACGGTGTTGACTACATCATTCCTGGTAATGATGATTCGGCCAAAGCAGTTGAACTCTACGCAACGGGTGTCGCCAATGCAGTTTTAGAAGGCCGTGCACAAAGCATTAACGGTTTAGTGCAAGAAATCTCTGGCGACGAAGAGTTTGTTGAAATCGAGCAAGACGCTTCTTAATGATTCAGCCGCGGTTCGCTCTGCGGCTGATATGAGAGTTTTTGATTCATTCTTATAGCCCCTTTTCAATTTGGGGCTAGACCTTTATTAGTTGGAGTAAAAATGGCTGACATTACCGCCTCTATGGTTAAAGCGTTGCGTGAAAAAACTGACGCACCGATGATGGAATGCAAAAGAGCATTAACAGAAGCACAAGGCGATATGCCTAGAGCTGAAGAAATTTTACGTGTCAAGTTAGGTAGCAAAGCCAGCAAGGCTTCGAGCCGTGTCACAGCTGAAGGCTTAATTGGTTTATTCATTAGCCCTGATGCTAAACAAGGTGCCGTTATTGAAGTGAATTGTGAAACTGACTTTGTTGCTAAAAACGACGATTTCGTTCAGTTCGTTAATGCATTAGCTCAGCTTGTCGCTGAAAAAGCACCTGCTGATGTATCGACCCTTTCTGCCCTGCCTATGGGTGGCGGTACAGTTGAATCAATGCGTAGTGAACTGATTGGTAAAATTGGTGAAAACGTCTCTATACGTCGTTTTGAACGCATGCAAACCGCTAACGCACTATCAAGCTACGTACATGGTGGCAAAATTGGTGTGCTACTAAACTTTGCCGGGCAAACTGATTTGGGTAAAGATTTGGCTATGCACATTGCTGCTACCAAGCCTAAAGCCATCGATGAGTCAGGCGTTCCTGAGTCAGATAAAGAAGCCGAGCGTTCAGTTGCACGCTTGAAGGCAGCTGAATCAGGCAAGCCAGCTGAAATTGTTGAAAAAATGGTCGAAGGTAGCGTTCAGAAATACCTTAAAGAAGTGGCCTTGCTTTCTCAGCTTTTTGTTAAAAATGACAAACAAACTGTCGCACAAGTTCTTAAAGAGCACAACGCATCAATTGCTGCTTTTAAGTTATTTGTCGTTGGCGAAGGTATTGAAAAGAAAACCACTGACTTTGCTGCTGAAGTCGCAGCGGCTGCAGCGGGTAACGCTTAATTAACATGGCAAGTAACCGGGTACCATTCAACAGAATGGCCCGGTTTTTTTTCGTTTAATGTGGCAACCTATTTCAGTCTCATCGTTTAAACTGCAATGAGATTGTTTTCAATTTGATTTGATGTTTTGTAAAGGTAACCCATGTCTGCTAAACCACATAAACGTGTGCTTTTAAAATTATCAGGTGAAGCGTTAATGGGCGATGATGCTTACGGTATTAACCGAGCAACCATCGTACGCATGACAGAAGAGCTAGCCGAAGTCGTCAGAACAGGGGTTCAGTTAGCCATTGTGATTGGTGGCGGCAATATCTTCAGAGGCATTGCCCCTGGGGCACAAGGTATGGATCGCGCTACCGCTGACTATATGGGCATGATGGCCACAGTCATGAATGCCCTTGCATTGCAAGACGCTTTAAAGCATCAAGGGGTTGAATCTCGCGTTCAATCAGCGCTCAATATCGAGCAGGTTGTTGAGCCCTATATCAGACCCAAAGCGCTTCGTTACTTAGAAGAGGGCAAAACGGTTATTTTTGCTGCGGGAACAGGCAATCCGTTTTTTACAACCGATACGGCTGCCGCACTAAGGGGCTCTGAGATTGGTGCTGAAATTGTTTTAAAAGCAACTAAGGTTGATGGCATTTACAGCGCCGACCCTAATAAAGATGCCAATGCAACGCGTTACAGCAAAATTGGGTTTGATGAAGTGATCTCTAAGCGTCTAGAAGTGATGGACGCCACAGCGTTTGCTTTGTGCCGAGATCAAAAGTTACCTATTCGTGTTTTTTCGATTAATAAGCCCGGTGCGTTAAAACGTGCTGTAGCGGGTGAAGACGAGGGTACCCTCGTTCATGTTTAAGGGGTTTTTATGAGTGTTCAAAATATTCGTCAGTTAACTGATTCGCGCATGGCTAAAACGCTAGAGTCATTGATTTCTACGCTTGGAAAAATTCGTACGGGTCGTGCACATACTGGTATTCTTGACCATATTCAGGTTGAGTACTACGGCTCACCTGTGCCCTTGACGCAAGTTGCCAACGTCACCTTGGTTGACGCGCGCACCTTAAATGTTCAGGTTTGGGAAAAAAACATGGCTCAAGTGGTCGATAAAGCAATTCGTGAATCAGACCTCGGTTTAAACCCTCAGGCTAACGGCGATTCCATCCGTGTACCGATGCCAGCTTTAACTGAAGAGCGCCGCAAAGAATTTACAAAAATTGTTCGTAATGAAGGCGAAGACTCTAAAATTGCTATTCGCAATCAACGCCGTGAAGCAAATGATGCATTGAAAAAAAGTGTTAAAGATAAAGAAATATCTGAAGATGATGAGCGTCGTGCACAAGACGACATTCAAAAACTGACTGATCGTTTTATTGCTGATATTGACAAAATGATTGTGCAAAAAGAAGCTGAAGTGATGAAAGTTTAACGTTCAAGTTTTCTAACTAAGTAAGGTAGCCTCTTTTGAGTTTTATTAGCTCGACACAATCTATACCTGGGGTACAAATCGTGCCTCAGCATGTTGCCATCATCATGGATGGCAATGGCCGTTGGGCAACCAACCGTCACCTACCGCGCACAGCAGGGCATGTTAAAGGTGTACAAAGTGTTCGAAAAGTAGTTCAAGCTACTGCTAAGCATGGTGTTAAATACCTCACACTTTTTGCCTTTAGCTCTGAAAACTGGCGTCGCCCTCAAGAAGAAGTTAGTCTGCTCATGCGTTTATTTATGCAGGCATTAGAGAAAGAAGTCGCAGACCTTAAGAAACAAGGGGTACGCCTTAGAGTCATCGGTGATCGGTCACAGTTTGATACCAAACTGCAAACTATGATGAGTAAAGCTGAAGCCAATACAGCAGATAACGACATTTTTCATTTAACGATTGCCGCTAACTACGGTGGTCGATGGGATATTCTGAACGCTACGCGTCGCATGTTGGTTCAAAACCCACAACTTTGTGAGCAACCAGACCAAATTAATGAAACTGAGCTTGCACCATATCTCAGCATGGCTTGGGCACCCGAGCCAGACCTATTTATTCGAACAGGTGGCGAACAACGGGTTTCAAATTTTCTAATTTGGCAGCTCGCCTACACCGAATTATTTTTTACTGAAAAATATTGGCCAGATTTTGGTGAAGCGGAACTTCTTGAATCGTTTGCTTGGTATCGCAGTCGTGAACGACGTTTTGGGCGAACTAGCGCTCAACTCACTGAAAACCAAACAACGGCTTAAACACATGCTTAAACAGCGCATCATCACAGCGGTTGTTTTGTTATTTATTTTGGTCGATGTATTGATCATCGATAATCATTGGCCGTTTATGCTTTTTGTGATGGTCTTGGCCGTTTGCGGAACATGGGAATGGGTTAGGCTTACCTGGCAAGGCCCGCATTTTGTTATTTATTTAATGCCATGTTTAGTTGCATTGATCACTTTGTTGCAGTCTTGGTCTATTCAAAATGATTACTATTTATTTTCAAGAAGCTTTGATGCCTTAGTCGTTTTATGTGCATTGATATGGTTGCTAGGTATGCCTTTAATATTGGCGCGTGGTCGTGTGACTGAGCCATCACATAGTTCATCCTTAACCCTATTTGCACCGCTTGCTATGTTGGCAACTTGGTGGGTTTTTGTGAGTCTTTTTGTACAGCGTGGCTCTTTGTATTTACTTTCTCTGCTTATCTTGGTTTGGGTCGCTGACCTTGCGGCTTTTTTTGTTGGGCGCCGCTTTGGCAAACACAAATTAGCACCGACCATCAGCCCCGGTAAAACCCGTGAAGGAGCCATTGCAGGCGTCGTTGCAGTGGTGATTTGGTTGCTGGTATCAACAGCTTGGTCGGGTTCTTTTGCACAAGATTTGCTTGATCACTGGTCTTGGTTCGGCGTTGTTATATGGGGTGTTGTACTGGGTTCCATATCAGTCATGGGTGACTTATTTGAATCGTTGCTCAAACGACGTGCTCAAGTTAAAGACTCAAGCCGTCTTTTGCCTGGGCATGGCGGTGTTTACGACCGTATTGATGCGTTAGTCGTGGTTCTGCCCATTGCCTTTGTATTAATCTCAGTTGTTTACCTGCAATGAATCAAACCTCTTTACGCGATGTCACCGTTTTGGGCTCAACGGGTTCAATTGGTCAAAATACCTTAGACGTGATCGCCCGACACCCAGATCGCTATGTTGTACACGCCTTATCTGCTCACTCGAATATGCAAAAACTAGCAGAGCAAGCGTTGCAGCATCGTGTTGCATGTGTCGTCGTGCCTGATGCCTTAACCGCTCACAATTTTGATTCGGCGTGGGCATTGCACACACCCTTATCAAAGAAACCCGAGGTGCGAGTTGGACCGCAAGCGCTGGTTCATACGGCAGCTGAAGCACAGGGTCAAATTGTGATGGCTGCTATTGTGGGTGCGGCGGGTTTACCCGCTGCATTAGCTGCCGCGCAATCAGGTAAAAGGGTATTGCTCGCTAACAAAGAAGCGTTGGTTGCAGCAGGCTCTTTTTTTATGCAAGCGGTTTGTGATAATAAAGCTGAACTGCTGCCCATTGATAGTGAACACAATGCTATTTTTCAGTGTTTGCCACATCATGATCGTCAAGCGCATAAAAACCCAGGTGGTCAAAATAACAAGGGCGTCACTCGGCTTATTTTAACGGCCTCGGGTGGCCCCTTTCGTCAGCAAGCAACTGAATTACTTCAGCATGTCACGCCTGATCAAGCCTGTGCCCACCCAAATTGGCGTATGGGGCGCAAAATCTCAGTTGATTCTGCCACAATGCTCAATAAGGGTTTAGAAGTTATTGAGGCCCATTGGTTATTTGGTATGCCTGCCGATAAAATTGATGTGGTGATTCACCCGCAAAGCATTGTGCACTCAATGGTTCAATACAGTGACGGCTCTGTTTTAGCGCAAATGGGTAACCCCGATATGCGAACCCCTATTGCTTACGGCTTGGGTTTTCCTGACCGCATTGAAGCAGGGGTAAGTCATTTAGATTTAACTGCAGTCGGTAAACTGGAATTTGAAGCGGTTGACTTCGATCGGTACCCATGTTTGAAGCTGGCTTACCAGGCTTTGAACTCAGGTCAAACTGCATGTGTTGTTCTCAATGCAGCCAATGAAATAGCGGTTGAGGCTTTTTTAACTTATCAATTGAGCTATTTAGATATTCCTAAGGTTGTGGCGCAGTCGCTTGATTGGCAAGTAGGGCAAGGCTGGTCAAACCCGACTTCAATTGACGATGTTTTGATTATTGACCAAGCTGTTAGAACCTTTGCGCTAGAAGCCTGTCAAAAAAATAAGAAGTCTTAATACAAGGTCTTCATTTCGTTCACTAATTAGTTCATAAATTCAAAAGGTTATTTACTCATTTACATAGAAATTCAATGTTTTAATAACCCTATTTAATTTATTTGCTGACACATTTACGTGGTGCCATAAATGCCACACAATTTATCTTAATTTAATAGGGTCTTTATGTTTTTTACAATACTGGCGTTTTTGGTTGCGCTGGGCATTTTGATCACTTTTCATGAGCTGGGCCACTATTGGGCTGCGCGGGCTTGTGGCATCAAAGTACTGACGTTTTCTGTCGGTTTTGGTAAACCTATTCTTAAACGTGTCGATAAGCACGGCACAATTTGGGCGTTGGCGGCGATTCCACTCGGTGGTTTTGTCAAAATGCTTGATGATCCTACGCCCGATATGACACCAGAACAGAAAAAACAGGCTTTTTCATGTCAACCAGTTAGTCGTCGTTTTATCGTGGTTGCAGCAGGTCCTATGTTTAATTTAATTTTGGCTGCTTTTCTTTATGCAGGTTTAAATTTAGCCGGTACGACAGAGCCCGCTCCTATACTTCAGCAGCCCGTTGCGAACACCCCAGCCGCTTTGGCAGGTATTCAAGTTAATGATCGTATTGTGTCAATTGACGGTAAGTCTGTTCAAGGTTGGCAAGATGTACGTTGGTCATTGTTACAAAAATCCCCTGAAGGGGGCCAAGTTGTTTTGGCCATTGAGCGCGCAACGGGTCAAATTGAACGCGTCATCACATTGCCACCCATGGCAGACCCCGGTGACCAAGATATATTGATAAGTTACGGCTTAGGCTTGCAAATGGGTAAACCCAGCATCGGGTCGGTAACTTCGAATGGGGCAGCTGAAAAAGCGGGATTGAGGGCAGGTGATGTGATTCAAACTGTGGGTAACCAATCTAACCCTAGTGTCACAACATTTATTGATTACATTAAGACACGCCCTGATCAGTCTGTTCCCATTTCGGTGTTAAGAGCAGGTCAGTTGACGAACTTAACGGTTGTTCCGGCTTCGCAATTAAATGACGAGGGTCAAGCCATTGGTCGTATTGGAGTGGTTTTATCATCAGACATTCCTACAGTGACCATTAAACATGGTATTTTTGAAAGCTTATGGTTAGGTGTTACACGTACCATTGATACGTCATGGTTTTCCGTCAAAATGATGGGGCGTATGATCACTGGCGATGTATCGCTTAAAAATATAAGCGGGCCCGTCACCATTGCAGACTATGCGGGTCAAACGGCTCGAATTGGTTTTGCCTCTTATATTGCATTTTTAGCTTTAGTCAGTATTAGTATTGGTATATTGAATTTGCTACCCATTCCCATGCTAGACGGTGGTCATCTTATGTTTTACATCGTCGAAATGATTAGAGGTAAGCCAGCGCCTGAGGCTTGGTTGATGACCAGCCAAAGGGTGGGCGTAGCACTTCTGGGTGGCTTGATGACTTTAGCTATTTTCAATGATTTAACGCGTCTTTTCAGTTGAGTCATATCTGCTTTAAAATAGCAAAGTAGGTATTAACCGACCACTCATTTTTTTGAGTTGTCAGGTTTCTTTAAATATTAGTCAATTTTGGTTTTTTCCAAGGAACGTTAGATGTCTTGTTTTTACGCTAAGCACGCTACCTCGCTCAGGCAAGTGTGGTCAAGCCTCATCAAGCGAACCTGCGTTTCTTTACTGAGTTTGATACCTTGTGTTGCCTTTGCATTTTCACCTTTTGTCGTCCGCGATATTCAGGTTGACGGTATTCAACGCACTGAGCCAGGTACCATCTTTTCTTATATTCCTGTCAAAGTCGGTGAGCGCTTCACTGAAGAGATGGCTACTGAGGCAGTCCGGCAGCTTTACGGTACAGGTTTTTTTAAAGATGTACGCATTGAGACCCGTGGCGACGTGGTTGTCGTGGTGGTGCAAGAACGTCCCATTATTGCTTCGTTAGCTTTTACAGGTATGCGTGAGTTTGATAGCAAGACCATTCTTGATTCATTGCGCCAAGTTGGCTTTGGTGAAGGGCGTATCTTTGATCAAGCCATGCTTGAGCAGGCTGAATTTGAAATTAAACAGCAATATCTAAGTAAAGGTAAGTATGGGGTTGAAATCACTTCAACCGTTACACCACTTCCAAGAAATCGTGTCGGTATTAACTTCGATATCTTTGAAGGTGAAATTGCCAAAATTAAAGAAATTAAAATTGTTGGTAACAAAGCCTTTAGTGAAAGTTCATTACTGGGCATGATGTCGCTGACGACCTCGGGTTGGTTGACGTGGTATACCGACAGCGATAAATACTCGCGCGAGAAGCTCGAACGCGACATGGAAACGATACGATCATACTATCTTGACCGGGGCTACCTTGAATATAGAATGGATCCGCCTCAGGTCACTATTTCACCTGATCGTTTGGGCATTTTCATTACCTTAACGCTGAGCGAAGGCGAGGCCTATAAGGTGAGTAGCGTGCAATTGGCAGGTGAGTTACTTAGCCTCAACACAGAACTTGAGCAGTTAGTCAAAATTAAAGCCGGTGAAGTCTTCTCTGGCGCCAAAGCCAATGAAACGGTTAAAGCAATCAAAGACTACTTAGGTGGTTTGGGTTATGCGTTTGCCAACGTTAACCCCAACCCGGTGCTTGACCGTGAAAAACGAGAAGCAGCCTTAACTTTTTTCGTAGATCCAAGCCGTCGGGTTTATGTCAGACGCATTCAAATCACCGGTAATGAACGTACCCGTGATACTGTCGCACGGCGCGAAATCAAACAGCTTGAGGCGGCTTGGTACAACGGTGGTGAGTTGGCTTTATCTAAAGAAAGACTCGAGCGTACTGGTTATTTTCAAGATGTAAACATTTCAACAGAGCCTGTACCGGGTTCAATTGATCAAGTTGACGTTGCGTTGGCCGTAAAAGAAAGGCAAACCGGTGCTATTAACTTGGGTGTGGGTTATGGGCAAGCTGACGGCGTCATTTTAAGTGCCGGTATTTCAGAGCAAAATGCATTTGGTAGTGGTAACGCCTTAACGTTTCAGGTTAATACGAGTCAAGACGCCCGTACGTTCGTGCTTTCTCATACCAATCCTTACTTTACGAATGATGGTGTAAGCCGTAGCACGTCGATTTACTATCGGACTGTCACGCCCTCACAAAATAACCCCGGTAATTATGAAGTCAAAACGATCGGTGGTGGTTTTACCTTTGGCATACCGGTGACTGAGTTTGATCGTGTGTCGTTAGGTCTAAATTATGAAAGTAACTACACGGCTCTTTATGACAACTCTCCCTTGGCATATCAGCAATACGTGCAACAATATGGTGAAACAACTAGCACGGTTTTATTAAATAGTGGTTGGAATAGAGATACGCGAGATAGCGCTTTATCGCCTACTAAGGGTTCATTAACCCGTTTAGGTGCAACCGTGGGTACAGTTGATCTTCAGTATTATTTACTGAGTGCTCAACAACAGTACTTTATGCCTATTGCACGTGATTACACGCTCGCATTTAATGCATTGTTTGATTATGGTAATAGCTACAGCGATTTACCTTACCCTGTTATTAAAGACGTGTTTGCCGGGGGTATTGGTACGGTTCGTGGGTTTACACCCAACTCTTTAGGCCCCAAAGACCCGTTGACCGGTACATTTTTGGGTGGCTCTAAGCGTGTGGTCGGCAATTTGCAGTTTTATTGGCCATTCCCAGGAGCTAGTAAAGAAAAAACCCTTCGGTTATTTGCTTTTACTGATGCTGGGCAGGTGTTTGGAAATAATGGTGGCTCGGGTGATACCAATATTGATTTTGGTGACCTTCGCTATTCAGCTGGTTTTGGTTTGTCATGGCTTTCTCCAATGGGTCCACTGCAACTGTCTTACGGTAAAGCACTTAATGCCAAAGACACGGATCAAACCCAAGTGTTTCAGTTTCAAGTCGGTACCGGGTTTTAAACCCCAAAAAGTGGCACAATCATAGTTGTTAGATCGAATTTAATTTTAATGAGAGTTTTTTATGAAGCAATTTTTCGGTAAACAGTCGTTTTTAAACGGTTCACATTCATCCTTAACGGCTATGGTTTTGGGTGTGACGTTGATTTCGATCACCGTTATGTCTCAGCCTGTATGGGCGCAAGCTGCTAAAGCAACGACCCCACCTGCTGCAGCCACCTCAGCAAGTTTTACATCAACAAAAGTTGGTTTTGTAAACACTCAGCGCATTTTGCGTGACTCAGAGCCTGCCATCGCAATTTTGAAAAAGATTGATGATGAATTTATGAAGCGTAACGACGAATTACAAAAAAATATTAACGATTTGCGTAACAAAGTTCAAAAATTTGAGAAAGATGCCCCCGTTATGGCTGAAAGCGAGCGTTCGAGAAGTCAACGTGAGTTAGGTAATCTTGATATTGAGGTGCAACGTAAGCAGCGCGAGTTACAAGAAGATTACAATCGTCGTCGTAATGAAGAGTTTGGCATGATTGTTGAAAAAGCAAACGCGGCAATCAAGCGTATTGCCGAACAAGAAAATTTCGATATTATTATTCAAGATGCTATAACTGTGAGTCCCCGTGTAGATATCACAGACCAAGTCATTCAATCACTGGCTAAAAAGTAAGCGCCTTTCTAGGCTAATGATCTATGCCTGTTTTAATTGATTCCTCTCAGGCATTAGCTGTTTCAACCTTGTTGAAAGAGCTACCTGAGAGTTCAAAATTAGTTCAAAAAATTGAGTCGGGTCAACGCTTTAACTTATTAACGCCTGTTCAGGGTATCGGCTCACTGTCTTCAGCCTCAAGCCAAGAGCTTTCTTTTGTGGTGGGTCCTCAGTACCTAGAGGCGTTATCTCAAACGTCTGCGAGCGCAGTCATTATGACTGATGAAGTTGCACGCTTAGTGGATGAAAAATATGGGCCCCGTGATTTTGTTAAAGTCATTTGCCCCCAACCCTATCTTTTGTATGCATTGTTAGCACAATGGTTTGACCGTAACCGTCAACCCAAAAAGCCTGCTGGTGTGCATCATATGACTGTGGTTGATCTCACCGTGCAAATTGACCCTACCGCAACTGTAGATGCCTTTGTGACGATTCAAGCGCATGTCAAAATCGGTGCAGGTGTTCACATTCATTCAGGTTGCACGATTGCGCACCATGTTGAAATTGGTGCTGACACAATTATTTACCCAAATGTCACCCTTTATGACTCGGTAAAAATGGGTCAACGATGCATTATTCATAGCGGTGCAGTCATTGGGGCCGACGGTTTTGGTTTTGCGCCTAACCCGCTTTTAGGCCAAGGCGCATGGGGCAAAATTGCACAACTGGGTAGTGTGCATATGGGTAACGATATCGAGGTTGGCGCCAACACAACGATTGATCGTGGCGCGCTTGACAACACACTGATTGCAAATGGCGTAAAGCTCGACAACCAAATCATGATTGCTCACAATTGTGT
>DITR01000103.1 GCA_002422175.1 Alcaligenaceae bacterium UBA6179
GCTGGGTTAAAAACCAACCCTGTTTTGCAACCCAACTCACGAATCAGCGATAAGGTGCGGTCAACGTGGCGTGATGCCTCGGGGTGAAAAGTAATGATATTGGCACCGGCTTTGGCAAATTGCGTGGCCAGTGCATCGACCGGCTCGACCATGAGGTGAACGTCAATGGGTATGTCGACGTGGGGACGAATAGCCTCACAAACCATGGGGCCAATCGTTAAGTTGGGAACGTAATGGTTGTNNTCACGTCAAAATGGATCCAGTCTGCACCATCGGCAGCCACTTGTTTGACTTCTTCGCCTAGGCGAGCGAAGTCAGCAGATAGAATGCTGGGGGCGATGCGGGCGCTGGGTAAAGCAATAGTTTCTGGCATGATGTTTAAAAATCGCTCAAAATGACAATCTATTATTACAGCGATTGACAAAATTTGTCGGTCGAACCCTTAATTTGCGGAAATCTTTTGTGAAAAATTTTGATTTAAGTGTAGTTGTAGAAGCTCATTTTGTGCCAGAACAGTCTGATTCGGCACAAAATCATTTTGCTTTTGCTTATAAAGTACGCATTACCAACATCGGCCAGCGACCTGTTCAGCTTATTAGCCGCCATTGGGTCATTGTTGATGGGCAAAATAAGCGCCAAGAGGTCAAAGGTTTGGGTGTGGTGGGGCAACAACCTTTGCTGGCACCAGGTGAATCGTTTGAATACACAAGCGGGTGCCCGCTTGCTACCCCGGTTGGCAGCATGCGGGGTGTGTACCATTGCGCAGGTGACGATGGCGAGCCTTTTGACGTTGACATACCTGAATTTGTGCTCGCGATGCCACGAACCCTGCATTAATTGTTTTGTTTGTTATCTAATAGACTGATACGGTGTGCTTTAGGCATTGAACCCCAAACCCAACTCCACGAATGGAACGACTTTGTTAGTTTATCAACCTACTTTTAGTCATTTAATTAAAGTAAAAGAAGTCATGCGTAAGGGTTACGGGCGCTGGCTGAATGCTTTAAATGTTTTATTTTTATTGGTGCTTGCTGGCTGCGTCAGCGCACCACCTGGTGACGTTCAAGTGCCCAGCGTGCCTTTAGCAGATGAAGCCACAGCTGAACCTACAGTGCCGATTGAAACGCCTAAAATTCCTGCTTTAAGTGCAATTAAAGACAGTGCGCCTCGGTCCCTATCTGGGCAGTACTTGGCGGTAGGTTGGTCAGATTTACCCGGTTGGCAAAGCGACGACATGCGAAATGTCTGGGCGGTTTTTTTGCGTAATTGCGGTGGTTTAATGCGGCCGACTGGCGGTAGTTTGACTACGCCTGCCCGAGCAACCCCTAAGGTCTGGCAACCTGTCTGTGCGGCGGCAATCGAATCATCAACGGCGCCTAACCCAAGTGACCCAGCATCTGTAAAACGCTTTTTACAGACTTACTTACAGCCATGGCGAATTCAAAGTGGTGCCAGTGCTGCCGTGGGTACAGCCACTGGCTATTACGAACCTATAGTCAAGGGCTCGCGCACACAAAGTGGCTCTAATCAATGGCCACTTTATACCGTTCCTGTCGATTTGCTGACTATTGATTTGGGCGCAGTTTACCCCGAGCTAGCGGGTAAGCGAGTACGTGGCAAAGTGGTCGGCAACCGAGTGGTGCCTTACGAAAGTCGAGCTGAACTGACCAACGCTAACCGCCAACCCCCTGCAATTGTGTATGTCAGCGACCCAGTCGATAATTTTTTCTTACAAGTGCAGGGGTCAGGCCGTGTTTTGCTCACTGATGGTCCGGGTGCCGGCACGACTATTCGTTTGGCCTACGCCGATCACAATGGCCACCCTTATGTTTCAATTGGCAAATGGTTAGCTGATCAAGGTCAGTTAGCGTTGGCACAAACCTCCATGCAAAATATTCGTGCTTGGGCACAACGCAACCCAGGGCGCGTACAAGAAATGCTTAACGCTAACCCAGCTGTGGTGTTTTTTCGGGAAGAGGCCATCATCGACCCGTCTCAGGGGCCAAAGGGTGCATACTCAATACCTTTAGTCGCACGACGTTCGATCGCGGTTGACCCCATGTTTGTACCTTTAGGTTCGCCAGTCTTTTTAGCGACAACTATGCCAGCATCAACTGAGCCGCTTAATCGTTTAATGTTTGCACAAGATACGGGTACGGCAATTCGTGGTGCGGCACGGGCTGACTTTTATTGGGGCTCGGGTGATGCAGCCGGTGCCTTAGCGGGTCGCATGAAACAAAAGACGCAAATGTGGGTACTTTGGCCTAAAGCTGCGGGAGCACCTTCTGCAAGATGAAAGCATCAGTTGTCGTTTGTGGGGGCGGTACAGTTGGCATGGCTACCACGCTAGCCTTATTGCGTGCAGGGCAAAAAGACGTCTTGTTGCTCGGACCACGCTCAAGCGATCAAGATAATGATCGCGTTTACGCAATTTCACCAACAAGCCAAGCTTTTTTGGCACAAATTGGTGCGTGGTCACTCATGCCAGTTGACCGCATCACTCGTGTTGATGCAATGGAAATTCGAGGTGATACCTTTGGTGCCCTGCACTTGCGAGCCTGGCAGGCTGCACAGGTTGATTTAACTTACATTATCTATGTGGCTGATTTAGATCGCGCTTTGGCTCAAGCGCTCGAGGTTCACGGTGTGCGTTGGGTTAATGAGCATTTGGTTGGCTTTGCTCGTGGGGTGGGTCACACCGATTCTGCGCAAGCGATACACGCTGATTTATGGGTCGCTGCAGACGGTTCAAGTTCAACGCTGCGTCATTTGTCGGGGTTAAGCTACGATGAAAAGCCTTACGATGCAACGGCTTTAATTTGTCAGTTGCAGTGCGAGCGCCCGCATCAAGGTGTGGCACTTCAATGGTTTACAGGCGAGGGTATTTTGGCATGTTTGCCATTGCCTAGCACCACGAAGCAAGGTGCTGATGACATCACTCACAATGTATCGATGGTCTGGTCTATGCAACGTGATGACGCCCATCAGTTGTTGGCCGCTCCGCTGGCAGATCAAACCCAAACCCTTCAGAATAGGCTCATGAAAGCGAGCCGGGGCAGACTGGGCCAACTCACAGTTCAGAGCACGGTAAAAGGCTTTCCACTCTCAATTGCACACTCGCCTATGATCGGTGAGGGCGTTGCATTGGTGGGCGATGCAGCCCATCGTGTTCACCCGCTTGCGGGGCAAGGGTTAAATTTGGGTCTGGGTGATGCGCAAGCTTTGGCAAAGGTTATTGCCGAGCGTGAAGCGTTCATGACAGCAGGCGATCAAATGGTTTTAAGGCGTTATCGTCGCGTCAGAGCCCAAGCGATTTGGGAAATGAGGTTCATCACTGATAGTTTGTACCGTTTGTTTGGTGCTTCAGGCAAACAGATTACGTGGCTGCGAAATGCCGGTTTAAGTCTAGTTGATCGGCTACCTTTTGCAAAACGGTTGCTTGTTGAAGCAGCCTCACGCGTTCGCTAGTGTGTATGACATATTTTTAATGACTATGTTTTAAAATTTTTTTATTTGCTTCATTCACTTCATAAGTAAGTGTGAACACCACGCCGGAGAATGCTAAATGCGGTCGCAATTAAAGTTTAATTTGAATCCCCTTTCTGTAAAAACGGCTTGCGCAGTGTTATTAACAAGCCTCTCGATCGGGGTTTTCGCGCAAACGCCAGTATCGCCACCAGCCGCAACGACTTTAGCTGCGCCATCACCCGCCCTACAGGCCCCAAATGCGTCGAATGAAACGGCCATCGTCAACGTGCAAAAAAAGTTTATTGAACGGTTTGGCAATATGCCTGTTAAGAACGTGCGACCCACCTCTTTTGGTTTATTCGAGGTGCAATTGGGCAATGATCTGATTTATACCGATGCTGACGTTAATTTTATTTTTGATGGTCATGTGATAGATGCCGCAACACGTCGCGATTTAACGCAAGCACGCTTAGATGAATTGTCTTCCGTTGATTTCAAGTCACTGCCATTTGACTTGGCTATTAAGCAAGTGCGAGGTGATGGAAAGCGCCAGGTTGCCATTTTTGAAGACCCCAATTGTGGTTACTGCAAAAAGTTGCGCCAAAATATTGACGGAATCGATAACCTCACGGTTTACACATTTATGTTGCCGATTTTGTCAGACGATTCAACACAGAAAGTTAAAAACGTATGGTGCGCTAAAGATCGCGGCACCACTTGGGACAACTGGATGCTGATGGGTGTCACCCCACCCAAACTAGACTGTGATGTACCCATTCAAAAAATGCTTGATTTAGCCAAATCACTTCAAGTGCAAGGCACACCTGCTATTTTCTTTGCAGAGGGCACCCGTGTGCCGGGTGCGATTTCCAAAGAAGAATTTGAAAAGCGTTTGCAATAAACCTCTTTAAGCGCTTAGCGAAACGGCCCATATGATGTCTTCTGTTTTATCTACCCCATTGCTTGTTCGCATTTTGCTGGCGTTGGTTCTGGCCGCAGCGATTTACTTTTTTTCGGGTTTTATCGTACCGGTATTAGCAGCTTTAATATTAGGTTTTGCAACCTGGCCACTATACGCCCGCTTAGTTAAAGCCTGCAGTGGTAGCACGATCTGGGCCGCTACGATTGCATTATTGATTGTGACCGTGGGCGTCGTGGTGCCGTTAACCTTTGCTATTTACTATGCTGTGGGCGAGGCGAGCAGTTTTATTAGATGGTTTTTAATAGCCAACCGAGAAGGTATCACTGCCCCTGCCTGGATAAACGCTTTACCGCTGATTGGTGAAAATCTAGCGGGGTATTGGAATGCTTACCTCAGTGCCCCCAATGCCATTTCAAATATGACTGAAATGATAAGTGGTCAGCATATCGGCAATATTTATCGAGCGGTGCTTTCAACCACGGGCGGGTTGTTCAGCGGGGCTTTATTTATTTTGTTTGCCTTGATGACCTTGTTTTTTGTTTATAAAGATGGGCATCACTTGGCTACCCAACTTGATGTAGTTGGCGAGAAAATATTGGCTAATCGTTGGCAGCATTTTTCTCGTGTCGTACCCGCCACCATCAGTTCTACTGTGACGGGCATGGGCTTAATTGCGATAGGTGAAGGGGTCATATTGGGCATTGCCTATTGGGTTGCCGGTGTGCCGTCACCCGTTTTGCTCGGTTTAATTACGGCTGTGATGGCCATGATTCCTGGTGGTGCGCCCTTAAGTTTCACCTTAGTGTCTATCTATTTGGTGGGTTCGGGCGATGCCGTAGCGGGTATTGCCTTGTTTTTATGGGGCACAGTTGAACTTTTTATTGTCGATAAAACCCTGCGGCCAAGGCTAGTGGGTGGACCTGTCAAGTTACCTTTTTTACCCACTTTTTTTGGCTTAGTGGGGGGGGTTCAAACCATGGGGTTTGTGGGCCTGTTTATTGGCCCTGTACTCATGGCTTTAATTGTTGCGATTTGGCGTGAATGGGTTTTTACACTTCAAACTAATACTGTTAACTCGAAGTCTGATCAGACACAATCTTCCCATCAACCAAAGTAATTGACCGATCGCAGGTTTGCGATAACCTTGGGTCATGGGTCACTATCAGCACAGCACAACCAAACTCTGAATTGAATTTACGTAGCAGTTTAAAAATACTTTCAGCAGTATGTGTATCTAAATTACCAGTCGGTTCATCAGCAAGTAACAGTGCTGGCCGCGTCATCAGTGCCCGTGCAATCGCTACGCGTTGTTGCTGACCGCCAGAGAGTTCGCTGGGTACTTTGTTACCCATGCCCGCTAAGCCCACCGCTTCAAGTAAGTGCTCTGCCCATTGACGGGCGTCTGCTTGAGGCCGTCCACTTTTAATCATGACCGGCATCATGATGTTGTCAACAGCGCTAAACGCTTCAATTAGGTGGTGAAACTGGAATACAAAACCAATTGATTCGCGCCTAAGTAGCGTACGCTGTTGATCAGCCAGATCACGCGTGGCTTGACCTAATAAATACAGCTCTCCTGATGTGGGTTGATCAAGTAAACCGATTACATTTAACAAGGTACTTTTACCTGAGCCAGATGGGCCAATGAGTGCTGCAAAATCTACACCCGTAATTAATAAATCAATGCCATGCAACACCTCTGTTTCTGTTGGCAACCCCACGTTATATGATTTTTTGATCGCATCAAGTCGCAGCACGTCTTGATGGTTAACGATAGTTTGGACGTGTTCAGGTTTAGACATAACGAATGGCAGCCACAGGGTCTAGTCGTGAGGCCCGCCAGGCTGGGGCAATCGCAGCTAAAACGCCAGTCAGCGTTGCGATACTCACGGCGATAGGCACAATTGTCATGGACGGTGAAATATCAAATAACCGAGGCCCAAAGGTATTAAAGGCCCAAACCATGACCCAGCCTGCGCCCGCCCCAACAAACGAGCCTAACAAACCTAACACGGCACCTTGAATCAAAAATACAATTAACATCTGTTCTCGACGCGCACCCATTGCACGCAAAATGCCAATTTCCCGGGTGCGTTGCGTGACGCTAATAGCCAGAACGCTGGCAATACCAAATGCAACTGAAAGCGCCACAAAGAAGCTGATGAGGCTTGACGACAAACTTTGAGACTGCAAGGCATTCATCAGTTGACTATTTGTTTGCATCCAGCTTTCAGACTTTAACNNACATATCGAGAGTCAAGCTCGCGCACACCCAACTCAAAAATACCCGTGATTGTGACGATTGCGCTACGTGCTTGGCTGGCTTCGATTCTAAGCTTGCTACCCACTCTTACCCCCAAGTCATTGGCCAACTGAAGACCGATCACAGCTTCGCCGGCGTTGACCCGAAAAACACCCGACTTAATATCTTTACTGATGGGAATGATGCGTTCGTAACGATCGGTATCAACACCTAAAATCGAAACGGATTTAATCGCTTCGCCACGTCTTGCAAAAGCTGGGCCCGAAACAATCGGAGAAACGGC
>DITR01000209.1:0-3997 GCA_002422175.1 Alcaligenaceae bacterium UBA6179
CGTTAGCCGAAGAGGGCATTATGGTTGTTACGCTACCTGATTTTCTTGATACATCTAAATTGCAATAAAAAAGGGCTACCTCGGTAGCCCTTTTTTATTGCAGCAAAGTCACTTACATCACACGGCTACGATACTCACCCGTACGGGTATCAATTTCAATTTTGTCGCCAATGTCACAAAACAAGGGGACAGGTAGCTCGTGACCCGTAGCAAGCTTTGCAGGCTTCATGACTTTACCTGAGGTGTCACCGCGTACCGCAGGTTCGGTGTAAATGATTTCACGAACCAGCATGGTGGGTAATTCAAGAGAGATGGCGCGACCATCATAAAAAACGACTTCAACAGCCATACCTTCTTCAAGATAAAACATGGCATCGCCCATGCTATCTGCTTCGATTTCATGTTGGTTGTATTCAGTATCCATAAACACATACATGGGGTCGGCAAAATAGGAGTAGGTACATTCTTTACGATCAAGCACCACTAAAGCAAATTTTTCATCAGCTTTATAAACCGATTCGCTACCGGAACCCGTTAATAAATTTTTAAATTTGAGTTTCACAACAGCCGAATTACGGCCTGATTTGTTGTATTCAGCGCGTTGTACGACCAGGGGGTCGTTACCCACCATGATCACATTACCGACGCGCAACTCTTGTGCGTTTTTCATACTAAAAAGCTCCGTTAGGGGGTGCCCCGTGCCTCAATAGCCAGAGCTTATACGGTGTAAAGCCTATCATTCTAGCCTGACTCGGTGTTTTTCGTCTTGGCTTGGCAAAAATGGGCTAGATTTGTGGCTAAATCAGGTAAAAGTGCTGTTTTTTGTGTGTATTCGATGGCTTTTTTTTGCCAAGCTGCCCAATTAGGTGCCAGTAAGGCGGTACTTAAAGCGGTTTCAAGCGGTGGATTGCGATCAGGGCTTGACCAGGCCATCATGGTTTCTTGAACGGGTTGGGGCAGTGTGGTTCGTGCGAGCCAAGCAGCAAGTTTGGTGAGGTGGGTGTTTTCTGTTTGGCGATAAATATGCCAAATCATTGGTTTGCCGGCCCAAAGCGCCCGAACAAATGAGTCTTCACCGCGAACAATATTTAAATTCATTGTCCAGAGTAGTCGATCATAATCAGCTTGTGTCAAAAAAGGGATGCGTTGCCACGTGACATGGGAAGGCGTGATCAAATCGTCTGGCAAAGTGACTCCCTCGGGAATTAAAACATGCACGCTTTGACGCTTGATTTTAATTTTCTTGATGGACGTTACACGATCAATTGAATCGATCGTATCAAGTGCACTCAAGTCATTTAAAGCATTAAAAAAAGACTGATAAGGGGCTTGTGGGTAAGCAAATAAAGAAATCAAAAAAGGGGGCGTCTGTTCAGCATCTAAATGCACTCCGATTTTTTCTAAGAATTGCTTTTGTTGTTTAACGTCTGCCTGCCAAGCATCACGCTTTTTCAATAAATCGTGCTCTCGAATGAGGCCGGCTGTGTATTCTGAAAAACCAGGGTAAAAAAAAGTAGGCGCTAGCCCATCGGCGCGCTGTGAGGTTAAACCGTGATGAGACTCAACCCATTGCTCAGCACTCAAGTATTCAAGTTCAACCCAGCAAGGGTGAGATTGAGCCACCATACGTTTAACCCATGCCGGACTTAAAGGGCAACTAAAACTGGTGATGACGATGGGATAGGGGTTAGGTACTGGGCCATCAATGAGCCAGCGACGAATATCAATTTGATCAATCAATTGCTGATCAACTTGTGTATTGATACGGGATTCAATATGGGAAAAAACGTTTAAATCATCAACCCAAAGGCGAATGTCGATGTGGTGTTCAGAACTCAATTGCCTAGCTAAGCGCCATGTGACGCCAATGTCACCATAATGGTCAACGATCTGACAAAAAATATCAGCCTGCATAATTGACTCTAATGAAACCTGACTGGGGTTTCGTCAATATCGTCGGGTAACTCAGCGTGAACCAGTTCACCCATGGGGTTAGCAAATTGAGGCGCACCACAGTCTTCACAAAACTCAAGAGCAAATAAGGCGGGCAATCGCCTGACATCGGTCACGCCATTTTCACGAAGAATGGCAACCATTTTTTCGACCGTATCGAGTTTGTTGTCTTCAAACTCTGCGTTAATCAGATCTTCAAACATAAACATGGGCCAAACGATGCCATACAGTACTGTGTTTTGTCCCTTTTCTGTCATGCTCAAGCGATATTCCTCAACGCGGTGTTCACCAAAGCCTGCAATGACAACACGAAAGGCTTGAGGGGCTTTTTTCATGGCACTGCTCAACCAGTTCACAGCGGCCTTGATCGTTAAGGGGCGAACGCGTTTGTCGGCCTCTCGTAAATTAACGTAATACGCGTCTGGTAACACGGGTTCAAATTCGCAGCCGGCTAACGAGGGCGCTAAAATGCTACTGATGGCTTTTGACCATTTTGGCGCGCATTTTTCGCGACGGTCTTCAAGTGCTTCCTGCCATTTGAAAATAGGCGCTGTCACGGGGGCGGCGACGGCCATGACAATGTGGCGTGAGTCGGCCAACATACCCACATATTCAGGCTCATCATGCAAAGCGGGCAAGCTCCCTGCTTGTGTAATCGCCATGTGGGCGAGTTGTTGTGTCCAGTTAAATGTTTCAGAAAATGATTGAGACATTTGATCTAGACTGATCAGGCGGGGCAAAACTGCTAAGGTTGTCTCGCTAGCCAATACATGTTCATGCATGGCGCTTGATAGCAACTGAAGCTGCATAGCAGACATCACATGGCTCGGTATTTGGTACCGTGTCCAGCACACAACAGGGGCCGATACCAACAGTACTTGCCAACGTTTGCCCTGAACGTCAACAATGCACGAACTTGACAGGTTTTCTGCCAGCTCTATCAGGGCTTCAAACCCGCCGTGGTGATGTTCAGACAGGTGTTCTAAAGCGGTTTCGAGCGGCTTTTCTTTGCCTGATTTTAAAATTTTATCTAGTGCTTCAATAATTTTGACTTCCCAAAACTGATCTTCTAAGCGACTACCCGATTGATCAAGCGCAATGCACCAGTCAATTAAGCGTTTGGCTTCTCGACTTATACGAGGTGAAACAGATTTGAGTGGTCTAAGCATAATGAATCGTAAATAAACAGAGTTTAACCCCGAGCGTACTTTCTAAGTAGATCGGGGTTAAGGGGCTTGAGGTTTTGCCCCATTTAAGCCGTACGCTTATCGCATCAGTCGTGAGAAATTAAATCGCGCAATACAAAAGGCAAAATACCGCCTTGTGTGTAATAAGTCACTTCAATGGGTGTGTCGATACGTAATAAAACGGCAACGCGTTGATCAACCTGACCCGTTCGGTGAATAATTAGGGTCACATCTTGTTGAGGGGTAATGCCATTTTCAAGCCCTTCAATGCTGATGCGTTCATGACCCTCAATTTTAAGGGTTTGAGCGCTGTCAGCACCTTTGAACTGAAGTGGTAAAACACCCATGCCAACCAAGTTACTTCGGTGAATGCGTTCAAAGCTACGAACAACCACGGCTTTGATACCTAACAATTGGGTACCTTTTGCTGCCCAGTCACGAGATGAACCGCTACCATATTCTTCGCCGGCAAAAACAACCGTTTGGATATTCTTGGCTTGATAAGCCATGGCTGCATCATAAATTGACATCCGCTGGCCACTGGGTTGAAAGAGGGTTTCACCGCCTTCAAATCGACTGCCGTCACTAGCAGGAGGAATCATCAAATTCTTAATGCGGACATTGGCAAAGGTACCGCGCATCATAACGTCGTGATTTCCACGGCGTGAGCCGTAACTGTTGAAGTCGGCTATTTGAACGCCTTGTTCAAGCAGCCAAAGCCCTGCGGGTGAGCTCGCATCAATATTGCCTGCCGGTGAAATATGGTCAGTGGTGATCGAGTCACCAAAAATACTTAAAATGCGAGCTTCTTTTACGGGCGGCATGGGGCTGGGCTGCATGTCAAACTTATCAAAGAA
>DITR01000209.1:4063-4196 GCA_002422175.1 Alcaligenaceae bacterium UBA6179
GTAATTGCCCCTAAATACGTGCGGATCCATCGCGTATTTAAGTAAGTCATTTACTTCTTCTGTTGTGGGCCAGATGTCACCCAGCCAAACATCGCCTTTTGTACCGCGCCCGACGGGCTCAGTCATCAGGTCT
>DITR01000209.1:4205-6017 GCA_002422175.1 Alcaligenaceae bacterium UBA6179
AAGACTGCTGCGCAGATTAAGTCACCCGATGCAATCGCTTGATTGATGTCAGGTGCCAAGTCACCTGAATTTCCAATGCAGGTGGTGCAGCCATAGGCCACGACGTTAAAGCCGAGTTGATTGAGGTAGGGCAATAGCCCTGTTTTATTTAAGTATTCGGTTACGACGCGTGAGCCCGGAGCCAGTGAGGTTTTGACATGTGATGAAATTGTTAAGCCTGCTTCAACCGCTTTCTTGGCCAACAAACCTGCAGCTAGCATGACGCTTGGGTTTGACGTATTGGTGCAAGATGTAATCGCAGCAATGACAATATCACCGTGGTGCAACGGTTTACCCGATTCTGTTTGAACTGATTTTTTACGATTAATGACGGGTTGATTAAATCCATTTTGATCTGAAGGGGCGGAAAACAATTTGTCGAAGTTGTTTTTAACCTGTCCGATTTCGATGCGATCTTGAGGGCGTTTTGGCCCAGCCAAAGAGGGCGCAACCGTAGCCAAATCAAGGGTGAGTAGTTGTGAAAAATCAATGTCTTGTGCATCGGGTATGCCAAACATCTCTTGCGCTTTAAAGTATGCCGACAAGGCTTTGACTTCGTCTTTTGTGCGACCCGTACCTTCAAAATATTCAAGGGTGCGGCGATCAATGGGAAAAAACCCCATTGTCGCGCCGTATTCAGGCGCCATGTTGGCGATGGTGGCACGGTCTGTTACCGACAAACTTTCGGTACCTGACCCACAGAACTCAACAAACTTACCCACAACTTTGGCATGACGCAGTAGTTCGGTCAATGTCAGTACCAAATCAGTGGCTGTTACACCGCCTCTTAACTGACCCTTCAGTTCAACACCTACAACGTCAGGCGTTAAAAGGTAAACAGGTTGACCCAGCATGCCTGCTTCAGCTTCAATGCCACCAACCCCCCAACCAACGACACCAATGCCATTGATCATGGTGGTGTGGCTATCGGTTCCCACCAGGGTGTCGGGGTAATAGACGCCGCCTTTGTTATGCACACCGCGGGCCAGATATTCCAGATTCACCTGGTGAACGATTCCAATTCCAGGTGGCACAACCTTAAAGGTATCAAAGGCCTGCATGCCCCATTTCATAAACTGATAGCGCTCTTCGTTACGCTGAAATTCCAGCTTCATGTTGAGGTCAAGCGCTTCTTTGTTGCCGTAGTGATCAATCATCACGGAATGGTCAACCACCAGATCGACCGGCACGAGCGGCTCAATGACTTTTGGGTTCTTGCCCATCTGATCGGCCACGTTACGCATCGCGGCAAGATCGGCCAGCAAGGGAACGCCCGTGAAATCCTGCAGCACCACACGCGCCACAACAAAAGGAATCTCATCGGTGCGCTGCGCGCCTGGCCCCCAATTGGCCAGCTGCTTGATATGTTCTTCGGTCACTTTTTTGCCGTCGCAGTTTCTCAGCACGGCTTCCAACACAATCCGAATAGAGACAGGTAGACGTGAGACCTTTGCAACGCCAGCAGATTCCAGCGCGGGAAGGCTGTAAAACTGGCCGGATCTACCAGATTTGGTTTTGAATGTTTGAAGGGTGTTATGAAGGTTGTGTGGCATTTAAAGCTCCCTGAGTTTTCTAATTATGGATTGCAATGTCCTGCGGATGCTGATTTTCAAAAAAAGCTTGAGCGGCACGTACGGGAATTCTGCGCCCAAGCGCGTGGCCCCGCTTGAGTAGGCCCCAGTAATACCGGTAGCTTGCACGATCATGCAAAAGACCTTGATCTGCAATCGGCCCCCATTGCGCGGCTTGCGCGGCAAGCAGAATCCGGGCGGC
>DITR01000209.1:6108-8500 GCA_002422175.1 Alcaligenaceae bacterium UBA6179
TGGCAGGCCGCGCTGATCTCAAGTTTCGCTCGACGCATCAACGGATGATCAAACTGCCCGGGGCTTTGCATTGCACTGGCGGGTACTGCGCCGCGATGGCTGCTGGTGAAATCCATCTGACCAAAGGAAATAAACTGCACCTGCGGGTGAGCAGCGATTTCAAATACGGCATGGAGGCTGGCCTCGTCTTCGATCAAGACCTGAAGCGCGGGGCATTCTTCAAAACCGGCACTCAGTGCAGCCGCTCGAATAAAGGCCGCAGCCTGGTTTAGCTGATCGAGCCCCGTAATCTTTGGAAGTGTGATGTAGGTCAGCCCCTTTGGTCGGTGGCCGATGATCGTGCGCACATCATGTTCAAAGGAAGGGTGGTCAACGGGATGCACGCGGCATCCAATTCGAAAATGGAGTGCGCGAGGTTCTGCCAAGATCGCGGCTAAGCTTTCTGCGGTCTGGGCCTCGCGGCCGGCAGTTGCGCCGTCTTCAAGATCTGTGGTGACAT
Organism: Alcaligenaceae bacterium UBA6179; assembly: GCA_002422175.1. Taxonomy (GTDB): domain Bacteria; phylum Pseudomonadota; class Gammaproteobacteria; order Burkholderiales; family Burkholderiaceae_B; genus Algicoccus. The sequence continues at coordinate 6,608 of DITR01000209.1, forward strand.
CAAAGGCGCCGCAGAGGTCCTGCTGTAGACCCAGCGCTTTACGTAATTTCTTTTCGTCGCCTGCATAGTGTTCGCAGGAGGGTACAGCCTTGGAAAATGCCAACGCATCCCCCGACTCATGCAACACAAGGTCAGGATGAAGGGTTGGCATGGGATGCTTAATTAGGGCAGCAGGTGTTTAACGCCGTCTTGCTCTTCAAGCAGTTCATTTAAGGTGTGATTCATTCGTTCGCGTGAGAAGGTGTCGATCTCAAGACCCTGAACGATTTGGTATTCACCNNACAGGGTAGCCATACATCACCTCTTTGGGGATGTCATAAGCGCCATCTGAGGGGATGCCCATGGTGACCCATTTGCCGTTTGTACCGAGTACCCAGTCACGCATATGGTCGATGGCGGCATTCGCAGCAGATGCTGCGGACGACAGGCCCCGTGCCTCAATGATCGCTGCACCGCGTTTACCTACGGTGGGAAGAAAAATATCTTTATTCCAGGTTTCGTCGTTGATCATCGATTTCACAGATTGGCCGCCAATCGTGGCAAATCGATAATCGGGATACATGGTGGGGCTGTGATTACCCCAGACAATCAGTTTTTCGATATCACCTACGGGCTTGCCAGTCTTGGCTGCTAACTGCGAAAGCGCGCGATTGTGATCCAGACGCAGCATGGCCGTGAAATTCTTCTGCGGCAGATCAGGGGCAGATTTCATGGCGATATACGCATTGGTGTTCGCAGGGTTGCCCACCACCAGCACCTTAACGGTGCGTTTTGCAACCGCATTCAAGGCCTTGCCTTGGGCGGTAAAAATCTGGGCATTTGCTGAGAGGAGGTCTTTGCGCTCCATGCCAGGGCCGCGGGGGCGTGCACCCACCAAGAGGGCCACATCAATATCTTTAAATGCGGTCATGGGGTCGCTGTGTGCAGTCATGCCACGCAGCAGAGGAAATGCGCAGTCGTCGATTTCCATCATCACCCCAGAAAGTGCTTTCTGAGCTTTTTCGTCGGGTATTTCTAAAAGCTGGAGAATGACAGGCTGATCCTTGCCCAACAGATCACCATTGGCAATTCTGAATAACAGGCTGTAGCCGATCTGGCCGGCCGCGCCAGTAACCGCGACGCGCATGGGGGATTTGGAATTGCTCACAGAGACTCCTTTTGCGAAAGCTTTATGAATGGAAGACGACAGCACGGGAGTTTAGGGTTGACCCTAGGCTGTGTCAAAAAGCGCACTTATAATCGCACCAAATAAAAAATTCAGGGAGTGTTAATGAGCGAAACCGCCAAAAAGCAGCGTCCGCAGTTCCGCAACATCCATATCAGCCAGATCATGACCTATCGACTGCCGGCCGCAGGCGTGATGTCGATTCTGCATCGCGTGAGCGGTGCGGGCATGTTTCTGACCCTTCCGCTGATTATCTGGCTCTTTGATCTGAGTCTCACCTCCGAGCTGAGCTACTTCCGCCTAACCGAACTTATGGGTTCGGTCTTTCTTAAGCTGATCCTCTGCGGCCTTGCATGGGCCTTTATTCATCACTTTTTTGCGGGCATCCGGCATTTGGTGAGTGACCTGCATATTGGGATTACGAAAGAGCAGAGCGCGACGTGGGCGATCGGTGTCATGGGTATTAGCCTTGCGCTGTCGTTTCTGGTCTGGTTAAAAATTTTCGGAGTCATTTAAATCATGAGTGCAGGAAATAACATCGGGCCCAAACGATTAGTGGTGGGCGCGCATTACGGCCTACGCGACTGGCTTGCGCAGCGGGTGACCGCGATTGTGTTGAGTGTTTATGCAGTGGTGCTGGTGGTGAGTGCCATGCTGACCAGTGAGCCGGGATACGGTGGCTGGGCGGGAATTTTTGCGCAGACCTGGATGAAGGTCTTCACCCTGCT
>DITR01000102.1:0-3376 GCA_002422175.1 Alcaligenaceae bacterium UBA6179
GTGAAATAGCGTTTAGCGGGTATAGGTGGCAGTGCTTCAAGCGCAACGGTCAAACTTTGCATTATTTACATCAACCTCATTAAAGCTATATTTTTAAATAAATATAATTGAAAATCATTGGTTAGGTTAAACCAACCTGTTGTTGATGGGTGAGCTCAACCACATCTTTAAGTTTTTGACTGGCATGAAAAGTCACAACGCGACGTGCTGCGATCGGAATCATTTCACCGGTTTTTGGGTTTCGCCCAGGGCGAGCCGGTTTTTTTCTAACTTGAAAATTGCCAAATCCAGAAAGTTTAACTGAGTCACCTTTCGATAAAGCGCTGCGAATTTCAAGAAAAAACATTTCAACCAAATCTTTAGCTTCTCGCTTATTAAGCCCTACCCGTTCAAATAACATTTCAGCTAATTCAGCTTTAGTCAAAGTACGAACATCAGTCATTTTTTTATTTCCAAAAATATGAAATTTTTTATCGTTGACGAACTTGGTGTTCTGTTTCAAGCATATTGAGAATTTGAGCCATACAGACGTCAACCTGCTCATCTGACAGTGTGACGTGATCGCCTTGCAACCAAAACCTAAAAGCCATACTGATATCTTTTGGTTCAGTATGATCTGTTGGGCGCCAAATATCAAATAATTCTACTCGACGCACGACAGACAGCAAAGTCTCTTTTTTAATTAAAGCATGAATTGAATCAAGTAATCTTTGAACAGGAATATCTTGCATAACCCATACTGCTAGATCGCGTTGCACAATCGGTTGACGAGATATTTCTATAGGTTGCGGCAACTTTTGTTGCAGTACGGCATCAAGCTTTACTTCAAAGGCAACGGGGGCTGATGACAAACCGAGCACTCGCACCCAATTAGGGTGTATTTCGCCAACCCAACCAATTAACTTTTGCTCTAGTAAAACGCAAGCTGAACGACCTGGGTGAAAAAGGGGCGAGTCAGTAGGTTCAAAGCGCAACAAATGCCGCTGAGCACTCATTAAAACTTCTAAATCGTTTTTGACATCAAAATAATCAACATTTTGTTGTTTTAACCCCCACTGCTCTGGGGCAACGCCACCCCATGCAACCCCAGCAACATGCATAGGTTGATGCACACCTTGTACATTTAATTCAGAAGCCACGGTACTTTGATCACGTTTAAATACTCGACCTGCTTCAAACACGCGAACACGCGATTGCTGTCGATTAGCGTTATAAGCCACGGTTTGCAATAAACCAGGAATCAACATTGAACGCATCAAGGCCATTTGACTGGCAATGGGGTTAAGTAATTTGATAGCATTCTTTTCACCGATCATGTCATGTTCCCATTCGTTTTGTACGAATGAGAAGTTAACAATCTCTTGGTAATCAAGTGCAGCAACGGTATGGCGGACTTGATGAAATGTGCGCAAAGCTTCTGGTTGCGCCCGCATTTTGGCAGGTGTAACAGGTGGCTTAGCCGGTATATTTTCAAAGCCAACAATACGAGCGACTTCTTCAATCAGATCTTCTTCGATCTCAATATCAAATCGATACGCAGGGGGTGTCACACTGAACACATCGCCATTCTCAACAAACGGCAAACCTAAACGGTTAAACACACCTTTAACTGCGTTAATATCAACTGGAATACCCAGTACACGTTGGCAGCGTGACAGACGCATGTTGACAGCGTGTCGTTGCGGTAAATTAACCACTAAGTCTTGTACAGGGCCCACTTGCCCGCCACAAACCTCAACGATTAGCGCAACTAAAGCATCGATATCTTGTGGAATTGAACCAAAATCAACACCACGTTCGAAACGATGTGCCGCTTCTGAATTTAGTTTGAGACGTCTTGTACGACCTGCAATAGAATCTGGCCACCAAAATGCGGCCTCAATATAAATATTAGTTGTATCAAGCGTAACAGCGGTATGGTCACCACCCATAATGCCTGCCAAACTTTCAGGCACGCCTGCACAATCAATGACGCCCAATTTTGCATCAAGGTTAATTGAATCACCGTTTAAGAGCTTCAGTGTTTCACCTGAATGAGCCCAACGAACAGTGAGTTCAGGCTGAGCAAGTTTATTAAAATCAAATACGTGGGTTGGGCGACCGCGTTCAAGCATTAAATAGTTTGAAAGGTCTACTAAGGCGGAAACACTGCGTTGACCCGCTCGCTCTAGCCGTTCAACAACCCAGGCTGGTGTTTTAGCATGTGCATTAACACCCTTTATCACTTGCCCCATAAAACGCCCACACAATTCAGGCGCCTGTATATTCACCTTTACGACATCACTTATAGTCGGTTTTATTTGAGCTGAAATTAAAGGTTTAAGGGGTGATTGCGCGAGCGCAGCGAGTTCGCGTGCTACGCCTAAAATTGACAAACAATCAGCTCGGTTGGGGGTCAATTTCAGTGTAAAAATTGGATCGTCAAGATTCAATACTTCACGAATATTTCTACCTAGTTCAGTGGTTTCATCAAGCACCATTAACCCTTCGTGGTCTTGCGACAACCCGAGTTCGCGAGCTGAACACAACATACCAAATGATTCAACACCACGCATTTTAGCGGCGCCTATTTTCATGTCATTTGGCATGACCGCACCCACATGAGCGAGTGGGACCACGAGTCCGACCGCTGCATTCGGTGCACCGCACACGATTTGCAGAATGGTTTGACCATTATTAACGCGACAAATACGCAGTTTGTCAGCATCTGGATGGGGTTCTACTGACTCGATACGAGCCGCTACAATACCCGTAAAAGGCGGTGCAAATGCATTCACCTCTTCAACTTCAAGCCCAGCCATTGTTAACTCATGCGCGAGTTGTTCGGTTGACCAGTCGGTATCTACAAAAGTTTTTAACCAAGATTCAGGAAATTGCATAAAGTGCTCTTATTCTCTTAAGCCAGCGTGCGTGATGGACACCGGTAAAATCAACGGTTGAATTGACGTAAAAAGCGCAGATCACCTTCAAAAAACTGGCGTAAATCGTGCACACCATAACGCAACATGGTGAGGCGTTCAAGACCTGAACCAAACGCAAAACCCATGTAAATTTCTGGATCAAGGCCAAAATTGCGGACAACTTGTGGATGCACCTGACCTGACCCTGATATTTCTAGCCAACGGCCTTGATTAGGACCTGACGTAAACATCATGTCTATTTCCGCTGAAGGTTCAGTGAAGGGAAAAAATGAAGGCCTGAAGCGAATTTCAAGATCGTCTGTTTCAAAAAAGCAGCGTAAAAAATCGGTGTAGACACCTTTTAAATCTGCAAACGAAATGTTTTCAGCTATCCATAAGCCTTCAACTTGATGAAACATCGGTGAATGCGTGGCGTCACTATCAACACGGTAGGTGCGGCCTGGTGCAATCACTTT
>DITR01000102.1:3403-4159 GCA_002422175.1 Alcaligenaceae bacterium UBA6179
GATTTTCTGGGTTGTTGAGCGCCGTAAAATTTGACCAATCGTTTTCAATTTCTGGGCCGTCAGCCACATCAAAACCAATTGAACGAAAAATGCTCTCAACACGTTCCCACGTGTGCATGACCGGATGCAAACCTGCCATACCCCTACCACGACCAGGTAAAGTAATATCAATTTTTTGTGAAGCAAGCTGCAGGTTTAAGGCATCTTGGGCAAGCTGCTCGCGGCGCGCGTTGAGTAAAGCCTCAACCTGCTGTTTGGCCACATTAATGCGAGCCCCTTGCTCACGCTTTTGCTCGGGTGCAAGCGTAGCAAGCGCTTTAAGTTGCTCNNGGCGCCCTGCTTACCTAAAAACTTGGCCTTGATATTTTCAAGTGCAACAGGCGTATCAGCAGCCAAAAACTGCTCACGTGCTTGATTAACCAATTCATCTAATAAGGAAGACATCGATTTTCCAACTAAAAAACAAACGGAGCCACGAGGCCCCGTTTATTAAAGCAACAACAAACAGACCTTAAGCAGCCAAGACTGATTTAACCTGATTGACGATCACTGCAAAACCAGCTTTATCACGCACGGCCATATCTGCTAAGACCTTACGATCAAGTTCAATGGCTGCCTTTTTAAGGCCTGCAATAAATACACTGTACGACACACCATGCTCTCGAACAGCCGCATTGATACGGGCTATCCACAGAGCGCGGAATGTACGTTTTTTGTTGCGGCGATCGCGATATGCATATTGACCTGCACGCATAA
>DITR01000102.1:4187-10298 GCA_002422175.1 Alcaligenaceae bacterium UBA6179
ACACCACGTTTGACGCGAGGCATAGTTTTTCTCCTTAAGCGTAGGGCATCATGGCGTGAATCGAGGGTGCGTCGCTCTTATGAACGGCAGCCGAACCACGCAGTTTGCGTTTGGTTTTAGTGGTTTTCTTGGTCAAAATATGACGTTTGAACGCTTGGCCGCGCTTAATAGAGCCGCTGCCACGAACCTTAAAGCGCTTTGACGCGCTTTTTTTGGTTTTCATCTTAGGCATGATGATATTCCTGTACCAAGTGCATCAGTAAGGTGTTTGCCCTAATTGGCCAAAACTTTAGAACCCACAGACGACACATATGCTTAACTAATTTAGTTAAGCCTTTGATTATAGTATTTTTTTACCATGTTGTGCAATCGATACCCTAGCGCCTCAGAAATATGGTCAACCCCGACTTGGTCAACCTGATCAAGGTCGGCACAGCTCATGGCCACCCGAATCGCTTTAAGTTGCGCACGAGTTGACAAGCCTAATCGCTGCGTTGCTTGATTCAAAACCGCCCAAACTGAGTTATTGATGATCTGAAGCCCATCAATTTGAGGTAGCTGCAAGGCATGGTTAAGGCAACCTTGGCGCTTGAGGGCACGAGTTTGAGCGGCTTCAATACGTGGCCTTATCTCGCTTGAAGGGGCTGCTTTGGGTTGCCTCTGCCATTCACCTGAAGGCGCGTGAAGCGTCAACGACATATCTATTCGATCAAGCAGCGGGCCTGACAAAGTGCGCTGATAAGCCTCACGAATAGCTAAGGTGCATTGGCATGCTTGAGTAGGATGACCAAACCAACCACAAGGGCATAAATTTGTTGTCATCACCAACTGAAAAGCCGCTGGGTGCGTCACACGCGCTCGTAAACGCGACACATTTACAACGCCAGACTCGATCGGCTCTCGCAATGCATCTAAAACTTTCCGATCAAACTCAGCTGCTTCATCAAGAATAAGAACCCCTCGATGAGCAAAGGTCAGCTCACCTGGCATGGCCATTGCCCCACCTCCCGTCATCGCCACCATTGTTGTTCGCGAGTGTGGTGATCGCATTGGGCGACCCCAAATAGCTTGGTTGCCGGGTGAAACAAAACACTGTATGGCAGCAACCTCAAGCGATTCCTCTGCATCAAGCGGGGGTAGCAATGAAATCAACCTTTTTGCCAGTAGACTTTTACCTGCACCTGCACTGCCAGCCAGTAATAAATGATGCCCGCCTGCTGCCGCTATTTCAAGCGCTCGACATGCCTCAGCTTGCCCCCTAACGTCTGAAAGACACAAAAGACTTGGCTTAATCGAAGCGACTTTAAAATGAGTTGGCTTGAACCAATTAGGCTTTGTAACGCCAGAAATGACTTCACATGCTTGATTTAAACCCGTTATACCCATGATATTTAAACCGGGTATGAAGGGCAAATGATTCAGCTGCTGTTGTGGCAGCATCACTTTTGCCCCTGCCATTTCTTTAGCGACTGTCAGCAAAATAGGAAGCAAGTGATCAACTTCAATCAACATGCCAGAAAGCGATAACTCACCCAAAAATACCCAATCATGAGGCGTTTGATGCAAGCCTTTTTGTTCACCCTGCTTATGCGTTTGCATTAAATCAGAAAGATCAGGCGAAAATTTTGTTTGGCGTGTAGCCAACAAAATACCCAGCGCAATCGCCAAATCAGTACAAGCCGTATTTTTAGGCGTGTCAGCTGGCGCAAGATTGACGGTCAACCGTCCTAGAGGAAATTGATAACCTGTAAAACTAAGCGAAGCACGCACCCTTTCACTGGTCGCTTGAGCCGCTTGGCTGGTCATGCCAACCACTCTAAATGTGGGCAAACCAGGACTTAAATGCACCTCTACTCTAACGTGTGCTGCTTGCGCACCCCAAAGCGTGCGCGCGTTTAATAATGCAAGCGTCATAACAACCTTTGATCAGAACCAAAGGCTTGCAGTATTCATAAAAAAACACGAGAGAAAATACACTTGGGCAAATAAGTCTTACTTTTCAAGTGCTGTAATACGTTGCTCAATTGCTTGCAATTGCTTTTCAAGGTGCTCAATTTGTGCAATCGCTTGGCGCAATAAATCAGCTTGTACATCAAAATCTTCACGTGTCACTAACTCAAGCTTGTTAAATGCTTGTGATGTAAAAGACTTTAGGTTGCGCTCAATATCTGCCGCTGGGCTTTTAGCGATTAGCTCTGACACATTCTTTTGTAGTGATTCGAGCCAAGGGTTGTTATTCATGATTGATCTCCGGGAAGGCGTTTAACTTACACAAAGCAATTAAAAAAAACAAATCATTTGATATAGATTGAAATTAACCGCCTATCAAATATGCATTAATTTAGTGCATAGATACAAAACATATTAAAAATTACTTAAATCGTGTCAAAAAATCAATAAATGCATTAATTTAGTGCATGGAAAAAAGACTTTTAGTTAAAAAATTCAAATTAGTCTCATATAAGCACATAAAAAATACCAAAAAAGTTTGGCACGAATATTGCTTTGCTTTAAATACCCGCACCTGCTTATAAGGAACGTAGTATGAAACTGATTATTGCAATTATCAAGCCATTTAAGCTTGACGAAGTCAGAGTTGCACTTTCTGACATTGGAATTCAAGGCTTAACAGTAACCGAAGTGAAAGGCTTTGGTCGACAAAAAGGTCACACTGAACTATATCGAGGCGCTGAATATGCTGTCGACTTTCTACCTAAATTGCGAGTAGAGGCTGCCGTCAGTGACGATATGGTTGAGCAAGTCATTGAGGCCATCGAACAATCTGCCAAAACGGGCAAAATTGGTGATGGCAAAATATTTGTGGCCCCACTTGAGCAAGCTGTGCGTATTCGCACGGGCGAAACCAACGACGCTGCCCTTTAACAAACATTTTTAACTGGAGTATTTTCTCATGGACAAAGCTGATCTAGCGTGGGTGGGTGTATCAACGCTATTAGTTGTTTTAATGGTTTTACCGGGCTTAGCGCTTTTTTATGGTGGATTAGTTCGCTCTAAAAACGTACTGTCAATATTGATGCAGGTGCTGACCACCTTTTCATTGGCCATCGTCTTATGGTTTGCTTACGGCTACAGTATTGCCTTTTCAGATGGTAATGCATTTTTTGGTGGCCTTTCTAAAGCTTTCTTTTCTGGTCTTTTTACGCCAGAAGATGGGAAATTTGCCATGTCGGGCAGCATTCCTGAAATCTTATTTGCCGCCTTTCAAGCAACCTTTGCAGGCATTACATGCGCTTTGATTGTGGGTTCGTTCGCAGAACGGGCAAAATTTTCAGGCGTATTGGTATTCACCGTTATTTGGTTTACCTTTGGTTATTTACCAATTGCCCACATGGTTTGGTTCACAGGCGAAACGTCAGTAGGCTATCTCTTTAACAAGGGTGCACTTGACTTTGCAGGTGGTACCGTCGTTCACATCAATGCGGGTATTGCTGGTTTAGTCGGAGCCTATGTTGTGGGCAAGCGTATTGGTTATGGCAAAGAATCTATGAAACCCCATAACTTACCTATGACACTTATTGGGGCATCACTGTTGTTCGTAGGCTGGTTTGGCTTTAACGCTGGCTCAGCACTTGGGGCAACCGAAACCGCTGCACTTGCATTCTTTAATACCCTTATTGCTACTGCAGGTGCTGTCTTAGCATGGACTGCAACTGAATGGGTCATTAAAGGTCGGCCATCGTTGTTAGGCGGTGCATCAGGTGCTATCGCAGGCTTGGTCGGTGTAACACCTGCTGCAGGTTTAGTGGGTCCTGCAGGCGCATTAATCATTGGTATTGTTTCAGGTGTCATTTGTGTTTGGGGTGTTAATGGCCTTAAACGTTTATTACGAGCCGATGATTCACTTGATGTGTTTGGTATTCATGGCGTGGCTGGCATTGTCGGTGCGTTATTAGTCGGCGTATTTAATGCCCAAGCCTTTGGTGGCCCAGGTCTTGATGCCACATCAAAAATTATGGGTCAGCTCTGGGTGCAAGCTGAAGGTATCTTAATTACCATTGTGTGGTCTGCCGTTGTGGCATGGGTAGCATACAAAATTGCTGACATGGTAACGGGTATGCGTGTTTCAGAAGAAATGGAACGTGAAGGTCTAGATGTTAGCTCTCATGGTGAATCTGCATACCACAGCTAAATACCTATAGTAGTAAAGATATGAAAGCCGTTTAAGTCTTAAAGTGAAAGTGGCAGCCTTAAAGTAAGTTTTTCATTACTTTAAGGTTGCTAAGTCAACCGAGTTTCCACGATTCAGTGACGTGGCCAATGCCGTTCTCAGTGCATTAGTATGTGATTGAAGCACCTTCGCTTTAACATCTAAAATTTGCCGTGGTTGCATTGAAAACTCAGTTAAACCTAGGCCGAGTAATAACTTCGTCAAACTGGCATCGCCTGCCATCTCTCCGCACAATGAAACAGATTTGTTAAAACGAACACCCACGTTAATGGTTGATGCGATTAAACGCAAAACCGCCGGGTGTAGTGGGTCATACAAATTTGAAACATCAGAGTCTGTCCGATCAATGCCCAATGTATATTGAATTAAATCATTCGTACCGATTGATAGAAAATCAAGCGCTTGTGCAAAGGGCTCAATTGCAATCGCCATGGCAGGCACTTCAACCATACCGCCAAGTTCAATGTCATCTGCATAAGCAATAGACTGCGCGCTCAGATCATTTTGTGCAACACGAACCATCTGTTTCGTTGCCATGACTTCTTGCATATTGGTAATCATCGGTATCAAAATACGAACACGACCAAAGGCTGAGGCACGCAGTAATGCGCGGATTTGCATCATAAACATATCTGGCCTAGCCAAACAGTAACGAATCGCACGCAAACCTAACGCAGGGTTTGCTGCAACAGTTTTTTCACCATCAAGCGTTTTGTCTGCACCAATATCAAGTGTTCGAATCGTGACCGGTTTACCTGCCATCGCCAGAACAACAAATTTGTAAGCCTCAAACTGCTCTTGTTCAGAGGGTAAGTCTTGACGACCCATAAATAGAAACTCACTGCGAAACAAACCCACGCCCTCAGCACCATTTGCCAGAGCCAGATCAACTTCATCAGGCATTTCAATATTGGCAAACAAATCTACTTTGATGCCATCAAGCGTTTGCGAAACGACATCTTTAATAGAACTCAATGCTGCACGCTCTGCGTTATAACGTTTTGCATGACCTTGATAATCAGCAATTTGTTTCGATGATGGGTTGACCCACACCGCCCCTTGCTCACCATCAATAATCAATAAATCGCCATCGCGAATAATATGTCTCGCCAAACCAACTGCCACCACTGCTGGCACACCCATACTGCGAGCAACAATAGCTGTGTGCGAAGTTGGGCCACCCAAATCGGTTACAAAACCAGCAAATTGTGCACCACGCAACCGAATCATGTCTGCAGGTGAGATATCGTGAGCAATAACAATTAAAGGCTCTTTAACATGATTGAAATCATCAAGCGCGGCTAATGAGCGAGTGCCACCTAAGGTGTGTAAAACACGCTCGACCACTTGCCGAACATCAGCGCCTCGTTCTCGCAAGTATTCATCATCAATTGAAGAAAATTGATCAGTCAGTATCTGGCCTTGGGTCGTAAGCGCCCACTCAGCGTTGTAATGCCGATCTTCAATTAGCGATAAAGTTTCTTCTGCTAATAATGGGTCAGCAAGCAGCATCGAATGCAATTGAAGCATGGCGTCGAGCTCTCGCGGTGCATCACTTGTTAGCGTTCGAGCCAGCTCTTGAAGCTCAAGTTGAGTGGTTACCAGTGCATCGATAAAGCGTTTTTTTTCAGCATCAACAAGCTCAGGCGAAAGTCGATAATGCGCCACCTCAAGCGCAGCGGCTCCCATGACGACTGCACGCCCAATCGCAAAACCTTTCGCCACCCCACGCCCATACACGCAAACCAAACCAGTTGAAGGCTCAGAGGAGGTTGAGTGAGCGTTACTCAGTTTCGCCAAATTTGTCATGAAAAAGCGCCTGAAGTTCAGTCAAGGCCTGATCACTATCAGCGCCATTAGCCTCAATAACAACGGTGGAACCCAAGCCTGCGGCCAACATCATCACACCCATAATACTTTTA
>DITR01000192.1 GCA_002422175.1 Alcaligenaceae bacterium UBA6179
TTGACTTAATATATGAAAAAATCGAAGCACCGGTTAATAACTTTGAAGCCACAGTGAGGCAATTTTTTAAAACAGGTGGTAGCGGCTTAAATGTCACAGTTCCCTTTAAAGAAAACGCTTGGCGGATAGCGCAAAACCATCTCAGTGGGCGTGCAACGCTCGCCGGCGCTGTCAACACGCTGTGGCAAGTAAACGAAGACCTTCACGGCTGCAACACCGATGGGGTCGGGCTGGTTAATGACCTTGAACGTCTAGGGGTCAAGTTAAACGGTGCACGCATCATGATGGTGGGTGCCGGAGGCGCGGCACGCGGGGTAATGCAACCTTTAATTGATGCCGGTTGCGCCCATTTGCACATCGTTAACCGCACTGAAACCCGTGCGCACGAGCTGTCTGCACTGTGCTTAAGTCATCTGGCACACCAAGATCAACCTCGTATCACAGCAGGTTCATTAGCAGACGCCAAACTTGGCGCACCCTGGTCGTTAGTCATCAACGCTTCGTCGAGCAGTTTATCAAACCAGGCTCCTGACTTACCTGCTGATCTATATGCTGAGGGTGCGTGGGCTTATGACATGATGTATGGCGCAAACCCCACGGTTTTTATGATGCAAGCAAAACAGGCGGGCGCTGCTAACCAAGCTGATGGCTTAGGCATGCTGGTCGGGCAGGCGGCTGAAAGTTTTTATATTTGGCACGGAGTCAAACCTGATCCGTTGCCGGTTATTGAGTTGTTGCGAAACACCTTACAAAAAAAATAAAACAACATAAAACCACATTACCTACCGACACTTTTAGCCACTCTTTTTACAACTCGCCTACCGACTCTTAAAGACTCTATTACACTTAGACAATGCGCACTGCACGAAACTACCTCGCCAAAGAAATATACCGCTCTTCAGCGGTGGTTCTGGTCGCGCTTCTTGGGTTGTTTTCTTTTTTCACCTTAGTAGATGAACTCGATTCGGTGAGTGATCGCTTTCCGATTAGCGCGTTATTGTCGCTTGAGCTTTTGGCTATGCCCACACGGCTTTACGACTTGCTACCCATTGGCTTACTGATTGGGTCTATTTTGGCGCTTGCCGGTTTAGCGCAACGCAACGAACTGGTGATTTTGCGTGTATCAGGCATGAGTGGCATGCGTATTTTGCGCATGTTATGGGTTATTTCAATACCTGTTGTGATCTTGGCCATACTGCTTTCAGAAGTCATCGCACCGGCTGCCGAAATTCGGTATAGTGAAGCTAATCTACTGATGCGCGGCCGCGTTGAGGGCGGCCGTATGGTCAGCGGTTACTGGTTTAAAGAAAATACCGCTAGCGGTGGCACACGCATTATTAACGTCGGCAAACTGCTGTCTTCGGGTGAAGTGGCCGAGTTAAAAGTATATGAGTTTCCTGACAACACCCATATGTCGAGCATGTGGTCTGCTCCGTCAGCTACTTTTAGCGATAACAAATTGCTTTTAAAAGATGTCACTGAAAATCGTTTTGCGGTTGACGCCGAACAAGGCTTAGTTGACGGCAAACCCGCCCAAGAACCATTAATGGTTGTGTTGCGTTCACCCGAAGTTGAAATCAGCACCACCTTGACGCCTGCTCGTCTTGTATCGCGCATCTTGACACCTGAACGCATGACATGGCTCATGCTTAGTGATTACATCGATTACCTAGAACGCAACAAACTCGATGCTGACCGTCAAATTGTGGCAATTTGGCGTAAGGTAGCCTACCCTTTCACCTTAATTGTCATGTTAACCATAGCTGCACCGATTAGTTATATGCAAACGCGCAGGGGTGGCGTCGGTGCCAAAATTTTTATTGGTATTTTGATGGGCACTGGTTTTTTTATGCTCAATCAATTAGCACTCAATGTTGGGTTGCTTTATGGTTGGCCACCTCTGGTAACAGCGCTTTTGCCCAACTCGTTAGCCATGGCCGTTGCGCTTGGCACGATATATGTAATGGAAAACCGGCTCAAGTGGTCGGGTCGTAAACTTCAATCATCTATTAAGGCAAGTGCTTAAACATGGCTATACCCAGTATCTGGATGATCGGTGACGTACAAGGGTGTTGTGGGTCGCTTGACACATTGCTGGCACACCCCAGTATTGTGCAAGAACCTGATGCACAGTTCTGGTTTGCCGGCGATTTGGTCAACCGCGGGCCTCAATCTTTACAAACACTGCGACGCATTATGGCACTTGACGATCGCAGTACGTCCATACTGGGCAACCACGATATGCATTTGTTAGCCATGGCAGCTGGCCTTAAAAGACCCAGTAAAAATGATACCTTGCTTGATGTGCTCACCGCACCAGATGCAGGTGACCTAATTGATTGGCTACGCCACCGACCTTTAGCGCATTTTGAGCATGGCCATTTGATGGTGCATGCGGGTGTGCTGCCTAAATGGGACGTTAAAAAAACACTAAGCTTAGCCCATGAAGTCGAAGAAGGCTTGCGTAGCAAAAACTGGCAAAAGATTTTCTTGAAAATGTATGGCGATGAGCCCACCTTCTGGAAAGAAGGCCATGCCGGTAGCAAACGTTTGCGTATCATCATCAACACCTTGACTCGCCTGCGTATGTGCAACCCCAAAGGTCACATGGTGCTTAATATCAAATCATCACCTGAACACCGTGATGATGGGTTAATACCTTGGTTTGAATTACCCAACCGTGCCACTGAAAACGTAACGGTCGTGTTTGGCCATTGGTCAACGCTAGGTCTTAAAGTTGAACCCCACATCATTTGTCTTGATACAGGCTGTGTCTGGGGCGGCCATTTGACGGCTATGCGACTACAAGACCGGGCACTGATTCAAATACCGTGCCATCAATCTTTAAACCCCTTGTAGTCATCTGACTGAGCAATAAAGAGGCTTACATAGACTATTTAAGTTAGGGTCTACGTACAACGTTTTGAATACTGGCTCGAGCAAGTTGAGCCAAAGTATTACGCGATGGACATTCATATATTGCTTCTGCTGGCATCAAAGGTATATTGATCGGCGCAAGATCGGGCGCAATAATGGGTGGCAAAAAAACTGTTTCTATTTCAACCCCCGTAGACCCTAAAACGCGCCACAAGTTTGCTATTAAGGTTTCTTCGCCCACGAATGCAGCAAACTGACTGCGTTGGCCATGATGAAAATATTTCAATGCAATCGGTTGAATGGCGACCCCGGGTAGTCTAGCTGGTTCAAAAAGATTGGCATAAAAATTCAAGACATCAAAGCCTTCAGATGTTGTGCCTTCGGGAAATAAACCCACAGCTTGATCTCTCGCAAAACGCTTTTGCATTGCCAGCCCAACTGCACGCACCGCATGGCGTGACGCCCGTTCAATAAAGATCGTGTCAGCACCGGCTGCTAACCAACCAATTAAAGGCCAATGTCGAATTTCGCTTTTGGCGACAAAAGCAGTTGATCGTTCAAGATTCAATACAAAAACATCAAGCCAAGAAACATGATTCACCACCCACAAAACAGGGCCCTTTAAATAAGGTGTGCCAGACGATTTGACGCGCACACCACAAAGACGCACTAAAACCGCAGACCAATACTTTTTAATACTTAGACGACCTGCTAAACCAAGCCACCAAAATAAACTGGCAATAAGGAGCAAACCTACTATTACCCAGATAGCGACCAAACTTGCACGAAAGGTGAACCGCAACACTGACAAAGTTATATGCCCTGTTCCCAAGCGATACGACCCCGTACAATCGTCATGCATACGCGCCCAGGTAACTCGGTACCAATAAAGGGGGTGTGCAGACTTTGGCTTAGTAGTGTGTGTCGATCTACCAACCAGTCATGACCAACATTTACCAAGCATAAGTCGGCTGGTGCGCCGACGACCAATCGACCACAAGAGGGTATGGCTGGCATTGAATGGGTGAGAACGGCGGCTGGGCCGCATGTGACACGTGCGAGGGCATCTACTAACGGCACACGATCTTGTTCGGCCCATTTCAACGTCAATGACAATAACAACTCAAGGCCTGTTGCCCCGACTTCGGCTTCTGCAAAAGGGACCTGTTTACCATCATCATCAACGGGTGAGTGGTCTGAACAAATGGCATCAATCGTGCCATCAAGTAAACCCGCACGAATTGCATCACGGTCGCGTTGCCCACGCAAGGGTGGGTCAAGACGGTAATTACTGTCGTAAAACCCGATGTCAATATCGGTTAAATGTACGTTGTTCATAGATACATCGCATGTAACAGGCAGGCCTTCAAGCTTCGCTTGTCTAACCAAATTGACCCCTGCTGCAGACGAGATTCGACAAATATGAAGAGAGACGCCAACGCTACGCTGCAATTCAAATAAGGTTTGCAAGGCAATCGTTTCGGCTTGAACCGGCACACCAGATAACCCTAAACGTGAGGCATAAGCACCGCTAGCCGCGACGCCATTTTTAGCCAGCCACGCATCTTGCGCACGCAACCACAATGTGTAGCCAAACGAGCGCGCATATTGCATAGCTCGCAACAACACGTTGGTGTCAGTTACCGGATGATCAGCTTGTGCAAAACCCACACAACCTGCCTCGGTTAATTCAGCCATTTCAGTGAGCGTTTCACCCTTGAGGCCGACCGTCATCGCCCCCAGGGGATACAAATTAACCTGATTAAGTTGACGCGCACGGTGCTTGAGCATTTCAACCAAACCCGGCTCATCTAAGACCGGGTCCGTGTCAGGGGGCAACACTAAACTGGTTACGCCACCGGCCAACGCGGCACGCATTTCAGACTCTAGTGTGGCGCGGTGCTCAAACCCCGGCTCACGCAAGCGCGCCGCCAAATCAACCAACCCTGGCATCACCACTAAACCCTTGGCCTCAACAACACGCTCTACCTCAAAAGGCTTGTCAGGTTGCCCTATGGCGGCAATACGACCGCCAGCAACCCACACATCAGTGACCAAATCTAAGCCTTGCGACGGGTCAATTAATCGCGCACCTTTAATATGAAGTTTCATGCTGAAGCCCCTGCCACAATACTCATGACGGCCATGCGAACCGCAATACCAAAGTTAACCTGATCAAGAATGACTGCATGAGGCCCATCGGCGACGGCAGAATCAATTTCGACCCCCCGATTCATGGGACCCGGATGCATGACAATCGCATCAGATTTAGCCATGGCAAGCTTTTCTTGAGTGAGGCCATAATGTTTGAAATATTCATGGGCAGACGGCAATAAAGCGCCGCGCATGCGTTCATTTTGTAAGCGCAACATGATGATCACATCAACATCTTTCAAGCCTTCGCGCATGTCAGTAAATACCCGAACACCCATTTGTTCAAGGCCACTGGGCAATAATGTTAAGGGCCCAATAGCTCTCACTTCGGGTACACCTAAAGTCGTCAAGGCATGAATATTGGAGCGTGCAACCCTTGAGTGCAAGATATCGCCCACGACAGCCACACGTAAATTCGTAAAGTCTTTTTTGAAATGGCGAATGGTGTACATGTCGAGCAAAGCTTGGGTGGGGTGTGCATGTCGCCCATCACCAGCGTTAATAACATGTATGTGTGGCGCAACGTGGCGCGCAATCAAATAAGGCGCACCACTGGCTTCGTGTCGTACGACAAAAATATCAGCCTGCAT
>DITR01000039.1:0-4254 GCA_002422175.1 Alcaligenaceae bacterium UBA6179
ACGGTATAAAGTGGGTTTAAAGACGTTAACGGGTCTTGAAACACCGCACCGATTTCGCGACCACGAATCAAACGCATTTGGTCGTCATTCAACTGATCAATACGACGCCCTTCCAATAATATTTGCCCACCCGACACACGACCAGGCGGTTCAAGCAACCCAATAATAGCAGCACCAGTGAGCGACTTACCCGCCCCTGACTCGCCCACGACACCGACCACCTCGCCTTGTGCAATAGAGAACGAAACGTGATCAAGAGCACAAAGCGTACCGTGTCGAGTGGGGAACTCAACACTTAAATTTTGTAGTTCAAGAATAGGCGTCATGTTGTTAACTCAACCTTGGGTTCAATGCATCACGCAACCAGTCACCCAACAAGTTAACTGACAAAACCAGCAAGACAAGCGCCAAACCAGGAAAGATGGTGATCCACCATTCGCCTGAAAACAAGAAGTCATTACCAATGCGTATCAAGGTACCCAATGAGGGCTCGGTAGGCGGCACACCCACCCCCAAGAAGGACAATGTTGCTTCAGTAATAATGGCTGTTGCCAAATGAACGGTTGCCAAGACCAACACGGGGCCCATTACGTTTGGCAAGACATGTCGAAACATAATGACTGGTGAACTGATGCCAATGATGCGGGCTGCTTGAACGTATTCACGATTTTTTTCAACCATCGTTGAACCCCGTACCGTTCTTGCATACTGGGGCCAACCTGCTAACGCAATGGCACCGATTAAAACTGGAATGGCGATGAGCTCATGCATGTCTCTAGGTACCACAGCCCGAGCAACACCATCGATCAACAGCGCAATCAAAATGGCGGGGAACGACAACTGCACATCGGCAACACGCATAATAAAGGCATCAGTTCTGCCCCCCGCATAGCCCGCCAACAAACCCAACACCACGCCAACCAACATCGATAATGCAACGGATGCAATACCGATCAATAAAGAAACCCGCATGCCATACATCATGGCTGATAATAAATCGCGGCCTTGACTGTCAGTACCTAATGGGTACAAAGCTTGGCCATCGACGTTCCACGCAGGGGGTTTGAGAGCATCTAATAAATTAAGCGTAGCCAAATCAAAGGGGTTATGTGGCGCGATGAATGGCGCACCAAAAGAGGCAAGCATCATCACCACAAAAATGACCGTTGACATCATGGCAATATTCGAATGGCGCCAAGACCATGCCAAATCGCCTTGCCAAAAACGCTTCAGTGCATCAACCATTAATGCCCCCCTCGACCAACGCTAGAACGTAAACGGGGGTCTACTGCGAAATAAAGTAGATCAACAATCAGGTTGATCGCAACAAAAATGAGTGCAATGAAGCATAAGTAAGCAGCCATCACCGGTATGTCAACAAACTGAACCGCTTGAATAAACAGCAACCCCATGCCAGGCCATTGAAACACCGTTTCGGTCACAATCGCAAAGGCAATAATGCCACCGAGTTGCAAGCCCGTGATGGTGATAACCGGTACAAGGGTATTTTTGAGGGCATGGCCAAAATGAATAGCTCGGTTAGTTAAACCGCGCGCCCGCGCAAATTTAATGTAATCGGCACGTAATACTTCAAGCATTTCAGATCGCACTAAACGCAACACAAGGGTAAGCTGAAACAATGACAGCGTAATAGCGGGCAGTATTAAATGCTTCCAGCCATCAACGGTTAATAAACCCGTTGACCACCAACCTATTTTGACAACATCGCCACGGCCATAACTGGGCAACCAACCGAGTTGAACTGAAAAAACAAGTATAAATAAAATGCCAATTAAGAAGGTCGGCAAAGAAACGCCTAAAAGTGAAAAGGCCAAAATCGCATTAGCCATTGAACTATTTCGCCGCAATGCAGTAAAAACGCCCAAAGGTAAACCCACAACTAACGCAATTAAAGCGGCTGCAATCGACAATTCAAAAGTTGCTGGCATGCGTTCAAGCAATAATGTTGAAACATTTTGACCTTGGCGCAATGAAATACCAAAATCGCCTTGTATAGCATTCAAGACAAATTGGTAAAACTGCAAAATCACGGGTTTATCTAAACCCAGCTCTGCCGTCAACCGAATGCGATCAGCATCGGTGGCGTCTTGACCCAACATAATTGATACAGGGTCACCCACGAACTGAAAGAGATAGAAAGCAATCATGGCCACAACCAGCATGACCATCACGGCTTGTATGAGTCGTCTAATAATGAATGCAAACATTTATTTTACCCCTCGCACGAATCGACTCGACTAGGCAGCGAGGGGCAGTTCCCGTTAATCAAGCGTTAATTAATGTTGACCCACTCAACAACCAAGCGATTGTCAGCACGGTGCAAGGCATCAATATTCTTTTTCATGGCCCAGGGAATAACCTGGTCATGTAAAGGTATGTGACCCACATCTTGTGAATGAATGGTCAAGGCTTCTTCAATCATGGCGTTACGCTTAACGTCGTCAGTTTCGACTTTAATTTGATCAACCAGAACATCTACCTTGGGGTTTGAATAGTTGCCATAGTTAAATGAACCATCAGCGCCCTCGCCCTTCGAACGAATCAAGGCTTGTAATGTGTACAAGGCATCAAAGGTAGGCACACCCCAACCAAACATATACACACTGGTGTCACGTTTAGCCATTTTTGGGAAATATGTTGCTCGTGGCATCGTTGATAATTTTGCCGTTACACCCACTTTGGCCCACATAGCCACGATTGCTTGACAAATCGCTTCATCATTGATGTAACGATTGTTAGGGCAGTCAAGTGTGAAGTCGAGACTATTCTCGTAGCCCGCTTCTTTTAACAAAGCACGAGCTTTCTCAGGGTCATAGGGCAAACGTTCACCCATTGCTGCGGTGTAGCCATTCACTTGAGGTGAAATCATGGCGCCTGTTGGCACTGATTCGCCGCGCATCACCGCTTTTTGAATGGCGTTAATATCAATCGCTTGATACAAGGCTTGTCGAACACGTAAATCTTTTAATGGGTTTTTGCCTTTGATTGAGCTGTATATTAATTCAGGGCTGGCTTGATCCAAACCTAAAAAGATAGTGCGATATTCATTACCTGATATGACTTTAGCGTCTTTGCTCAAGCGACCAACGTCTTGAGCAGCGGGGTCAAGCACGAAATCAATTTCGCCTGATAATAAGGCCGCAGTGCGGGTCGCGTTTTGCTTAATAGGGGTGTAGATGATTTCAGTGACATTACCCTTTTTGTTGGCTTTATTCCACCAGTTAGGGTTTTCAACATAAACAGTTTTAGCGTCAACTTCACGCGATTTCAACATATAGGGGCCAGTGCCATTCGTGTTGCGTGCGGCAAAGGTTTCTTGTTTGTCAGTAAAGTTTTGCGGCAACATGACATCATTCTTTTCTGACCAAGCTTTACTCATCATACCCAGAACAGGTAGCTGACGTAATAAAACAGGGTTGGGGCCTTCAGTGATGACATCAACCGTTAAGGGGTCAACCACTTTCACCTCTTTCACGCCATTAACGTAAGACTTGAATTGCGATGTAGGCGCTGCTGCGCGTTGAAATGAAAACACCACGTCTTCAGCGGTAAAAGGTGTGCCGTCTTGAAACTTAACATTAGGCCTTAATTTAAAACGCATTGTTGTGGGGTTGATTAGTTCCCACGACTCTGCCAATGCAGGCTTAAACTTAAAGTTTTCGTCGTAACTGACTAATGGCTCATAGACATATAAGTTGGCTTGAATATTCAAACCTTCATTCTGTGAATGTGGGTCAAGCGTCAAAATATCACCTTGACTGGCCCATTTTAATGTTTTGGCAAAGCCAGTTGTCGGTATGGCGAATGCCACAGATAAGGCTGTTGCAAGAATTAATCGACGCATATGAAGACTCCGGTTCGATGATGTTTGTTAACCTGCCCAACTTTCAGTTTGCCTGAGCCCGTCTTGATCGTCAAACGAAATAAAAAAATACAAAAAAATAGCTGCAGGTTATATACCGGCAGCTATCTTGAATGCAAAACGCGTGCGTTTAAAACGCAACACAACAAATTGGCTGATGAGCCCCTTAGTTGCAAGTGTTTATTAAACGCATTTAACTTTTTTTAACTTTTTCTAACATCTTAAATACACCCTTTGGTGCATTGACGAACAGGCGTTTGAAAGCCTTGCCCAAACAACGACGCTCGAGCGTGTTGCGACGTTTACGCTTAATTTCAGCCATGTTGAATCTCCGTATATGGTTATCTATATTAACGCATTCGGTTTAAACG
>DITR01000039.1:4270-6566 GCA_002422175.1 Alcaligenaceae bacterium UBA6179
TCAATATTGCATCAAATCACCCTAATTGATTCTTAAACAACGGCAAAACAGGCCCGATATAACGCTACGATAAGCATATGAAACCAACTATTCGCATCACCGGCGCCAAACAAAATAATCTTAAAAACCTAGATGTCACCATTCAAACGGGTGAGTTAACGGTCATCACGGGTGTCAGTGGCTCGGGCAAAAGCTCGCTCGCCTTTGACACTCTCTATGCTGAGGGGCAAAGACGCTACGTTGAAACGTTTTCGGCCTACGCCAGACAATTTCTTGACCGTATGGACAAACCCCAAGTCGACAAAATAGAAGGTATTTTGCCTTCTATTGCAATTGACCAAACGAACCCCGTGCGCAGCTCTCGCAGCACTGTGGGCACCATGACTGAGGTCAATGACCATTTAAAACTTTTATTTGCACGCGGTGCCACGCTATATTGCCGAGGCTGTGGCAAACCGGTTCATCGCGACTCAGCCCAGAGCATTGCTAGCGAGCTCATAAAACGCTGCGCCGAACGGGGTGACCCGAGGTTGGTCTTGACGTTCGATGTGACCGTACCCAAAAGCTTTAGTGATTCAGAAGTACAGGGGTTTTTAGAAGGGCAAGGTTACACACGTACACATGGTGAACCCATCGTCTCAAAAAAAGCACCCGATATTAGACTTATTAGCGTGGTGCAAGATCGATTTCGTTTGTCGAGCACTGAACCCGAGCGTGTAACGGAAGCACTGGACGCCGCATTGCGTATGGGTAATGGCAAAATGACAGTGCATGCTTTAGACGATGCGGGACAAGACCAAGTCGTTTGGAAATTTAGCGATCAACTTCACTGCGCAGCATGCGACCTAAGTTACCAAACCGCTTTACCGAGTACCTTTTCGTTTAACTCGCCACTGGGCGCGTGCGAGAGTTGCCGTGGCTTTGGGCGTGTGATTGGTATTGATTTTGGTCTGGTTATTCCTGATGAAAACAAAACCTTGGCTGAGGGTGCCGTTAGGCCCTGGCAAACACCAAGCTACAAAGAGAACCAGGCAGAATTAGAAAAGTACGCCAAACTCGCGCATGTATCGATTAACACACGCTGGCGCGACTTACCGCCTGAACATCAAGACTGGGTCATCAGCGGCGACCCCCTCTGGAAAGGGGGGCGTCAAGCTTGGAACACGCAATGGTATGGCGTACAGCGATTTTTTGACTGGCTCGAAACCAAGTCCTATAAAATGCATGTGCGCGTTTTGCTATCAAAATATCGTAGCTACACCCCCTGCCCGACCTGCCATGGCACGCGATTAAAACCCGATGCGTTGCTTTGGCGTATTGAAGATAAGACCATTCACACATTGATGCTGATGCCGATTGATCAGCTACGTGCTTGGTTTGAAACCCTTAACTTTGAAGATCAGGTGATGGACGCTGCCATGAAGCTCGTGTTGAACGAGATTAAGGCGCGCCTTAAATTTTTATGCGATGTGGGTTTAGGCTATTTGTCGCTTGATCGGCAAAGCCGAACCTTATCAGGCGGTGAAGTGCAACGCATTAATCTCACGACGGCATTGGGCACCTCGCTGGTCAATACTTTATTTGTGTTAGATGAGCCTTCAATCGGCCTACACCCGCGTGACATTCATCGCGTGGTTCAAGTCATGCAGCGCTTACGCCAAGCGGGCAACACGTTGGTCGTCGTTGAGCACGACCCACAGGTAATGGTGGCCGCCGATCGCATCATAGATATGGGCCCAGGACCGGGCGAGCGGGGTGGGCAAATTGTATTTGATGGCACACCGCAAGACTTAATCAGTGCCGACACATTAACCGGTCGCTATATGGGTCATGTGCTGAGAGTAGAAGCACCTCGCCCTCTAGCCGTTATGCCCAACACCCCACGCTTAATTTTAGAAAATGTAGGGGCTAACAACCTTAAAGGCATAGATGTCAGTATTCCGCTGAGTCGTTTAGTGTGTATCACCGGCGTGTCAGGCTCAGGTAAATCTACATTAATACAAGATGTACTTTACCCAGCCTTGCTTAAGCATCAAGGCAAGCCCACTGAATCACCTGGCCAATTGGGTCGCTTATTGGGTGCAGAACAAATCGCTGAAGTCATCATGGTTGATCAAAGCGCGATTGGTAAAACAGCACGCTCGAACCCAGCCAGCTATGTGGGTGCATTTGAAGCCATACGCAAACTATTTGCACAAGCACCGCTCTCGCGTGAACGCAGTTACACCGCTGGCACATTTAGTTTTAATAGCGGTGATGGTCGTTGCCCGACTTGCGGGGGCACAGGTTTTGAGCA
>DITR01000078.1 GCA_002422175.1 Alcaligenaceae bacterium UBA6179
TGTCGGTCATGGCGCAGCCTAAGGCGCAGCCACAATGATCACCATCGAACTCTTGGGTGGGTTGTTCGGCGGAATAGGCTTATTCTTGCTCGGTATGTGGTTGATGACTGACGGGCTCAAGGCGGCTGCGGGTGATTCCCTGCGGCACACCATACAAAATTGGACAAAAACGCCATCTCGTGGCTTCAATGCGGGTATGGGTTTAACAGCCATACTCCAGTCTTCTAGTGCTGTAACGGTGGTGACAGTGGGTTTTGTGAGTGCGGGCCTCGTAACGCTTAAACAAGCGGTTTGGGTGATTTACGGCTCAAATGTTGGCACCACCCTAACCGGTTGGATCGTTGCCTTCACGGGTATTCAAGTCAAACTAGACGTTTATGCCATGTTGATGGTTGCGCTAGGTATGTTGATGCGCTTGACCGGTGCGCAGACTCGTCGTGCCCACTACGGTCAGGCGTTAGTGGGTTTTGCGTTATTTCTTTTAGGCATTCAGGCCCTAAAAGTCAGTTTCAGTGCATTATCGGGTCAAATCGATTTCTCATTACTACCGCAGCAAGGCTGGGCTGCTACCACGGCTTTTTTTGCTGCGGGAATCGTGTTGACCGTGCTGATTCAGTCTTCAAGTGCGACCACGGCCATTGCCATTACAGTCGTCAGTGCAGGCATTGTGACGATAGAGCAAGCTGCATTGGTAATTATCGGTGCTAATTTAGGCACGTCTTCAACGGCGGTGTTAGCGGCCATCGGGGCCACGGCGGGGGCGCGTCGTGTCGCGGCGGCGCACGTCATATTTAACTTTTTGGCAACCGTATTCGCACTGATGACGCTGCCATGGTTATTGGTTGGCATCGTTGCAGTGCGCGATTTAATCAGTTTACCTAGTGATGCAGGGGTCACACTGGCGTTGTTTAGCACCACGTTCAACGTACTGGGTGTGCTGTTAATTTTGCCGTTTAGTTCGACAATGGTACGTTGGCTTGAGCGACGTTTTATCTCACCTGAGGAAGACATTGCACAACCCCGCTACTTAGACGACTCTTTGCTTAAAGTGCCCGAGCTCAGCCAGCGCGGTCTCACACTTGAAGTGCAGCGGCTGGGGCAATTGGCACTGACCTTATCAGTCGAATCTTTAAGGCGAACACCTCAAAATCTTCAAGCGTTGCACCATCGTGAAATAGCCATTGACCAGTTAGGTGAGCACATTCGTGATTACATGAGCCGCATGAATCGCACCCAATTGCCGACCCCTGTTGCAGATGCCCTAGCACCCATGTTGCGTGCACTTCAGCACTTTGAGGAAGTGGCTGATTTGGCCGTTTCGGGGTCAGTACCCGAACCCTTGGTGCAAGCTGACTTGTTGGTTTTACGCGATAACTTCTTACGCGTGGTGACTACAGTGATGGCAGAAGCTGATGTGGCAATGCCCACTTTTCTTGTCGAGCGCCTAGACCAAGTGAATGCAGAGCAAAATAGGGTCTATGAATCATTAAAGGCTGGGCTGCTGAAAGCTGCAGCACAGGGTCAAATTAGTCTGCACCAAATGGACGCACATATTCAAGACATAGGCCGCATGCACCGTAATGTTGAGCGCGCTGTCAAAGCTGCACACCGGCTTGCACCCTTACGTTTGCTCATAGCCTATTGATGATCGCGTGAAGGCCTTTTATCAGCAGCGGTATAGACAGCGTTTCTTTCACGCTTGCCAACGGCAACCACAACCACAACGATTTCTTTATCTAGTACTTCATAAACTAAGCGATAACCAACGCTTTTAAGTTTGATTTTGTATCGATCAGTTGCATGTCGTAATTTTGCTGAGGGCACTTTAGGGTTTTTAAGTCGCTCTATTAGCTTAGCCTTGAATTGATCTTTAACGGTTCCGTCTAATTTTCGCCATTCTTTTAAAGCGTCTTCGTAAAAATCTAACTTATAAGTCATCGATCGACACGCGCACGCGCTTTTGGTTTTTACGTGCATCGGCTATAGCGTTCAGTTCATAGTCCTCTATACGATCTAAAAGTGCTTCGTACGTTTTAGTGGGAACGCAATAAAAAACGGGTTCGTTATGGTTAAGAATGGCTACTGTAAAGCCGTCGCCAGCTGCCACGGTGCCCATGGGGTTTTTCTTTAATTCGGTCACGCTGGCGGTGATGCTACTTAATATGGCATGTGCCATGATTATTCCTATAGTGTCTTTTAATAACTTTTTAAAGCACTAATTTTAGCACTGATACCCCTCTACTTGGGCTTTGATTTTTGCTACACAAGAAGAACATTCCAACCTTATTTAAGAGTGCCCCTCTTTCTGTCGAGATTCCCTACATCGACTCGTTCAGCATCATTTCATACTCAGCAGCGCTTGCTTCGCGAGGGTTGGTCTTGTGGCTGTGGTCTGCTAATGCACCCGTGATAATGCGGGTAAACATGTCTTTTGTGACTGATAACTCGGCCAAACCACTTGGCAAACCCAGTCGTTTAGACATGGCTGCCAAAGCGGGTGCGACATCTTGCCCGCTGCTTAATGACATCGCTTGCGCCAAGCGTTGTAACTTTTGATCTGCTACGACGCTGGGGCTTGTGCTGTTGAACTCAACCACAGCGGGCAGAAAAATGGCGTTAAGGGTGCCATGGTGAAGGCGAGGGTTAATGCCACCCAGTGAATGACTCAGGCTATGCACACAGCCGAGCCCTTTTTGGAAAGCCAGTGCACCTTGCATTGACGCGCTCATCATATTTAAGCGAGCTGCTTTGTTTGATGGCTCGTTTGTTGCCGTTTCAATATGTGACCAAGCGCGCCAGAGCCCATCTAAAGCAATGCCATCAGCCGGGGGGTTAAAAGCGGGTGATAGAAATGTTTCGATGCAGTGGGCAATGGCGTCCATACCCGTTGCGGCCGTTAATTGAGGTGGCAGGGCAAGCGTGAGCTCGGGGTCGCAGATAGCCGTTTTAGGCACAATATAAGGCGAAATAATACCTACTTTTCTGCCATCTTCTAAGATAAGAATGGCGCCTCTGCCCACTTCACTGCCCGTGCCTGCGGTGGTTGGAATAGCGATAACAGGGGCAGCGGCCGAGGTGATGTTGCCAAGCCCTCCCTCAATTAGCGCAAAGCTACGAAGTGGCCCTTCGTGGGTGCCGCATATGGCGACACCCTTGGCCAAGTCAATAGAAGAACCGCCGCCTACTGCAATAATGCCGTCGTAACCACCTTGGCGATATAACGCTGACGCGTCACGCACAGATTTTTCGTTAGGGTTGGGCTGCGTTTGATCATAAATGCCGGGTGTGCTCGAGCCATTAAGTTGCGCTAAAACCTGGTCAACGATGCCCGTAGACCTCACACCGACATCGGTCACAATCAAAGGTTTGGTGATGCCTATGCGGTCGCACTCTTGCTGCAGAGTTGAAATCGCGCCATACCCAAATTGAATTTGCGTAATGTAATTAATAACAGACATGTGAGGGCTCCTTATTTGAAAGCAACATTTACTTCTTTAAGATCAATGATGTGTATCGCTTCAGTATTTCACATTGAGCAGTTCAAGGTTTTTCTTGCACGGCATAGACATCTTGTTTATTAAGCGAAGCCATAACGTCTTGATACCGATCACTACGCGTGGTCTTAGCAACCAAAACACTGACGCCTTTGCGACCGATCGCAGCTTGAAGTTCACGCGCAAACCCAGCCGGGTCGTCGGTAGAGACCGCGTGACAGCCCATCGCTGCGGAAATTTTTGCGTAGTCAAAGGGGTGCAGCTCTGAAGCAATAATGCGATCGCGTTGACCGTTATAAACCCAACCTAAGATGGTGTTGTCTAAAACCACAACCAGTAAATTGGCACCGGTTTCAATGGCAGTCATTAACGCGTGTAAAGTCATTGACATGCCCCCATCACCACAAACGGCCACAGCTTGCGGCGTATTGGTATTGAGTGCAGCTGAAATAGCAGCGGGCACAGCATAGCCCATACCACCCCCACCATTGGGTTGCAACACACTTGTGTTGCCCTTGCACTGAAAATCGCGAAGCATAAAGAGTCGGTTTTCACCGGCATCACACGTTGCGATAGAACCGTCAGGTAAATGTTGTGAAAGTAAAACCACCGCATCACGACCGCTAAATTGACCTGGCGTAGAAGTGGGTTGACGATCAAAGTAACCGTGGCGTTGTCGTGCCTGAGCGATGAGCTGGCGCCCCTCAAATGAGGTGCCTTGGCACTGTGTGGTCAGCGCCTCAAGGCCTAGCCGCGCGTTGGCAATAATGCCTACATCAACAGATAGCGTCCAACCCACATTTAAGGGTTCAACATCTAAATGAATAATCTTCTGTCGGCCAGGTTGCAAGAGCTTAGGGTTTAAGTTGGCTGTATCTGAAGCACCTAGTTTGGTGCCAACAGCAATAATCAAATCAGCTTGGCCCACAATTTCGTTGGCCACCTCATGCCCAAATGCCCCCATCACACCACCGGCTAAATCGTGATCTTCAGGAAATACACCTTTACCTGCGGGTGTCGTAACAACGGGCGCCCCCAACTGCTCAGCAAATAACTTTAGCGCGACTTGTGCTTGTGAAAGCCGAACACCGTTGCCGACCACAATCACTGGTTTTTTGCTCTCAACGATCAATTGTTGAGCAGCTGTCAGCGCCACGGGTGAGGGGGCAGGGGGCGGAAAGCTCAACGCTTTATTAATAGGCCCCAGCGGCGGTTGAGCCAGACCACCCACTTTATCAAACAACGACTTACCATGAAACACAACAGCCACGGGGCCGGGCTCGCCCGTTGTGGCATGTTTGATAGCAAGTTGAGTCATTTGCACCGCTTGCGTCGGGTCTAAGGCCACAAACGTCTGTTTAGTCATAGCCTTTAACGCTGCAGCCAGGTCATAAGCACCATAGCCCCCCGCACCGGCCTGATAAGGGCCTAGATGAGAGTAAGCGCCACCGTCTGTGGCGTCTACCAATATCACCATGGGCGAACAGCCCAGGTGTGCTTCCATGATGCCAATGCTGGCGTTGCCTAAAATCCAAGCGCCTTGACCCAA
>DITR01000203.1:0-1469 GCA_002422175.1 Alcaligenaceae bacterium UBA6179
GACCCTGCGCGCTTTATGCCCTTGGTATACACACCAACCGTTGGCGAGGCATGCCAAAAGTTTGATCACATTTTTAGAGCATCTCGTGGTGTGTACCTACCCATTACAGCTAAAGGTCGGGTCAAAGAATTATTACAAAANNTGGCCGAAAAAAGACATTCGTTTTATTGTTGTTACAGACGGCGAACGCATTTTAGGTTTGGGTGATTTAGGTGTGGGGGGTATGGGTATACCCGTGGGTAAATTAGCGCTCTACACGGCTGTAGCCGGCGTACCACCAGAGCTCACTCTACCAATCACCCTTGATGTCGGTACTAACAACGAAGCATTGCTAGAAGATCCGCTCTATTTAGGTTTGAATCAACAGCGCGTTCGCGGTAAAGAATACGATGCATTTATTGAAGAGTTTGTTGATGCAGTACAAAAACTTTATCCGAAATCTTGTTTGCAGTGGGAAGATTTTGCAAACTTTAATGCGGTACCTANNAAATTTGCACTTACAACGACGATATACAAGGCACGGCGGGCATTGCTTTAGCTGGCATTTACGGTGCGCTGAGAATCTCAGGTCAAAAGTTAGTCGATCAAAAGTTTCTATTCATGGGTGCAGGGTCTGCGGCCACGGGCATTGCAGAACTGATTAGCCTTGCTATGGTCAGTGAAGGTCTAACCCTCGCTCAAGCGCACGCTCGTATTGCTTTATATGACATTAATGGTTTGGTTGATTCATCACGCAAAGATTTGGCTGCATTTCAAAAACCTTTTGCAAATAAATATAAACCTTGCACATCTTTCGTTGACGCCATTAAACAAATCAAGCCTACTGGCATTATTGGTGTGAGTACTGTACCCAAGCTTTTCAATCAACAAGTGATTGAGGCCATGTCAGAAGTAAATGACCGCCCAATCATTTTCCCCTATTCAAACCCCACTTCACGCTCAGAATGCACGGCTGAAGAAGCTTACAAATGGTCTAAGGGTAAAGCGATTTTTGCAAGTGGAAGTCCCTTCCCACCCGTCACGTTTATGGGTAAAACATTTATTCCAGGGCAAGGGAATAATGTTTACATTTTCCCGGCGATGGGTATGGCAGTGTTGGCAACCGAATCAACCCGCGTTACAGAGCAAATGTTCATTGTGGCTGCTAAGGCCGTTGCGGAACAGGTCACACAAGAAGAACTCGACTCAGGGCTCATTTACCCACCACAGTCACAAATTCTTGATGCGTCACTGCACACAGCAGCGAAAATTGCCGAGTATATTTTTGATCAAGGCTTGGCACGCGTTAAAAAACCAAAAGACATTGAAGCCCATATACGTCAATTGGCTTATAAACCAGTCTATGAATCGTGATGCACTAAAAAACGTTTGGCTTGCCGCGTCTTTGTTGTACTCGAACGGCCAAACAACGCAACGGGTTATTCTTGACAGCAAACGTTTAGCGCAAGCTTACGGAGCTGAAATAGAAA
>DITR01000203.1:1491-7246 GCA_002422175.1 Alcaligenaceae bacterium UBA6179
GATATGAACAAGGTGGCACGTACCAATCAATTAATTGATCGCGTATGTGCCAACCCCAATCGTTTACTTCCAGAAAATATTGAATTAATCGCAAAAGAGTTGGCGCTTATTGCCGCCCTACCGCCTAGCAGTCACACGCGCTTTGTATTGATGGCGAGCTTTGGGGCAACCGCCCTAGGCATCATTTTTGGTGTATCAGATATATTGGTGCTGTCACTCATTTTCATGACGGCTTTTATAGGTGCCATTGCACGTCGCGTGCTGGTGAAATTGAGTGATAATTTATTCATTCAACCCTTTGTCGCAGCGCTTATTGCGAGCTTAATTGGTGGTTATGCACAACATACTTTTCAAGACGGTGGCCTGCAATTTATATTAATTGCCCCTTGTATGATCTTAGTGCCTGGTGCACATATTTTGAACGCATCACTTGATCTGACCCGTGGCCGACTTGGTATAGGGGTCAGTCGCTTAATGTACTGTGTGCTGATATTGCTCTCTATTTGTGCCGGGCTCTTGCTCGGGCTCAGCCTAACAAACGGTACGTTGGCAAGTGGTATGGCAACCTCAGGCACACCGCTTTGGTTAGATATCATCTCTGCAGGCATCGCCGTCATGGCATTTGGCGCTTTCTTTTCTCTTCCCTGGAACATGTTGATCGCCCCTGTTTTAGTGGGCATGTTTTGTCATGGTAGCCGTTGGTTAGTCATTGAAAACGGCGGTGGCATTGTGCTGGGTACGTTGATTGCTTGCATGATCGCAGGTACTGCCATGACATTGCTATCACGCGCCCTAAAGCTACCCTTTGCAGCCTTGGCATTTGCTTCCATCGTTTCAATGATGCCAGGCATTTTTATATTTAAATTTGCTGATGGTCTTATTAATATTTATCTGGCAGGCAACACAGCAACCCTGGCTATGCTAACCGAGATGGTAGGTCATGGGATGGCCGCATTATTAATTGTTTTGTTAATGACTTTTGGATTAATTGCGCCCAAAATGTTAATTGAAAGCATAGTCGCTAAGTAGTGCTACGCTACTACGTTACTACAACGACACCAAGTAACGTTTTTCAATTTGGCGTGCCAACAAAACAACAACAGAAATGAGCATTAAATAGACTACTGCGGCGAATATATAAGCCTTGAAAAACTGGAAGTTTGTAGAAGCCAATTCTTGTACACGCGCAAAAAATTCAGTGTACTGAATTAAAAAGGCGACAGAACTATCTTTAATGTTAGATATAACTTGGTTGGTTAATGCAGGTATTGAAAACCGAATAACTTGAGGTAACGTAATCAGTTTAAAGACCTGCAATGGGTTAAACCCCTGTGCGTTAGCAGCCTCGAGTTGGGTTTTATCTAAACCGTTATATGCCGTTTTGAGATAGGCCGCATTGTAGGCTGCTACATTCATCGTAAAACCAATGAACGCTACCGTAAAGGGAGATAAACGAACACCCCACTGTGGCAAACCGTAATACATTAAAAACAGCAGCACAATCAGCGGCATGCCAATAAAGAAAGAAATATAGCCATTAGTCAAATAACTCAGTATTTTATTTTTACTGAGAGATAAATAAAACACCACGATACCGAGCAATAAGCCCGATACACTGACTGACAGAGCTAACTGTAGCGTATTGACCAAACCCGATAAAATTAAAGGCATCTGCTCAAGCAAGTCTCGCTCAAAAGCTAGCCAAGCATTCATACCAGATGTTCCGCCTGCCTAAAGAAGGCCTGAATATCAGGATCTGCGTGACGTTTCAAATTTTCAATACGATCATTTGCACGAATCACACCATGGTCTAAAAACATCACTTCATCAGCGATTTGAGACGCAAGATTTAAATCATGTGTCACACAAATCATCGTGATACCTTCATTATGCAAACGATTGATTAAACCTGCCACATCTCTAGACATGACAGGGTCTAATGCTGAAGTGGGTTCATCGAGCAACAATATAGCCGGGCTCATTGCGAGCGCTCTTGCGATGGCAACACGTTGTTTTTGACCACCAGACAATTGTGATGGGTATTTATCTTGATGGCTCGCCATACCAAAATGCGAAAGCTCATGTAATGCTTTTTCTTTTGCTTCAGTGCGACTCATACCTTTAAGCTTGACTAGACCTAGTGTCACGTTATTGATAACTGATAAATGGCTATACAAAGCAAACTGCTGAAATACAAAACCAATTTGTTGACGAAGTGCCCTCACGTCAACGTTAGGGCCTAAAACTTCTTGACCTTTAAAAAGAATTGAACCTGATGTGGGTTCAATCAATCTATTCAGACAGCGTAATAAGGTTGATTTACCAGAGCCTGAAGCACCCATTAAAACTTTGATATCACCCTTAGCAATATCTAAATTAATGTTTGATAGCACCGTTTGTCCATCAAACACCTTCACAAGATCTCTGACTTGAATTAAAGCCATGACTGAGCCTCGACAAAACATAGATGTATCAAAATGATGTCACGCTCAACCCCAAAATTTTTTAGCATCATATTGTTCCTAGCCCAGGTATTTCAAAACGCTTACTGATCGTTTTGACGCCAAATAAACAAACGCGGTAAATGATAAAGTACATGATGCCTACAGCCAAATAAACTTCAATACCTTTTAATGTGGTTGCAGTCAACGACATAGCCTGTTTAGTCATTTCGGGTATGCCAACGGTGTAAGCAAAAGGTGAGTACTTTAATACCGTGGTGAATTCGTTCATCATGCCCGGAACCGAAATACGCAATATTTGCGGCAACTCAATATATGCAAGAGCTTGCAAGCGTGTCATTCCCATAGCTTGAGCAGCTAAAACCTCAGTCTGGTCAATTGAATTAAAAGCGCCCCTAAATACTTCCGCTAAATAAGCGGAAGCAACTAAACCCAAGCTTAGCGCCATGGCTACAAGGGAAGGCACTTTAACACCAACACCTGGCAAACCAAAATAAACCAAGAAAAGTAAAACCAAGACGGGTACACCCCTAAAAACGTAGGTAAAGCAATCTACAGCTGGGGTAACAAATCGAAAGTTGAGTCGGCGCAAGCTGGCAAGACTTAGGCCCACTATCAACCCAGTCGCTGAACAGACTGCGGTCACAAGAATCGTATAAAAAAGCCCGTGAGTTAATTGAATCAGAATATCAATAAAACTCATGGGCTAATTTGCGTTAGTAAGAAAATCATTAAGCTGCTTTGCAATTTACACTTGAATTGGCTACAGATTATTTCATCCATTTGTCTAGAATAGCTTTAATTTTTTCTGGGCCTAATTCAACAAGATATTTATCAAAATCATCGCGTAATGCTGCCGCCCCTTTTGCAAAGGCAAAGCCAAGCTTGTCAAAACCCTTAAAAACATAACTGCTTTGTATAGGTAACTTTAATTTATTCTCGTAATTTAAAAAGACAGGCTCTTCAATAAAAGCTAAATCAAGATTGCCATTTTGAAGGTCTGTCACAACTTCCGCATAAGATGGGTAAAGCTTAACCTGACTTAATGAGTAGTAGCCTTTGGGCTCAAGCTCATTTTTAATGAGATCGTCGTAAGCCATACCACGTGGGTAACCAATTCTGTATTGTTTAAGCTGACTTAAATCTGTGATTTGAATATTTTTATCTTTCATACTGACTAAATGCCATGCATTGTCATAGTACGGTTGAGAAAAATTCATCGCTTCTTTACGCTTATCGGTAATTGAAATACCTGAAAAGGCAACGTCAGCTTGTCCGCTTGATACGGCGCCCAACATACCCTGCCAATCATATGAAGTCACTTTAAATGTGCATTTGCGTGACTCGCAAAACCCTTTAAAAATATCCATGTCGGCGCCGACGATTTGGCCTTTATCGTCATACAACATAGGAGGTGAGGACGGTGAAACGGCTACTTTAATTTCTTTATTGTCAGATGAATCTGAGCAAGCTATAAGCCCCGATGAAAGCAATGCAACCACAAATACGGCTAATAAACGCTTCATAACGGTGACGACCTTTAGATGATTAGTTTGCTCTGTTAAAGAGATTTTGCCTAGTATAGGAGATTAATTTAAGCGGAATGAGAATCATGGCAAAAGGTTTATTCAGTAGAACGTGCACTGACTGACTTTCAAATAAACAATTGATATGTCTTTATTGGTGCACATGCACCAAAATAAACTTGTGGCTTGCCTTTATACATTGATGAGTAGGCTTTAAAACTTGGCATAAAAATTGCTTTGATTTAAAGAATATCAACGTGCATTGAAGGTAAACCATGTCAATCTTCTCAAATCCATATGATTCAAAAATTCGTCTACGCTGCAATTGCGGTAGCCATGCCTCGCAAGCTGACCACGATGCACAAAGTGCCTACTCTAACAAGATGTCTTCTGATGACCTGACATCCAATGTGGTCGAACAGGCCGTGATGCGTGCATTATTTCCGCAAGATGCAGCCAGAAGAAACTTTTTATCTGCGGTAGGCACCTCAACAGCCATGGCGGCTATTGCCAGTATATTGCCATTGGCCTCAATCAAAGATGCGTTCGCGCAAGGAAGCGGCCCCTTAGAGAAAACCAACCTATCGGTTGGTTTCATACCCATTACTTGCGCAACCCCAATCATTATGGCTCACCCAATGGGCTTCTATGCTAAGCAAGGGCTCAATGTTGATATTATTAAAACAGCAGGTTGGGCTTTGGTTCGTGACAAAACACTTAATGGGGAATACGACGCGGCTCACATGCTTTCACCGATGCCCATTGCGCTGTCATTAGGCCTGGGCGCAGCTCCTATTCCGTACACCATGCCAGCCGTAGAAAATATAAACGGTCAGGCGATCACTTTGGCTATGAAACACAAAGATAAGCGCAACCCAAAAGACTGGAAAGG
Organism: Alcaligenaceae bacterium UBA6179; assembly: GCA_002422175.1. Taxonomy (GTDB): domain Bacteria; phylum Pseudomonadota; class Gammaproteobacteria; order Burkholderiales; family Burkholderiaceae_B; genus Algicoccus. The sequence continues at coordinate 6,372 of DITR01000203.1, forward strand.
CTTTAGATTTGCTGTGCCTTTTGATTATTCAATGCACAATTATTTATTACGTTACTACTTAGCTGAAGCAGGTCTAGACCCCGATCGTGATGTCCAAATTCGAGTCGTGGCCCCACCTGACATGGTTGCAAATTTACGCGCCGACAACTTAGACGGCTTTCTTGCACCAGACCCTGTTAACCAACGTGCTGTTTACGATGGGGTTGGCTTTATTCACATATTATCTAAAGACATCTGGGATGGCCACCCCTGCTGCGCCTTTGCAGCTAGCCAAAATTTTGTAACAACTATGCCAAATACTTATGCCGCTTTGTTACGCGCAATCATCGATGCCACTGCCTATGCTCAAAAAGCTGAAAACCGTAAAGAAATTGCTGTACAAATCGCACCGGCTAACTACTTAAATCAACCCGTAACGGTGGTCGAACAGGTTCTAACCGGCACATTTGCTGATGGCCTAGGCAACGTGCAACGCGTACCTGATCGTATCGGGTTTGACCCATTCCCTTGGCAGTCGTTTGCGGTCTGGATTTTGACACAAATGCAACGATGGGGTCAGATTAAAGGCGAAGTTAACTATCAACAAGTTGCTCAGCAGGTTTTTCTGGCAACTGACGCAGCGCGCTTGATGAAAGAGGTTGGTATGACTCCACCCACCACAACATCAAAAAGCTTCAGCGTAATGGGTAAACCATTTGATCCGGCACAACCCGAGGCCTACCTAAATAGCTTTGCTATTAAAAGAAGTTGATGTCAATGTTAAGTCAAGCGTACTTCAAACGGTTGTGGCCACCCGGATTGATACTATTTGTCATCATTTTATTTTGGTATTTAGTTACCTTGCCAACGACTGGGCAGCAGACAGTCGATGATGA
>DITR01000148.1 GCA_002422175.1 Alcaligenaceae bacterium UBA6179
ATGGGTGACACCGATGGCGTTGATGGCGTTGAAGAAATTGCTGGCGCCACCATTGACCCCAACACATTAAGTCGAGCGTTTGAACAAGGCCTACAACCCTTAGTGCGTTTAGATAACAATGATGGACATGGGTTTTTTCAAGCATTGGGGCTATCAGTCATAACGGGTCCCACACTCACCAATGTGAATGACTTTAGAGCCATTTTGATTATTTCAAAGGAATAGCAACATGAAAATGCATCGTTCACGCAAAGCAAAAATTGTGGCCACACTCGGCCCGGCCAGCTCAACCAAAGAAGTCATCAAAGACCTTTTTACAGCTGGCGTTGACATTTTTCGCATGAATTTTAGTCATGGTGAATATGCGGACCACAAGGCGCGTTTTAACATCGTGCGCGAAGTTGAAAAGGAAATGGGGCGCCCAATTGGTATTTTGGCTGATTTACAAGGTCCAAAATTGCGAGTGGGTAAATTTGCAGACGGTCCCGTCATGCTTAAAGTCGGTCAAAAGTTTCAGTTTGACTTAGACACGACATTGGGCACGATTGATCGCGTGAACCTCCCCCACCCTGAGATTTTTGCTGCATTGGTGCCTGGCGCTGAATTGCTGCTCGATGATGGCAAACTACGAGTCAAAGTTGATACATGTGATGCTCAGACAGCTGTCACAACCGTAATGGTGGGTGGCAAACTTTCAGAGCGCAAAGGCGTTAACGTGCCTGGCGTTATTTTGCCCATTTCTGCCTTGACTGAAAAAGATCGTCGAGACTTAGATGTCGCACTTGAACTAGGTGCCGACTGGATCGCCTTGTCATTTGTTCAACGCCCAGAAGATTTAGTTGAAGCCCGCGCACTCATTAAAGGTCGTGCTGGGGTGTTAGCTAAACTTGAAAAACCCTCAGCAATTGAGCGTTTAGAAGCGGTCATTGAAGCGTCAGACGCGGTGATGGTCGCGCGGGGTGATTTAGGCGTTGAAATGCCAGCAGAAAGTGTGCCTGCTATTCAAAAACGCATTATTAGACTATGCCGAAAATGGGGTAAGCCCGTCATTGTTGCGACTCAAATGCTTGAATCAATGATCGAAAGCCCTGTACCCACACGTGCTGAAGCGTCTGATGTTGCCACCGCGATTTATGACGGCGCCGATGCCGTCATGCTGTCTGCTGAGTCAGCTGCTGGCAAATTCCCCATAGAAGCGGTTTCATTTATGAACCGCATTATTACAGGCACTGAAGCTGACCCACTGTATCGTCAGTTAATCGATGCATCGCACGCTCAAACCGAGTCAGCGCAACATGATGTCGCACAAGCTATTTGTAGTGCGATGCGCAGCGCCGCAGCTTCGGTTCATGCAGAAGCCATTGTTTGCTACACCAGCTCAGGCAACAGCAGTTTAAGAGCGGCCCGTGAACGACCAGATGCGCCCATTTTGAGCTTATCTCACGACTTGGGTGTTTCTCGAAAGCTTTCACTGGTTTGGGGTGTGCACTCGGTTCACATCAACGACCCCGACGACGCTTCAAAACTCGCCACCATGGCGGCCGAAGTGGCTTTGTCTGAAGGCTTTGCCAAAAAAGGCAAACCCATTGTTATCATTGCTGGCTTACCGTTTGGTGAAAGTGGATCAACTAATTTGATGCGCATTACGATTGTGTAACGGCTTTAAATATTTTTTACCTTGGTCAGAAGGCATCTAAAAGAATGTCAAGACCGAGCAAAATTAAAACGAAAGGTAAAATTTTGTGGCCATATTTACGAATGGTCGTGCCTAACACCCGATTATTGACAATGATGTAGCCCAATACACACCAAACCGCTGTCATCACCGCAAAAACAATAACAAAAACAAGCAAAGCTTCTGAATGCGCAGCAAAAATAGGTATATAAATACCTAAGTTGTCACCCCCATTTGCTAACGTCACTGATGCAACGCCCAACGCTTGTGAACCAAAGTTTTTAGCTGCTTGATGTTCGGAAGCGTTAATATCAGCTTCTAATTTATTTTCATCTTCTTCGCTTTCAACTTGCTTATTTTTATAGAGCTCATATAGCTTATAGCAACCCAGCCCAATAGGCAAAATACCAAGCAGTGCCAACCAAGCCGGCGGTATTGAGAGTGCAAGCACCGCTGTGATGACACTCACAACGACTAATGTGCCAATACCTAAATACTGACCTGTTACGATGGCTCTCGCACGAAGTTTTGGATCACTAAAAAATGCCGTGAGCAACAAAATATCATCAATATTTGTTGAGGCAAACACAACCAAAGCAAGACCAATTTGAGCGAATAAACTTTCCATGAGCGAACTATACTAAACATTTTTATATCACACCCAGCAATTAATATAGATTTTTGAAATGTGTTGTTAAACAGCGCTCTTTATATTTCAACCTTTAAGCAAATGCACATGAAAAATATTAAAATTTTGCCTAGTCGTATTTGCAAAAATAAAACGCTTACCAAAAATAAAATATATATTGTCATGGGTGAAGTGCGCGTCAACAAAAAAGTTAAGCTCACTGTTGAAGACGAAACCACCATTTTGTTGGTTAATGGTGTTTTTGAAAAAAGCTGTATTAAACGATCGGCTTTAATTTTTGACCCAGGTTCAAAGCTCAAAGCGGGGCGCATGCATCTCAAAGCGGCTGATCAACACTACAAAATTGTCAAACAGGCTGATAACGGTGGCGTTTGGTTCTTGGGTAATTACGCAGACGCGAGCAAAGATGGTATCAGCGTTAAAGTAAATCGAAAAAAACGGATCTCTCATTTTTCTGCAGATTTAATTACAACCAATTATCTTGGACGTAAAGATCCCGAAGAGAACCAACAAGAAAGCGATCAAAATGAGTTAGATGATGATATTGATGGTTTTTCAGTGCTTGGGGTCGGGCCTGACGAATGGTCTATTCAAGCCATTAAATCTCACCACTCGGCTGACGACGGCATTGACTTTACAAACTCGCATGTGCGTATAAATCGTTTAGAAGTTAAGGCACCTACCGAAGATGGCATCAACATGAGTAGCAGTCGTGTCGAAATTTATAAGCGTTTAAGTGTTGAGGTCATTAAATCTAAAGTGACTGACCGCGACTTAATCGACCTAGAAACAGATGACGGCGCGTCATATCTTGAGCTTCACCGAGGTTGCTGGGTAAAGCTGTTCGGCGTGTTTGGCGATGAATTGATTTTAAGCTCTAAAGAAATGCCCGTACCCAATACTAAAACAGACAATGAAAAGGTTTATTTTTTTTCGGGAAGGTTAAAACAAGCTGCGCTTATATATTCAATCGATGAAGACTGATCATCGGTCATTTAAAAGAACTCTAGGCATAATATGAACTATAGCGTAAAGAATATCTTGCAGTACTTTAAAAGATATATAAAGAAATTTTTCTGGAAGGAAATACTTGGTTGGGTTAAGACCGCTTATTTTTATGGGTTTGTCACGCTGATTGTTTTAGTGGCAACCATTGCATTTATTATTTATATCAATCCTTTTCCACCGAATACGACTTACCTTGCAACAGGTCAAGATGGGTCATCGTATAAAAGAATTTCGGAAAATTTTCAACAATCATTCAAACGTAATGGCATAGAACTCGTGCTTGTACCGACCTCAGGGTTGGGTGAAGGGTTACAAGGCTTAGACAGCGAATCATCTCAGGTCAGCGCAAGCTTTCTCACCGCTGGCGCTGAATTAGCTATTGATCACCCAAACCTGCTTTCACTTGGCAGCATTCAATATAGCCCCATCTGGATATTTTATAAGGGAGAAAAAATACAAACATTAGACCCTTTCGAGTACTTTTCAACAAAAAAAATTGCCATCGGTCCGGTAGGCAATATGACTAACAATATTTTTAGAAACCTCTATGAGTTGAATCAAAAATCACCGCCAAATATTGAAAATATTGTTGAGTTACCCTTTAAAGATGCGGCAGAACAATTGATCGCAGGCAAAGTCGATGCCGCGTTTATTGTTGATGATTATCGTTCCGATATTATCCAGACATTACTAGCTGATCCAGACGTGAAAATATTGAATTTTCCGTTAGCTGATGCATACGTAAAAAAACGCCCTTTTTTGAAAAAACTGGTCATACCCAGAGGTTCTATTCGACTTGATAGCGTCTACCCCAATGAAGACATTTCAATATTGGCTTCCACAACAACCTTGTTGATCGAAAAAGACACTCACCCTGCCATTCAGTGGGCCTATCTGATTGCAGCGCAAGAGCTCGGGTCAAGCAACCGCTCTTTTTTTGCTGATCAAGGGTACTTTCCAAGAAATTTAGAGCAGAGCTTTCAATTGAGCGAAATAGCTAAACGCTTTTATGCACATGGCACACCCGAGGTTTTTTCTTATTTACCGTTATGGTTGGCCAGCATTATTGAAAATATTTGGGCTTACGTGCTCGCATTTATTGTCATCATTTACCCTGCCTATAAACTTTTAGTATCCGTTCGGTTGTTTCCGTCTGAAGCACTGATGAACAAAATGTTTATTAATTTACGCGAGCTAGATGAAGCGATTTCCGTGGCGGCAGATGAACAACACGTTTTGCTAATTTTAGATACCGTGCGAACTTACGAAAAAGAAGTGTCTAACAACTGGTTATTCGCTAACAATGCACGCTTTTATTTTAATTTAAAAAATGCGTTGAACGCTGTTAAAAGAGATGCAGAAGTCAAACTAAAAGAACTGACAGCAAAAAATGCTTGAATGGGTCACTCAAGCTTTGACAAACTGATCATACTTTATTAACTAATTAACGCTAAAAAATGAGCACAATATGAGTTTTTTAAATGATTCACAATATAGCCAAATCATCATTTTGTATATTGTGATGGGCTTGGCTTTTACTTTCAGCTTGTATTTTATTTTAAGAAAATTTTTCCCGCGCTTTGTTATTCAAGATTGTGATGCCGATTTTATGCCTGGGTTACACGCAGCACTTTTTACCATCACATTTTTGACGCTGGGTTATTCTTTGGCGAACGTGGCTGAAACCGTAGATAATTATCAACAAGATGTTGTTTCGGAAGCCAACGAAATTAAATCTTTAGATGTGCTTTTGGCTCTATATGGTTCAGATGAGTCAATGATACTTAGACAAGATTTGCGTCAATATGCCGCATCAATTGTGCAAGACGAATGGCCAAACCTTGAAAAAAGCCAAGGTAGCGCCATCACACTTACTTTACAGAGAAAAATACGGGCTGATCTTCAAAATCTCAACCCTACAACAGGTAAGGAACTTGCCATATATAGCGAAATTTTGAAAACTTCTGCCTCAATCGTTCAAGCGAGAAGTAGTCGTATTTTAAAGTCTGGCGAACAATTAGCACCCCCATTTTTGCTCACAAGCAATATGGGCTACATTGGCGTTTTAATTATCTCTGCACTCATGTTGACACAATTCACCTGGTTTAGATTTATTGCGCTAACAGTACAAATTATGGCGGTATCTTTTATTTTTGGTGCCACAATTGTGCTAGACAACCCATTCAAAGGGGTAGATAAAATATCAGCCGAATCAATTTTAAGTGTTGCTCAATCACCTATCAGGCTTTCTGACTAAAGCGCTTAGCACCTTCATGACATGCGTTGGCTGTTACTTCGCAACCGAGCACGTCGTTTGAATCTTTCATAGCGTACCAGCACGTTTAAGCCATCAGAATTTAACTCACTTGAGTGAGTTTTAAAGAACAACAATCTAAAACTGGAGTTTTCATGACACGACCTTTGGCCATCATTACGGGCGGCTCTCGCGGAATTGGAGCAGCCTGTGTACAAGCGTTGTATCGAGATGGCTTTAATGTTGCGTTTACTTATGTCAACTCGCCCGAAGCCGCGCAGGCGCTGGAAATCACTGAATACGTCAAAGCCTATGCACTTGATGTTCGTAACATTGAGGCCGTAGCGCAAACGTTTAAAAACATCATCAATGATTTTGAGACACGACCACAGGTTGTGGTGGTGAACGCGGGCATTAACTTGCCCTATTTGCCAATTGGGCAATACAGCCATGAAAACTTTAAACAAATCATGGCAGTCAACCTCTTTGGTGCGTTCAATGTTTTACATGAAGCAGCACAGGCTGTGCTTGATGGTGGCAGCATCATTGGTATGACCACTTCATTGGTTCGTTATGCGGCAGCGGGAACAGGTGCTTATACCGCCAGCAAGGCTGGGGTTGAGGCGCTGATTCGCTCAATGGCGAAAGAACTGGCTGTGCGTAACGTACGTGTAAATGCCGTTGCGCCCGGCTCTGTTGACACTGAACTTTTTCACAGTGGTAAAACGGATGAGGCTAAAACACGATCAGCGGCACTCAGCCCATTTAATCGCATTGGCACAACCGCCGAGGTTGCAGAAGTTGTGAGCTTTTTAGCGTCTAACAAAGCATCATGGGTGCATGGGCAGATCATTCAGCCTAATGGTGGCATGGTTTGATGGCTGCATATTAGGTTGATTTAAGGTTTACAAAATTCTGCCTAAGGCTTTAAAAAAAAGCGCTGACTGTAAACGCTCACCCATAGATTGCTGACCAACACGATTGGCCAATGCCATATCAACCGGTGCAAGCGGCGAACCCGTCGACATTGCAATGACTTGCATCGTACAAGCACGTTCTAAAAAATACAGATCATCATAGGCATAATCAATTCGCTCACCACACACCATTACGCCATGATTACCCAAAAATGCAATGTCGGCACCCTGCATGGCGTTGGCTATACGTTCACCTTCACTCGCATCAAGCGCAAGCCCGTTGTAATGTTCATCAACTGCGACACGCCCGTGAAAGCGCATCGCATTTTGTGAAAGCGCTGTGTCAAGCGAACGTTGACGCGTTAAAGTGAGTGCTGTTGCGTAGGGCATATGCGTATGCAGCACACAGGCTTTTTTGGCAATTCGATGAACGGCTGAATGAATAAACATAGCAGTCGATTCAACGGGATGTCGACCCGCTAAGCGTTTGCCCTGCGTATCAACCATCACAATGTCATCAGCCTGAATTTCATGCCAAAGCAAACCCTGAGGGTTTAACAAAAAACGACCACTACCATCTGGAATTTCAACACTAAAGTGATTGCAAACCCCCTCAGATAAACCATGGTGGGCTGCGGCACGTAACGCGAGTGCTAAATCATTTCGAAGGGTACGAATGGCTGAAGATTCATAGTCTTGTTCGTGTTCAGTATTAGACATATTCTTGCCTCTTAGCGGTTTTTTAGTACTAATCGTAATCTATATAGACCATTGACATCAGAACAATAAAAACTTAGTTGTATTTTCACGTTACTAAAGAAGCCATACTTGATCAGTCAAAAAACCAAGCATCTTTACACAAATCAAACCATTAACGGGTTTCATTTTTTCTTTAATCTTAATCAGCACTAGACATAAAAGTAACAAAAATGTTAATATGTAAATGACTTATTCAATTTATTATTTCAATCAAAACGTTCAAATTGAGATCATGCATCTACCACCTGGGTTGCAAGCTCGTTACATTGGTTTGACTAGCAGAATGATTGAGTTTGGTCCCAACTTAGGCTTACCTCATACTGATTCTTTAGGCGAAGGCTTATTTGAGCTCAGACTTAAAAGCTTAGAAGGCATTGCAAGAGTATTTTTTTGCATAATGATCGAAAAAAAAATAATGATGTTGCATAGTTTTATTAAAAAAACGAACAAGACACCCCGAAAAGAAATCGAGATCGCTAAATCACGTATTAAAGAGATAAAGTCATGACAACACCCAAGAAAAATAAGATGCTGACACATGAACAAATGGTCAGCAAAATGCTAGAAAATGCGACAGTTAAAGAAGATCTCACTTTTCTTAATAAAAGTGAATTTGTAATCTTAGATGAAATTCTGCTTGCAAGAAAAGCGGCCGGTTTAACTCAAGCTGACATTGCAAAACGTATGAAAACACAAACACCTGCTATTGCTCGCCTCGAAAGCGCATTATCGACAGGCAAACATTCCCCCACCCTTCACACTTTAAGAAGATATGCCGAAGCACTAGGCAAAAAATTAGAAATTCACTTGGTCTAAAAAATTAAACCCTGAGCGCACGCTCAATTTGATCGTACTTGA
>DITR01000164.1:0-127 GCA_002422175.1 Alcaligenaceae bacterium UBA6179
TATTTCACATCACCGTCTTTTAGTGCCTCATTATGCTTGCCTTCAAATTCAGCAAACAAATCACCTGGCATTTTGCCCATGATGTTGACCAACACATTCAAGCGACCACGGTGAGCCATGCCCACAA
>DITR01000164.1:135-4711 GCA_002422175.1 Alcaligenaceae bacterium UBA6179
AGCTGCTGCAAAACATGTCGTTTGCGATCGTTGGTTATGGTTGGTGCACTGAGTGTTGACTCAAGTCGTTGTTGAACCCAACGTTTGATAACGGGGTCTGAAATATGCATGAACTCAGCGCCTATTGAACGACAGTAGGTGTCTTTCAAGGCTTTGAGGATCTGACGCAACGTCATGGTGCTGTCAGTTGTAAAGTAAGTATTGGTGGCTGCCACAACCTGATCAAGATCAGCCTCGGTTAAGCCATAAAAACTGGGTTCGAGCTCTGGAATGTCGGGGCGATCAATGTGTTTAAGCGGGTCAAGGTCTGACCAGCGCGAACCTAGGGTTCGGTAAGCCGCAATCAAAGACTGCACATGCACTTGACGCGCAGCAGACTCTAAGTCAGCTTTTGAGCCAGATGTCGACGCAGGCCGTGAAAACTTATTCTGAAGGGCTTGTTGAGCAAACGACTCGACCACAGGCGCATGCGTTTGATCATGCGTTGTTGTTTGACCGTCAGTCGCTGGAAAGTGCTGTAGTTGATCAAAATAGGCACGCCAGCTGTCGGGTACCGACCCTGGGTTATTGAGATAAGACTCGTATAACTCTTCTACGTAAGGCGCATTACCACCAAAGAGGTATGAATTTTGCAATAAATCTAATTGTGACGACATAATAACGCTTCACCTTGGCGGGTGCTTCACCCGTAACGATGCAGGAAAACCTTCCGCGAAAACGGCCCAACCGATTTGCGGATAGCTATAGCAGAAGGCGCTTGACTAGCCTTGATACATCTAACTTGAGTGTAACCTAGACGTAACAACTAAACCAACAAATTTCGTAAGATTACTTAATATCTCTTGGCGCCGCACCAACATATAACTGACGTGGGCGACCAATTTTGTACTCGGGGTCTGACAACATTTCATTCCATTGCGCTATCCAACCGACGGTACGCGCCAGAGAAAAGATAGCGGTAAACAAATCAGTTGGAATGCCAATCGCGCGCTGCACAATACCCGAATAGAAATCAACATTAGGGTAAAGCTTACGTTCAACAAAATAAGGGTCTTCAAGAGCAATGCGTTCGACTTCCATCGCGAGCTTAAAGAGGGGATCATTTTCAAGATTGAGGTCTTTTAATACCTCTTTGCACGTTTGCTGCATCAGCTTGGCACGGGGGTCATAGTTTTTGTAAACACGGTGACCAAAACCCATTAAACGAACACCTGAGTTTTTGTCTTTCACTTGTTCCATAAACTCACCCACTTTTTCAATGCCGCCGTTGGCTTGCAACGTTTCAAGCATATGTAAGCAAGCTTCATTAGCACCACCATGCGCCGGACCCCACAAGCACGCAACACCTGCAGCAATCGCTGCGAAGGGGTTGGTGCCTGATGAGCCGCATAAACGCACAGTTGAAGTCGATGCATTTTGCTCGTGATCTGCATGCAAAATAAAAATACGATCAAGTGCACGCTCAACCACCGGGTTGACGACATACTCTTCACACGGATTTGCAAACATCATGCGCAAAAAATTGCCGGTATAAGACAAGCTATTTTGTGGATAAATGAAAGGTTGACCTTGTGAATACTTATAAGCCATTGCAACCAGGGTTGGCATTTTTGCGATCAAACGAATCGCTGATATATGGCGATGACGGGGGTTCGTAATGTCAGTTGAATCATGATAGAAAGCTGACAAGGCACCGACTAAACCTGTTAACACGGCCATAGGGTGAGCATCACGACGAAAACCGCGCATGAAAAAATGCAACTGCTCGTTCACCATCGTATGGTTCGTAACTTGAGCATCAAAGTCTTTTTTCTGAGTCGCGTCAGGTAACTCACCATTCAAAATCAAATAGCAGACATCCATAAAATCGCACTGAGTGGCCAGTTGATCAATTGGGTAACCGCGATACAACAGTTCGCCTTTGTCGCCATCAATATAAGTAATAGCTGACTGACACGCGGCTGTTGCCAAAAAACCAGGATCATACGTAAACATATCTGTTGAGCTGTACAGCTTACGAATATCAATCACGTCAGGGCCAACACTACCTGAATACATAGGCAGCTCAACTGCGGGTTGACCATTAGAGAATGACAATGTCGCTTTATTTTCAGATAGTTTCATATTGCAATTCCTAAAATGAAAGTCGTAGTTCTTGAATTTGTTTCAACAAAGTTAGAACAGCAGGTTGATTAAGTTTACCCGTTGGCTCAATGCGCCCGAGCAATAAATCAAGCAACTGATTATCACCTAACTCAAATATTAAGGCTAATGAAGCGATTTGGTCATCAGTCAGATTTTCTTCATAGACATCAAGAAATCGTGTGAAGATCAAATCGTTTTCAAGCAACCCACGTCGAGCGCGCCAACGAAGGCGTGCGCGCTCAAGCTCTGTCAACGTTGCCATACTTTAAACAGTTCGGCGAACAAGCATTTCTTTAATTTTGCCGATCGCGCGTGTTGGGTTTAAACCTTTAGGGCAGACATCAACACAATTCATAATGGTGTGGCAACGAAACAAGCGGTAAGGGTCTTCAAGATTATCTAGACGCTCTGAAGTGGCCTCGTCACGACTGTCTGCAATAAAGCGGTAAGCTTGCAACAAACCTGCTGGACCCACAAATTTGTCAGGGTTCCACCAAAACGATGGGCATGAGGTTGAACAGCAGGCGCACAAGATACACTCATACAAACCATCAAGTTCTTCGCGAGCCTCTGGGCTTTGTAACCGTTCTTTCTCAGGTGGCGGAGTATTGTTAATAAGGTAAGGACGAATCGAATGATATTGATTAAAGAAGTGCGTCATATCAACAATTAGATCGCGAATAACGGGCAAACCAGGCAAGGGACGCAACACAATCGGCTCTTTCAATTCGCGCATGTTGGTTGTACAAGCCAAACCGTTTTTACCATTGATATTCATTGCATCTGAACCGCACACGCCTTCACGGCATGAGCGTCGTAACGCTAGGCTATCATCAACATCACTTTTGATACGAATTAATGCATCAAGCAACATTTTGTCAGTTGGTAACAAATCGACTTCAAGCTTTTGCATNNTAAGGACGCTCGTCCTTATCGGGGTCGTAGCGGTAAATTTCAAACTTCACGCGGCGCTTAGTGCTCATAGTGTTATGCCTCAATCTTGATCAGAACGTACGGGCTTTGGGTGGGAAGCTGTCAACAGTTAACGGCTTCATTTGAACGGGTTTGTAATCAAGCCTATTACCCTCTGAATACCAAAGTGTATGCTTGATCCAGTTATCGTCGTCACGCAGTGGGTGCTCATCAAGAGCGTGTGCGCCACGACTTTCTTTGCGTGCATGAGCCGAATGAATGGTTGAACGAGCCACTTCAATCATATTGGTTAACTCAAGAGCTTCAATACGTGCCGTATTGAAGACTTTTGATTTGTCTTTATAAGCAACGTTATAAGCCTGAGTAGCCAAATCATCAATTAAGCTACAGCCTTCTTCAAGCATGGCATTTGTGCGAAACACGCCACAGTGTTTTTGCATTGTGTTACGAATAGCATTGCCGACATCTTGGGTTTTTTCACCACTGGTACGCGATTCGATTTGATCGATACGATCTAGTGATTTATCAACTGACTCTTGTGCCAAATGTTGATGTGCATGTTGACGCTCTGGGTGCGACGACACAATGTGGTTACCCGCTGCACGCCCAAACACAATCAAATCAAGCAATGAATTCGTGCCTAAACGGTTGGCGCCATGAACAGATACTGCGGCGACTTCGCCAATGGCATATAAGCCATTAACAATTTTATTTTCGCCTTGTTCCCACGAGATCACTTGACCGTGAATATTAGCTGGCACGCCACCCATTTGATAGTGAATAGTCGGGACAACTGGAATGGGCTCTTTAATTGGGTCAACGTTAGCGAATTTGATCGCAATTTCACGAATAGACGGTAAACGTTTATTGATGACGTCTGCACCAAGGTGATCTAACTTAAGCTCGATATAACTGGCATCAGGACCACAGCCCCGACCTTCTTTAATTTCTTGGTCCATACAACGTGAAATGAAATCGCGGGGTGCCAAATCTTTCATGGTTGGCGCGTAGCGCTCCATGAAGCGCTCACCCTTACTGTTGAGCAAGATACCGCCTTCACCGCGAACACCTTCTGTCACTAAAACGCCGGCACCGGCAACACCCGTTGGGTGAAACTGCCAAAATTCCATGTCTTGCAAAGCAATGCCTGCACGCGCAGCCATGCCCATGCCGTCACCCGTGTTGATGTAAGCATTGGTTGATGCAGCCCAAATACGACCGGCACCACCTGTAGCAAGTACAGTGGTTTTTGCTTCAAATATGTAAATTTCGCCTGTTTCCATTTCCATGGCGGTCACACCCAGCACGTCGCCCGCTTCGTTGCGAATCAGGTCAAGCGCCATCCATTCGACAAAAAACTGCGTGCGAACGGAGACATTTCGCTGATATAGCGTATGCAACATGGCATGACCGGTTCGATCAGCCGCGGCACAGGCACGCTGTACAGGTTTTTCACCAAAGTTTGCAGAATGACCGCCAAAGGGGCGCTGGTAAATGG
>DITR01000164.1:4861-5273 GCA_002422175.1 Alcaligenaceae bacterium UBA6179
TGCGAACGTGTTGGAAATACTTTTGACAAGACGGCCACAGATAAGCCAGCCTGTGCCAGTTGTAAAGAGCAGCGCATACCCGCACCACCCGCGCCCACAACAACCACATCAAATTGACGGCGTGGTAGAGATTTTTTAACAGCAACCACGGTTATGACCCCCAAACAATAGTAATGAAATAAATAGCGGCACCTGCCAACCACAATATAGATAAGGCTAAAAGACCCAATCTAATACCCGTAGGTTTAACGTAGTCCATCCAGATGTCACGAATACCAATATATGCGTGCCAGCATAGAGACAGAAAAGCCAAAGTGGCCAAAACTTGTCCAACGGGCAAGCCCAACACGTCAAACGTGAACAGGTTGCGCCAACCTTCGTAGGTAAAGCCCGACATGCTCAAAATACCGAT
>DITR01000127.1 GCA_002422175.1 Alcaligenaceae bacterium UBA6179
CTACCAATTTCACCACCCGGGCATAGGAGGGAAGATCGTTATTATTACACGAAAACACGCACCCTTGAAATTTGCTAAACCAACCCCAAATAGATTAGATATAGATTGTCGATTTTTTAAAGTTTCGGCAGTCTCCATGGCCACAAACCTTTTAGACCAAACTGATCATTTTTACAGGTGACCCGCATGACCGAAACAGCAACGCCCCAACCCTCAGAAACATTAGGTTTTCAGGCAGAAGTCAAACAGCTTTTGCACCTGATGATTCATTCACTTTACAGTAACAAAGAAATTTTTTTGCGCGAGTTGGTTTCCAATGCGTCAGATGCCTGCGACAAACTGCGCTTTGAGGCGCTTGACCAACCTGAGTTAATGTCTGGCGATACCGATTTGCGAGTGCGTGTCAGTTTTGACAAAGAGGCCCGTACCATAACCATTTCAGATAATGGCGTCGGTATGTCTCGCGATGAAGCCATTTCTAACCTGGGTACCATCGCCCGTTCAGGCACCAAAGAATTCTTTTCACGCTTAACCGGCGACAAGCAAAAAGACGCTCAACTGATTGGTCAATTTGGTGTGGGCTTTTATTCTTCTTTTATCATCGCCGACAAAGTGGCAGTCACCACACGCCGTGCTGGCGCGGCAGCCGACCAAGCTGTTGAGTGGGTTTCAGATGGTCAAGGCGAGTTCTCAATTACCGCCGCGACCAAAGAAGGTCGGGGTACTGATGTGGTGTTGCACTTACGTGCAGATGAAGACGAGTTTTTAAGTGGTTGGAAACTGCGCGAAGTGTTACGTCGCTACTCTGATCATATTTCATTACCCGTTGAGATGCCGAAAGAAGAGTGGGACGAAAAAGCGTCAGCCATGAAATTAACTGGCGAATGGGAAGCCATCAATCAAGCCAGCGCGCTCTGGACACGCAACAAATCAGATATCACTGATGAGCAATACAAAGCGTTTTATAAACACGTCTCGCACGATTTTGAAGACCCGCTTGCTTGGTCACATAATCGTGTAGAGGGTCGAAGCGAATACACCCAATTACTGTTTGTGCCTAAGCGTGCCCCGTTTGATATGTTTGAGCGTGATGCTAAGCGCGGTGTCAAACTATATGTTAAACGCGTTTTTATTATGGACGACGTTGAACAGTTGTTGCCGAGCTATTTACGTTTTGTACGTGGGGTGATTGATTCGGCTGATTTGCCGCTCAATGTATCGCGTGAGATTTTGCAAGAAAGCCGTGACGTGCGCACCATTCGTGAAGGGTCAACCAAGCGTATTTTGTCGCTACTTGAAGACCTGGCAGAAAACAAAAAAGAAGACTACGATTCTTTCTGGCAAGAGTTTGGCCAAGTTTTAAAAGAAGGTACCGGTGAAGACCAAGCCAACTTAGAGCGTATTGCCAAACTGTTGCGTTTCGCTTCCACACACGATCAAACCAGCGCTCAAATAGTGAGCTTGGCTGATTACGTGTCGCGTATGAAAGAAGGCCAAGACAAAATTTACTACGTCACTGCCGAAAGCTATAACGCTGCAAACAGCAGCCCACACCTTGAAATTTTCCGCAAAAAAGGCATTGAAGTTTTACTGTTGTCTGATCGCGTTGATGAATGGATGTTGTCACATCTACGCGAGTTTGAGGGTAAAAGCATGACGTCAGTGGCTAAGGGCGGTCTTGACTTAGCAGAGCTGGCTGATGAAGCTGAAAAGAAGCAACAAACGGAAGTCGCTGAAGCCCTCAAGCCCTTGGTGACACGTTTGCAAGAAACCCTCAAGGCACGCGTGAAAGAAGTGCGTGTATCAAACCGTTTGGTTGACTCACCCGCTTGCGTGGTGGTTGATCAAAACGAAATGAGCCCACACTTACAGCGCCTTTTAAAGTCTGCCGGTCAAGATGCGCCCAACGTATTGCCGATCTTAGAAATCAACCCAGATCATGCTTTAGTTAAACGTATTCAAGAAGCGCAAGATGATCAGTTCAGTGACTGGTCAGAGCTGTTGTTAGACCAAGCTTTGCTGGCTGATGGCGCTCAATTGCCTGACCCAGTAGGCTTTGTTAAGCGAATGAATGGTTTGCTGTTGAGTCAGTAAGTTGTGATTTAAGTGTTTTAACCGAATGTCGGTAATGCATGCGAAGACCATTTTGCCTCGCGTGCATACCGTTGCCAGTCAAAAGATGCACCAGGGTCAGTTTTACGCTCTGGTGCAATATGACAGTGCCCCCGAACGGCCTTAAGGGGGAAGGCGTTGCGTAACGCTTCGGTTAATTGCGTCAACGCGGCATACTGTGGCTCAGTGTAGGGCGTGTCGTCAGTGCCTTCTAATTCAATGCCTATTGAAAAATCATTGCATTGTGGTCGACCATCAAAGCTGGAAACACCTGCATGCCAAGCGCGATCGTGGCACGATACAAACTGAGTCATTTGACCATTGCGTTCAATTAAAAAATGCGCTGAAACTCGCACACCCTTTAGATTTTCAAACCAAGCGTGAGCGTTTAAATCAAGCGTGCCTGCAAAGAGTTGCTGTACATAACCACTGCCAAACTCACCAGGTGGCAAGCTTATGTTGTGCATGACAAGTAAATCAATATGTGTACCCGATGGGCGTTGATCAAAGTGAGGTGAGGGTTGGCGAACAACACATTGCGCCTGTTGGTCTAATTGACTAACAATTTNNTTAAGCATTAAGCATTCAGCATTAAGACTTCACACCCAGTTTGGCATGTTCTTTACTGCACCACGTTTGCTCTTTATCGTAAACCGCTTCAGAGCGAGGCAAATGAATGTTGCAGCGTTTACAACGCACCATTTCTTCAGCCGAACCTTGTGTGCTTTTGGGCACTTGTTTGGGTTGCTCTTTTTCTTGACGTTTACGCGCGGCATAGTGAGTGAGCATACGGCTTAAAAATAAACCACCAATGATGACCAGTACCCAAAATAAAATTTTACCCATGGTGCATCATTACCTTTGCAAAATAAATTCAATCACAAAACGACTACCGCTATAAGACAGTACTACAAAGGCAAAACCAAGCAAGGTGTATCGCAGAGCGATACGGCCACGCCAACCGCGTATGTGGCGACCTAAAAGCAAAACGCCAAACGTTACCCAAGACAAAAGTGTAAAGACGGTTTTATGGTCGAACGGCATCAATTTACCAGTGGTAGCCAATGAAATGAGCCCGCCTGACAATACCGCAAGTGAGAGCGTGATAAACGCCACCCAAATGATTCGAAACAACAATTGTTCTTGCGCCATCAAAGAAGGTTGTGCAAGTAACATGCGGCGCCAGGCTCGACGCAAAGGGCTTGCTGGTCGACTTGATTTTTGGGGGTTGTGTAAGTAATAATCAGTGGCAGCCATCAACATGCTTTGTAACGCAGCAATGGTTATTAAGCCATAAGCGGCTAATGCGACTAAAAGATGACTGCGTAGGGCGGGTTGAGAGTCGTGAGCAATGAGGTGACTGGTATGGAAAATAGCCGCCAAAACACAAATAAACGCGGCAAATGGCAAGAGCAGCAACTGTAGGCCATCAATCGCTACAATCAGGCTTTCAAGCCAAAACACGATCAAACCTAGCCAAATCGCGACTGAAAGCGCCAAAACCCAGCTTAAATGAAGTTGTTGGTTGGGTAAAACTGACACATATAACGCAATGCCTTGAAGCACAATACCTAACAACAGACCCATACGCGCTGTTTTACTTCGATGCGCCAACACCTGACCCGCCTCTAGAGGCCGCCATAAATAAGTGGCTAAAGCGATATATACCAAAGCCGCGAGGGTGTGAAATACAATGTCAGTAGACATCCCATTAGTGTAAGCGAATCTAACCCTATGCTTGAAAACTTAACCCAACGAATGACCCGAGTCGTTAAAACGATTCGAGGCCAAGCTCGCCTCACAGAGGCCAACACCCAAGACATGATGCGCGAGGTTCGTTTAGCCTTATTAGAGGCAGACGTATCGCTACCCGTGGTGCGCATTTTTATTGATCAAGTTAAACAAAAAGCCTTGGGGGAAGAGGTCGTCTCAAGCCTTTCTCCAGGTCAAGCATTGGTTGGGGTAGTCAATCAAGAGTTGACCGCCTTGATGGGGGGCGATTTAGGCCCTGAAGCCAGTGAACTGTCGCTGTCTGTACAGCCGCCAGCTATTATTTTGATGGCGGGTTTGCAGGGTGCGGGTAAAACAACCACCACAGCGAAATTGGCACGTTGGTTAAGTGAAGGCGGTCATACCCACCAAGGTCGTAAAACAGGTAAGAAAAAAGTCGCCGTAGTCAGTGCCGACGTATATCGGCCTGCAGCAATTGAGCAACTTAAAACAGTGGCCCAGCAGGTGGGGGTTCAATGGGTTGAGTCAAACGCCTCACAAAAACCACTTGAAATTGCGCAATATGCGGTTGACTATGCAAAGCGCCATCACATTGACGTGTTGATTGTTGATACGGCGGGTCGTTTAGGTATTGACGAAGCCATGATGCAAGAAATTCAAGCATTACATCAATTTCTCAAGCCTGTCGAAACCTTGTTTGTGGTTGATGCGATGCAAGGTCAAGATGCAATTAATACGGCTAAAGCGTTCGGCGATGCATTGCCCTTAACGGGCGTGGTGCTTACCAAGCTAGATGGCGATGCGCGCGGTGGCGCAGCCTTGTCAGTACGTCATGTGACGGGTAAGCCGCTTAAGTTTGTGGGTGTGTCAGAAAAGCTTGATGGCCTTGAGCCGTTTTACCCAGACCGCATGGCCCAACGCATATTGGGCATGGGCGATATTCTGACCTTGGTTGAGCAGGCACAACAAAATATTGATGTGGCTGAAGCTCAAAAAATGGCCGCCAAAATGAAGTCGGGCGACCGTTTTGATTTAAATGATTTTAGAGATCAAATTGCCCAAGTAAAAAAAATGGGCGATATGAGTTCATTATTAGAAAAGCTACCCAGCCAATTTGCACAAGCCGCCGGGCAGTTGCAAGGCGGTCAAGCTGAAAAGCAAATGCGTCGCACTGAAGGCATTTTAAATGCGATGACACCGCTTGAACGCTCAAAGCCTGAGCTTATCAAAGCCTCGCGAAAGCGTCGTATTGCGATGGGTTCAGGCGTGCCGGTACAAGAGGTCAACCGCATGTTGAGTCAGTTTGATCAAATGCAAGACATGATGAAAAAAATGAAAAAAGGCGGTATGGCCAAAATGATGCGTGCCATGGGTGGCATGAAGGCCTTAGGAAAAATGGGTGGGTTTGGGCGTTGAAGATTAAGTTTTAATCTTCAACGCACCCAAGCGATCAATCATAAGCGCTTAAAAATCAGATCAAACACGCCGTGGCCCAACCGTAAGCCACGTGCTTCAAATTTGGTTAACGGTCGATAGTCTGGCCGCGGCGCAAAGCCTTCGCAAGTATTCACTAAGCAAGGTTCCGCACTGAGTACGGCGAGCATTTGATGGGCGTAGTGTTCCCAATCTGTTGCGCAGTGCAAGTAGCTGCCAGGCTTAATACGACTGGCCAATAAATGTACAAGAGGGGCTTGAATTAAGCGGCGCTTATGGTGACGCGTTTTATGCCATGGGTCAGGAAAATAAATATGTACCCCTGCCAAGCTATTGGGGGCAATCATGTCGCGTAATACTTCAACCGCATCGTGTTGAATGATGCGCACATTGCCAATCTCTTGATTGTGTAAACGGTTGAGCAGTGCGCCGACACCCGCTTGAAAGACTTCTACACCCAAAAAATGATCTGTTGGGCGTGCCACGGCGATAGCAGCCGTGGTCTCGCCCATACCAAAACCAATTTCTAAAATGGTTGGGGCGTTACGACCAAAGTGTTGCGTTGGATCAAGCGTTTGCACTTGATAAGGTATGACCCATTTGTCAGCATGGTTGTCAAAAGCTGACTTTTGCCCTTGGGTAATATGACCTCGCCGATGTACAAAACTTTTAATGTGCGTGGGCAGTTCGGGGGGCGTTGACATTAACCCCCACCTACAGCAACCACAATCTCAAGCGCATCGCCTTCAGATAATTGCGTCTGTGCGTGTTGGCTACGCGGCACAATAGCGCCATTGCGCTCAATCGCTACACGGTGGTTGGTCAAGTCAAGTGAAGCAATCAGGTCGGTGAGCGAAATTGACGCTGTCACGGCCTTGGTTTCGCCATTAATCGTTATGTTCATACGACTATTTTAGCCCAGTCGGCCCGTCATTTGCTACGCGCCCAAACCAGTATAATAATGAATTGCGCGGGTGTAGTTTAATGGTAGAACGGTAGCTTCCCAAGCTGCATACGAGGGTTCGATTCCCTTCACCCGCTCCACTCTACTCTCTGTGGTCAAAACCCTCGATTGCGTCACTGCCCGAGTAGCGTGGCTGTAGCATCCATCTGCTCGTGCTCGAAGGCAGGCGCGAAGTCTTCCAGTTCGGCCGCGCTCAATCCGACCTCCGGGCTGAGTGCGACTTTGCGCCAACTCAATACCGCGGCATGCACTTCACCCAGTATGGCCAGGGCCTGTGCCTCGTCCAGCGAGAAATACGATGCGCGTGCCAGCAACATCTGAATGTCGGTGATTGGCCCTTCTTCCTCGCTCAGCCAGGTCTTGGACTCCCTGTCTTTGTCTGGGAAAGGATTTATGTCAAAGGCAGGCGCAAGGCGCCACTGGCCGTGTTCCACGTGTAAAAATCCGTGGTTCTGCAGGTGATCGTCTACGTTGGTGATCAGCAGGTTGAGCACTAGGCGACGCCAAAGTTGGCGCACATCCTCGGTGGGTTCTTGGCTGTGGGAGCGGATGGCGTCTGCGATCTCTGTGTAGCTACGATCTTCCCCGCGTGAGGCCTGTAGCAGCGAGGCGGCCGACTGGTAGGGAATGCGGCCGCCACCGCTGTCGCGGTCGAACCGGCGGATGACTGCTACCGGCGCCTCGTTTCCCCTTTCACCCAGCAAGACGATGCGCGCAGGCGCGGCATCGATCCCCGCCTGCGTCGCCAGCTTCAGCGCCAGCACCTCGCCGCGCGTAATGCTGCGGGTGTCGCCCACGCTCGGAAATTTGCCGATGGCTAGCCAGCCGTATTCGTCCACCATCGTGCACTTGGGGCGCATGCCTCCGAGCGAAGTGCCCTTGCCTTGCAGGTAGCGCAAGTCCTCGTCCGATTCCTGCCCGCGCTCGACGGCACGGCTGGCTTGGTAGATGTGCTCCAGCTCGATCAACGGCGGGGTGCTTCGCCGACCCTCGGTAACCGTCCTGTGCCAAATCCCCTGTGCATCGCGCAGGCGCAGGGCACCGACGCGACTAAAGTCGTCAACTGCCAGCAGGTAGTCTAGCTCGGTGAGCGCCGGCAGTTGCGGATCGGCCCGGCGGCGCTTGGCATGGTCGCGGGCGACGACACGCCGGCCCCAGGCATCCGGCGCGGTATCTGCAATCGCACCATGAAACACGGAATCGTGTGACGATGCCGCCTTATGCGACTGGTAGCCCGGCATGAGTTGCAGGTCAGCCGACACATTGAAGCGCGTCGGATTTTTCAGCCAAGCCGCTTCATAAGCGAAAGCGCAGTGCTCGCGCTGTCCCTGCCGGACGTAGATGAGCGAGCCGACTGGCAGGCTCGCCTTGCCGATGCATAACTGGACTTGCCGGCGGTTCGTGGCGACGGTGGCCATCAGAGCGCTCCTGAGGTATTGCCTAGCTTGCTGCGCACCCGCTTGGGCAAGCGTTCGTCCATTAGCGTCAGGCCGATCTCGTCGCGAGCAGTGTCCAGCAGATGCCCTAGCACCTGGATTTCGCCGAAGACATGCAGCGCACGCGCGAAAAAGTGGATGGGCACGCGCACGTCACCTTTCTCCATGCGGCGAACGGTAGATAAGGACGCGCCCATGCGCTCGGCCAGCGAAGCCTGAGAGATATGGCGACGCCGGCGTGCCAGCGAAATGTCGCTGCCGAGCTTGTGGATGGCGCGCTCAACAGGCAGGGGAATGGGGGATTCCATGCTAATCACTCTCAAAGGATATCTAATGTCAAATAAAAAGTTTTATCAGAATGATTATATCAGTCTGATTCAGATTTTTGCAATAAATGCTCTCAAGAGAGCATTTAACTATCTAATAGGTTCTGTTGAGA